>JBBSNT010000090.1:0-12626 GCA_038260485.1 Aggregatilineales bacterium | reverse complement strand
CAAAGCGGTGCTTTCGGTGCAGGTGCCGCCCGGTGTCCGTGAAGGCTTGCAAATCCAGATTCGCAGCGAAGGCGACGCGGGCGAGCACAGCGCGCCGCAAGGCAACCTGTACGTCGTCGTTCACGTCAGCGAGCACGAATTCTTCAAGCGCAAAGACAACGACATTATCCTCGACATCAGCATCAATATCGCGCAGGCGGCGTTAGGCGATAAGCTGAACATCCCGACGGTCGATGGCGATGTCGAACTCGCCATTCCAGCGGGCACGCAGACCGGCAAGGTTTTCCGGCTGCGCGGCAAGGGTATTCCGCGTCTGCGCAGCGACGGCTCGAACTCCGGGCGCGGCGATCAAATGGTTTACGTGCAGGTCGATGTGCCGATCAAGCTGACCGACGAACAGCGCTTGCTATTCGAGAAGCTGGCGGCGACGATGGGTGGCGAAGTGACGCCGCAGCGCAATGGCAAAGGCTTCTTCGACCGCGTGATGGATTTCTTCGCGGGCGAGCAGCAGTAGCGTTCTCAGCGGAGATTGGTCTTGTAGGGGCGGGTTTCAAACTCGCCCCTACGTGTTTCTGATAGGGGGAGTTATGCCACGTTGGATTGAAGTGACCCTGCGTGTGGACGGCGAAGCCGCTGAAGCCACCGCCGAAATCTTGCAGCGCTACGGCTATCAGGGCGTCGCCGTCGAACATGAAGGTATCCCGCCCGATAAGCTGGATGAGGATGAAATTCCGCCTGCCACGCAGTTAGCGGTGCGCGCCTATATCCCTGAAGACGCTTTAGCCGAAGAAACCAAAGCCAAGCTCGAAAGCGCGCTCGGCTACATGAACATGATGTATCCGATGCCCACGCCGATTTACAAAATCGTCGAGGAGAAGGACTGGGCGGAAGCGTGGAAGGTGCATTACCATCCGGTGCGAATTGGCAAACGCTTGCTGATCCGCCCGCTCTGGACGGAGATCGAGCTTCAGCCAGACGACGTGGAGATCGCGCTCGATCCGGGCATGGCGTTCGGCACAGGCACGCACCCGACGACGCAACTCTGTCTCGAAGCGACTGAAGATTTGCTCGTCCCCGGCGCGCAGGTGCTTGATCTTGGTACAGGGTCGGGCATTCTGGCGATTGCGGCGGCGAAGCTGGGTGCGGGACACGTCCTTGCGCTCGACACCGATGCTATCGCGGTCGAGGCGGCACAGGATAACGCCAAGCAGAATGGCGCGGCGGAAGCGATCACGGTCCAGCAGGGCAGCCTCGACACGGTCGTCGGGTCGGCGCAGCAGTTTGACTTGATCCTCGTCAATATCCTCGCGCGCATCATCATCGCTATGTGCGATCAACATCTGGGCGAGGTCGTGCGCCCCGGCGGGCTGGCGATCTTCAGCGGCATCATCGCCGATCAAGCCGACGACGTCGAAACGGCGCTGCGTCGTACCGGGCTTGAACCCTATGCGCGGCGGCAGCAGGGCGATTGGGTCGTCGTTGAAGCACGCCGTCCCAGTGCATGATTTTAGGTCAAGGGGCACGGCTGTGTGCCCCTGACCTGTAGGACAAACCTCGAATTAACCCGCTTCAAACCTCGCATTTACGTATTGTAGTTTTTAGGGCTGGCGCGGCGGAGTGTTGGGGCACTCCCCCCAAAAAATGGGGGGAATCATATCCCTAGCTGTTATAGAATAAAACGAACCGCACTTTTGTGCGAGATTCTACCGAAATACCCTCAGCGGTATTCACCTAATCGTGATTCTAAAGATAATCAGCGAGTAATAATGGCTGTCACGGACACGGACATTCAAGATGAAGTCTTGCAACATGCCGGCTTGACGCCGCAGCAGGTCGAGGAAAGTCGCGCCCGATTCGGCGCCAATGTCTTGACCCCACCAGCGCGCGACCCTTGGTGGAAGTTGTATCTAGAGAAATTCGACGACCCCGTTATTCGTATTTTGATCATCGCGGCGGTGATCACGATCATCGTCGGCGCGGTGGATGGACACTACGCCGAAGGGATTGCGGTCGTTATTGCGATTTTGCTGGCGACCCCCCTTGCGTTTGTCAATGTATATCGGGCACAGCAAGAGTTTGAAGTGCGCAACACCGTCAACGACGAAGCGCCGACCAATGTGATTCGAAGCGGCGCTTACTCGGTTATTCCGCGTAAAGACCTCGTCGTCGGTGACCTGGCGCTGATCGAGGCGGGCGACGAACTCCCCGCCGACGGCTGGATTCGGGAGGCAGTATCGCTCCAAGTCAACGAGGCGTTGCTGACAGGGGAATCGATGCCGATTCACAAGGTCATCAGCAAGCGCAGCGCCGATACGCAGGATCAAGTCTTTGCCGATGACCGCGTCTTCCGCAGCACGATGGTGGTTGATGGTCACGGCATGTTCGAAGTCAGCGCCGTCGGCAACGCCACCAAGATCGGCGAAATCGCCCGCGAAGCGACTGGCGATACGGACGAAATTACTCCACTGAATGCCCAGCTTGCTCGCCTGAGCAAGCTGATCGGTGTGCTTGGCTTCAGCATCGCCGCGCTAACGTATGCGGCGCTGGTGCTGCACGAAGTCGCTGTTGGCGCAATCGTGCTCACCGGGCAGCAGTGGGTCTTCTCAGCGATCCTTGTCGTCAGTATGCTCGCAGCCATGAGCAAAATTTGGATGCCCATTTACTACGATGCGCGCGAATTGCTCGGACGTGACGCGCGAATGCCCGCGTGGTTGGAAGACAATAGTTTGCGCGGTTGGCTGCTGCCCTTTGCTGTCGGTGTCGGCTTTTTCGTCGTCGCCGCGCTGATTGGGTCGGTGTTCGGCTTGATCGCCGGGACGCCGAGCGAATGGCTGCCCGGTGAGGTCGCCGCCGACTTCCTACGCTTCTTCATGATCGCGGTGACCATCATCGTCGTCGCTGTGCCTGAAGGCTTGCCCATGAGCGTGACGCTCAGCCTCGCCTACAGTATGCGCCGCATGACTGCCACCAATAATCTTGTCCGCCGGATGCACGCGACCGAGACGGTCGGCGCTGCGACGGTGATTTGCTCGGATAAAACCGGTACGCTCACGCTCAACCAGATGCGTGTGCGTGAGGTACAGTTCGCTGCCTTAGGCAATCGCCCGCTGACGCACGAACTCGATACCAAAATCGAACGGATGATCGCCGAGGCGATCAGCGCGAACACAACTGCCAACCTCAGCCGCATCCCCGGCGAACCGATTCGCCCGCTTGGCGACAGCACTGAAGGTGCGCTGCTGCTCTGGTTGCAAGATCGCGGGATTGACTACGCCCGTCATCGCACGGGCTTCAAGGTGGACGTGCAGTTGACCTTCTCGGCAGAGCGCAAGTACATGGGGACGCTCGGTCGCTCCCATGTGACCGAAGCACCTGTCGTCTACGTCAAGGGCGCGCCGGAGATCATCATCGACCAATCCACGTCCATTCTCACGGGGACAGGCGTCGAGCCGCTCGATGACGAACGGCGCGTCGAAATCGAGGATCGTCTGCACGGTTATCAACGGCGCGGGATGCGCACGCTGGCGTTCTCTTATAAACCGGTTGCCGACGAGAACACGCTGACGGTTGAAGAACTCGCGGAGGACATGATCTGGCTTGGCTACGTGGCTATCGCTGATCCGATTCGACCGGAAGTGCCAACGGCGGTGCAAGCCTGCCGTGATGCTGGAATCGCCGTCAAGATCGTCACGGGCGACAACGCCGAAACCGCCAAAGAGATCGCGCGGCAGATCGGTTTGTGGGATTTACAGGACGACGAAATCCCCAATGCGCACATGGGCGGTCACGAATTTGCCGTGCTCGAAGGCGAGGCACTCAATGCTGCTGTGCGCAATCTCAAGGTGCTGTCTCGCGCCCGCCCGATGGACAAAACCCGGCTCGTGACCTCTCTGCAAGCGCTTGGTGAAGTCGTCGCCGTGACGGGTGATGGCACCAATGACGCGCCCGCGCTCAACTACGCCAACGTTGGCTTGGCGATGGGGTCGGGCACGGACATTGCCAAAGAAGCGAGCGACATTGTGCTGCTCGACGACTCGTTCCGCAGCATCGTCAACGCCGTGATGTGGGGGCGGTCGCTCTACCAGAACATTCAGCGCTTCATCCTGTTCCAACTGACGATCAACGTCGCCGCGCTGGGAATTGCGCTGCTTGGACCGTTCATCGGTGTCGAGTTCCCGCTGACGGTCATTCAGATGTTGTGGGTCAACCTGATCATGGACACGTTCGCGTCGCTGGCGCTGGCGACCGAACCCGCTCGTTGGGACGTGATGAAACGCAAGCCGCGCAAGTCGTCCGACTTCATCATCTCGCCAGAGATGACGCGGCGTATCCTCAGCTTCGGGCTGGTTTTCATCGCTATTCTGGTCGCCTTCCTGCTCATCATCCAGAGCGACGGACAGGTGACGAATTACGAGCTTTCGCTGTTCTACGCGACGTTTATCATGCTCCAGTTCTGGAACTTGTTCAACGCGCGTATTCTGGGCTTGGATATGTCGGCGTTCAAGGGGATGGGCGAGAACAAGCAGTTCGTCTCCATTGCCGCCGCGATCTTCATCGGCACAGTGCTGATTATCCAGTTCGGCGGCGACATCTTCCGCACGACGCCGCTCTCGCTAATCGACTGGCTGTTGGTGATCGGCTTGACGTCGCCAGTCGTGCTGCTCGGTGAGTTCCTGCGCTACAGTCGTGATCTGCGCGCGCGCAATGCCGCGAACGAAACCGCCGCGTAAAAATCTATAGCGCTGCAAATCGAGGGCGAACCCAGCGACCAAAGTCGCCGTTCGCCCTTTTTGTTTTCATCGACGGCTAACGCTGAATCTGAACGGGTGCATGGTACAATGAGATATTACTTCGACACCCATATTCCTAAGTCCGCTGCCACACAATTACGTCTGCGTGGTATCGATGTCGTACGCTGCGAAGAAGTTGATTTGGCGGAAGCTGATGATACGGAACATCTCGAATATGCGACGGCGCACGAGTATACGCTCGTCTCGTATGATGCTGATTTCCGTGATTTACACAGCTTATGGAGAGGGCAGGGATTATCGCACGCGGGGATCATCATCTTCAATCGCCGTTTTCAAGGAAATGTTGGCAAGCTCGTGCGCGAATTATCCGAATATGCCGAACTTGTGCGTTTAGGCGCGGCAAACCTACAGGATGACGTTTTCAATACCTTGATTGAGATCGACAGGTGAAGAAATGAATAAGGTCGATTTCCCGGTGGTGAATCACATCGAAATTCGGGATGGGCAAGCGCGAATTGTTGGACGCAGCGTGAAAGTCAAAATGATCGTCAGCCGTCTCTTTGATGGCACAGGCGCAGACATTGAAGATGTCATGGAACAGTACGATCTGAGCCGTGCGGAAGTCATGGCGTGTTTGGAATATTATTACGATCATAAAGATGCCATCGACCGTATTTTCGCGGCTGAGGACGTCGAGCTTTCGGAGACGGCGGTTTTATCGAGCGAATGGAAAGCGCGGATGTACGGGCGTTTGGCATCGAAGAACGATAGCGACTAAACATATGGCAGCATTGCAAGGTAAAGAACGGGCGGCATACGTCCAGCATATGTTCGACCGCATCGCCGGACGTTACAACCTCATGAACCGCCTGATGACGTTCGGGCAGGATTTACGCTGGCGACGTTACGTCGTCCAGCAGGCGAAGCTAGAGGCGGGTGATAAGCTGCTCGACCTTGCGACCGGTACAGGGGACATCGCTTTTGAAGCGCTGCATCAAGTCTCTGGCGTGCAGGCGTTCGGCGGCGATTTCTCGCTCGGCATGATGCTGGTCGGGCAGCATTTGGCGCACGGCGATCAAGTGCTGTGGAATCAGTCCGACGCGCTCAATCTGCCCTTTCCCGACGCCAGCTTCGAGGCGGTCACGTCTGGCTATCTGATGCGCAACGTGATCGACATCCCGCGCGCGCTCGAAGAACAGCGCCGTGTCCTTAAAGCAGGCGGGCGCATCGTCGTGCTCGACACCTCGCCGCCGCCGGATAATCTGCTGCGCCCGTTCATCCTCATTCACTTGCGCTATATCATTCCGCTGCTCGGTCGGCTGATTAGCGGCAACGCCGACGCCTATAACTATCTGCCGGAATCGACCCAGAAGTTCAAGACGCCGGACGAACTCGCCGCGCTGATGCGTGAAGCGGGCTTCAAGAACGTGCACTACAAAACCTTCATGTTCAGGACTATGGCGGTTCACTGGGGCGAGAAATAGCGCCTAAAATAGCGCGCGTTCGTTAGTAGGAGCGTAATATATGATGCCCCTACGGATTTCGCCCAACACTCACCGTCGCGTGAGCCGCCAGAGCGTCACCGGCTGACCGTCCGCGCCGGGACGCGGATAGGCGGCGATCTGCGTGGCGTCTGCGTTCAGGGCGTCGGCATCCTGCGGGAAGTGCGCGCCCGTCACGTCCTCGACCAGCACGTAAGCCTCCGCCTGATCCGCCAGCGCTTGCTCGATTTGCGGCAGTCCGGGCGCATCGACACACAGCATCGCCAAGCCATCAACCGCATAGAAATTGGCGCGGCGGCAGCTATCGCCCGTCATGCTGGCGATCAACGGCGTGCTGCGCTCGCTGATCGTCTGTGGGAAAGCTTTGACTGCTTCGCGCAAGCCATAGCCGCTGCTGTGCTGGCTGAAATATTGTGTCCAGATAGCGGCTGGCACGCGCAGTTGATCGGGGGCGCTGTAGGCGTGGAGCGCGAAGGGCACAAAGCCGACCGCTAGCGCCGCGCAGATGAACGCCAGCGCGCCCCGTCCCTGTGCCTGTGACATGTGCCAGCGATCCAGCGCTGCGCCGATGCCTGCGCCGCCGAGCAGCAGCAGGGCGGGCAGAACGACCACGTAATGACGGGGCAGGACTTCGCGCCCCACGACGATGATCATCGCCAGCGGCAGCCCGACCGCCAGCAGCAGAATGCCGCCTTTGCGCGGGCGCAGGATCAACAGCAGTAGCAGCCCCACGACCAGCGCAATGCTCCAAATAGGCACGCTGAAGCCGAGCAGCACCGACCCAAGCATGGCGAGGTTGGCGCGGATACCTTCGTTCGCGCCGCCTGAACCGCCGCCGATCCAGCCGAGCGCAATCGAGAACAGATCGCCGCCGCGCAGCAGGAGATACCCAATTGGGATCGCAAAGCAGGCTGCGACCGTGATCGCTGTGATCACCAGCAAGCGCAGACGGCGCGTGATCGGATAGCGCGCACGCAGCAAGATGATCAGCGCGATGCTGAGCGCGAACGGGGCGGCGGTGAATTTGAACAGCGTCGCCAGCGCCAGCGTCAGCCCTGTCAACAGGGCAGCACGGATTGTCCCACCTTCGGCAAGCCGCCAGCTTGCCCACAGCGCGAGCACGACCAGCGCGCCCGCCTCAGCGTCGCTCAGTGCCAGTCGTTCGAAGAAGAACAGGTAAGGCGACGTAATCCACAGCAGTCCCGCGAACAGCGCTGCCCAATTCCCGAACAGGCGGCGAATCAGCGCGTAGCCCGCCGCAAAGCCGATTATGCTGACGAAGATCGTCGCAATGCGTCCTACGAAAACGGGATCATGTTGGGGATAGAACAGGGCGATTGCCCAATGGTTGATAATTTTGCCGTCGCTGATTTCCCAGAAGGGGTGCAGATTCCAGACTTCGACCGCGCGGGTCAGGTGCAGTCCTTCGTCGTTGTGCAGTGGCAGCGTCTCTAGCGCGGGGATGCGGCTGAGCCAGAGGACGAGCAGTAAAAGTGTGAATTGGCGCAAACGGTGTTCCTACGCAAAACCTAACTTCACAACAAAAAAGCTCGCCATAGCGCGCGAGCTTATTTAACCTGAAGCAATCAGCTCGGCGTTATTCGACGTCTTCGCTGCGCTGACCCTCACGATAACGATAGGTAATGCGTCCCCGAGATGGATCATACATACTCATCTCCACACGTACACGGTCCCCAAGCAGGATGCGAATGTAGTATTTGCGCATCTTGCCGGAAAGATAAGCGAGGATGCGATGTCCATTTTCAAGCTCTACCTGAAATTGAGTATTGGGTAGTGCCTCGACCACCACACCTTCTACTTCGATCTTATCTTCTTTTTTTGGCATACCTTGCCTTTGAGTAGTTTAAACAGATAATGCCGCTGCCGGGTTAGGGCAGCGGTTTTCGATTGCGCTCTTTGTTGGAGCACCTGACGCTCGTTAGCGAGTCATCGCCTTACGCTGACGACGACGGGAACGCCGGATCGCTTTCTTCTTCTCGATGCGGCGCAGCTCGCTCTTGGAGATATGCCAGCGTTTACGGCGGACGGTGCTGAGCACACCACTATTCGTCACGCGCTTGCGGAAGCGTCGCAGCAGCGACTCTTGTGACTCATTGGGTTTTAAAGTTACATGTGCCATATATTCGCTATTCACCTCCTTCCCGGTTTAGTGCCGAATACTGAGCACGGAGTATCAAGTAAAAAACTTACTCAATGCGCGTTTTCGCAAAAAGTCTCGTTTTTGACTCAGTCCTCGTTACTCAGTACCCGATACTGATTTTGTTATTCCGCTTGTGTTTCCAATTGTACCGAATCTGTCGCCTCAGCGCTACGGTCGGCTTGGGCTTCGGTTTGAGCGTCGGCTTGGGCTTCGGTTTGAGCGTCGGTTTGAGCGTCGGCTTCAGCGTCGGCTTGTGCTGTTGGCGCATCGTCTTCGAACTCATCGTCTTGTGCATCGAGTTCGGCTTGTGCTTCAGCTTCAGCAGCTTCAGCCGCCGCTTGCGCGGCTCTCGCGGCTTGTGCTTCGGCGGCAGCAGCAGCTTGAACTTCAAGCCAGCGGTTCTTTTCGTCTTCAGGCACTTCCTTGAGGCTTAAGCCCAAACGCTGCTTGTCCGCCTCGATGCTGATGACACGCATCAGCAGGTGCTGTCCTTCATGGACGACCAACGACGGGTCTTCGGGCTGCGGGTCAGAGATTTGGCTGGTGTGCAGCAGCGCTTCGATGCCGGGGTCAAGGCTGACGAACGCGCCGAACTGCGCCACGCGCGAGACAACGCCTTCGACCAACTGACCAACGTGATAGACCTCGTCCACGCGCGCCCATGGGTTCTCTTGCAGGCGCTTGAGGCTTAAGCCGATGCGCTTGCCTTCGGCGTCGAGCCGCAGAATGTAGACCTGCACTTCGTCGCCAACCTTCAAGACTTCACGGGGGTGATTCACGCGATGCCACGCCAGTTCTGAGATATGGATCAGACCATCAGCGCCGCCGAGATCGACGAACGCGCCGAAGTCACGCAGACCGCTGACCACGCCCTTGCGGGTTTCGCCTTCTTGCAGTTGGTCGAGCAGGACTTCCTTACGGGCGTCTCGGCTGTCACGCTGCGCGTCGCGCTGGCTGAAGACCAAACGGCGGCGCTTGCGGTTGACCTCGATCACCTTGAGCGTAATCGGCTCGCCGATCAAGCGCTGCATCCGCATCTTGCGCTCGTCTTCGTTCAAGCCGCGCGGCAGGTCGAGGACGTGGCTAGCAGGCACGAAGCCGCGCAGATTGCCGAACTGGACGATCAAGCCGCCGCGATTGGCGTCAGTCACCGAGCCGTCCCACACGTCGTCATTGGCGAGCAGTTCTTCGGCTTTCTTCCAGTCTTCGACTTGCTGTGCTTGCGCAACCGAAAGCAGCAAGTTGCCGTCGTCGTCTTCCATGCGGACGAGCATCACGTCGATTTCGTCCCCGACGCTGTAGTTCTCGATATCTGCGTTCATCCGTTCGAGGTCTTTGCGCTGGACAATGCCGTCACGCTTCAACCCCTCGATGCCGACGATCAATCCCTGCCCATCAATAGCAACGACGGTTCCGGTGACGATGTCGCCGCGTTCTGGCACTTCTTCCGCGAAAGAAGCCTCCAAAAGCGCTGCGAAATCCATAAAACTATCTTCAGACATCAAGGTGTCTTCTAGCTGCATCTAGCCCCCCAAGGGAATTACCGAAAATTGGACTTTTAGTCTTTCAGGAATGGGCAAAATAAAACTCGGATCACTCAAACTACTAGGTTGAGTTACCGAGTCATGCTGTGGCTGCGATTATAAATGGACACCAACGGACAAAAATTGCGCCAGCGAGCGCACCGCGCAGCTAACGCTTCCCCTTTCCTTAAGATCGGATGAGATTATAGGGAATAAGCAGGGGTTTGTCAACGAGCAGTTAGAAAAACCTTACAAATCCAGAAATGCAAAAACCCCACGGTTAAGTAGGGTTTTTGAAGATGACATAGTGCTATAAGAAATGGATGATTAGAGCGTGTTGATGACGTTCGAGAAAATGTTGCCGATAGCGGGTCCGAGCAGCGCCAAAATGACGATGACGACGACGGCGACAAGCACAAGGATAAGGGCGTATTCGACCAAACCCTGACCTTCTTCACGCGGTTGATACATCATGGGGTGTTGTTCCTCCTTTCCTCAAAGATGATCTTATGCTAGCACGATGTAGAAAGCTGAGTCAATGAGTTTTTTCCTCAATTATTGTGAATTTTTGTGACATTCATCCTGGGATCATTCTTTGACAATCCCTTAGCACAGCCTTAAAATTCGAGGGAAAATAAGATGCAAGGTGACGGGTAGCAAATATTGGTCTTTCTTTTGAGGAGTCGTTGAACATGAAAGCGTATGCGACCGATAAACTAAGGAATGTTGCTTTTGTTGGGCATCAAAGCTCCGGCAAGACTTCGCTGGTGGAAGCGTTGTTATACAACACCGGGGCAATCACCCGCTTAGGCAAAATCGAAGAGAAGAATACGGTCTCTGATTGGGAAGATGAGGCAAAAGAGCGCGGCTTGTCGCTCTCGACGTCGCTCGTCCCGGTCGAATTCAACGATTACAAGATCAATGTGCTCGACGCCCCCGGCTACACGGATTTTCAGGGTGAGGTCAAGAATGCCATCCGTGTTGCCGACTCCGTACTGGTGGTCGTCGATGCCGTCGCCGGCGTCGAAGTTGGTACGGAAATCGCATGGCAGTACGCGCAGGTATACCAGCAGCCGATCATTGTCACCATTAATAAGATGGATCGGGACAACGCCAATTTCGAGAACACGCTGCAATCGCTGCGTGACCACTTCCCTGAATATAAATTTATTCCCGTCATGATCCCCATCGGTGAGCAAGCCGATTTCAAGGGCGTCGTTAACCTGCTGACCATGAAAGCCTATTATGATGCGGGCGCGGATCGTTCTGATTTGCCCGACGAGATACAAGCCGAGGCGGAAGCGGCGCATACCGTGCTGGTCGAAGCCGCCGCCGAAGCCGACGACAAGCTGATCGAGAAGTATTTCGCGGAAAGCGACCTGACGCGCGACGAAATTCGCGACGGGATGCGTAAAGCCGCCCGTGATGCTTACCTGAAGACCGTGCCCGTGTTCGTTACGTCGGGGACCAAGAACATCGGCACGATCCCGCTGCTCGAAGCGCTGATCGTCTACGTTAGCCCGCCGTCGGATCGGCGTGTGCAGATTGTCAAGCCGGACGGCGAACACGCCTTCAGGAACGCGCCGCAGAAGGACGACGGGTCGCTGGCAGCCTACGTCTTTAAGACCAGCAATGACCGCTTCGTCGGCACGCTCAACTACTTCCGCATCTTCTCCGGCAGCGTCACCAACGAGACGCGCGCCTATAATGCCACGCAGGGCGTCGAGGAGCGCTTCAACTCGCTGATGCTGATGCGCGGCAAGGATCAAATCCCGACCGACATGCTGCACGCCGGTGACATTGGCGTCGTCGCTAAGCTGTCGCAGACCAAAACGGGCGACAGCTTCAGCAGCAAAGACAACCCGATTCAGGTGTCGCGCCCTGACGTCCCCGCGCCGCTCTATCAGGTGGCGTTGATGCCGCGCACCCAAGCCGACAGCGCGAAGATGGGGCAAATCCTGACCAGCCTGTGCGAAGCCGACCCGACGCTGCGCTGGCGGCAAGACCCGAATGTCAAGCAGACGATCCTCGAAGGCATGGGCGAAATTCACATCGCCGTGACGCTGGCGCGCGCCGAGAAGCTCGGCGTCGGCATCGAAACTGAGACGCCGCGCGTGCCTTACCGTGAGACGGTCATGAACACCGGATCAGCGACTTACCGCCACAAGAAGCAGACCGGCGGCGCGGGGCAGTTCGCCGAAGTCTCGCTGCGGGTCGAGCCGAATCCCGGCAACGGCTTCGAGTTCGAGAAGAAGATCGTCGGTGGCGCGATTTCGGCATCGTTCATTCCCTCGATTGAGAAGGGCATCCACTCGATTTTAGAGCATGGCGTGATCGCGGGTTTCCCGATTGTGGACGTCAAAGCGGTCGTCTTTGACGGCAAAGAGCATCCGGTCGATTCGAAGGACATCGCCTTCCAGACGGCGGGGCGCGAAGCCTTCCGCGAGGCGTTCGCGGAAGCGCAGCCCGCCTTGTTCGAGCCGATCATGGACGTCAAGATCACCGTGCCGGAGAGCATGATGGGCGACATCATGGGCGACTTGAACACCCGCCGCGCCCGTGTGCAGGGCATGGATACCGACGGTCCACGCAGCATCGTCACGGCGACCGTGCCCCAGTCGGAGATGATGCGCTACGGCAACGAACTGCGCTCGATGACGGGCGGGCGCGGCAGCTACACGATGGCTTT
>JBBSNT010000089.1:0-12720 GCA_038260485.1 Aggregatilineales bacterium | reverse complement strand
TGGGACACGAAGCCAGCAAAAAGGTGAGCGTGCCCCAGTTGAAAGTCGTCGATATGTAGGGGATCAGATACCTTACGCCAGCACGTCGGGGTTGACGACGTTGGCGTACTTGCCGTTCAGGAGCGCATCGACGATCAGCTTGGCGGCATCGACGGCGACCGTCACCTGTGCGTCTTCGGTGCTGGCAGCGAGGTGCGGCGTATGAACGACGTTCGGCAGCCCGATCAGCGGGTCGTCGGTCGGGGGCGGTTCGGTCGGGTAGACGTCGAGCGCCGCGCCTGCGACTTTGCCGCTCTTGAGCGCTTCGGCAAGATCAGCTTCGTTGATCAGCGCGCCGCGCGCCGCATCGACGATGCGCACGCCGTCTTTCATCTTGGCGAGCGTTTCGGCGTTGACCATATCGCGCGTTTCGTCGGTCAGCACGGCGTGCAGGGTGATGAAGTCGGAACGCTTGTAGAGCGTATCGAGGTCAACCAGTTCGACGCCGAGATCGGCAGCAAGGTCTGCGGGGATGTAGGGGTCGAAGGCAATTACGGTCATCTCGAAGGCGAGCGCGCGCTTGGCGACTGCCCGCCCGATGCGCCCGAAGCCAACGACACCGAGCGTCTTGCCGCGCAGTTCGACGCCCATAAACTTCTTGCGATCCCACTTGCCAGCGGTCATGGTGGCGTGCGCCTGCGGAATCTGCCGCGCCAGCGCCAGCATCAAGCCGAAGGTCATTTCGGCGGTCGAAACCGTGTTGCCGTCGGGCGTGTTCATGACGATAATGCCGTGCTCGGTGGCGACGGTCAGATCGACGTTATCGACGCCGACGCCTGCACGGGCGATCAGCTTGAGTTTGGTGGCGACTGCGAGTGCTTCCGCGTCGATTTTGCTGGCGCTGCGGATAATCAGCGCATCGGCTTCCGGCAGGGCGGCGAGCAGTTCGTCACGGGACATCTGCCCCGGCGCGGTGATTTGCAGCCCTTCGGCGTTATTGAGCACGTCGAGCGCGGACGGGTGAACGTTGTCTGGTACGAGTACGTGATAGGTCATAGGGACTCCTTCATAAGGAGCGGCTAACCCCTAGCAGTGAGCAATTCGCGTAAACCACCCATGAAAAATCGGTGTTTGGGCGGGTGTCAAACCCGCCCCTACGGATATTGTCTCGCTAAAAGCTGACTGCTGCGAGCGAACCGCTACAGCGTTTCGAGATATTCATCTAATCCGGATAGGATTTCTTCGAGAATCGAGGGCTGCATGTCGCCCATGTGCGCGATGCGGAAGGTCTTGCCCTTGATCTTGCCGTAGCCCTTGTCCATCGAAAAGCCTTTGCCGCTCATGAACTTCGCCATCTCGTTGATGTCGAAACCCTTGGTATTGGCGACGGCGGTCACGGTCGGTGAACGGTAGCCTTCTTGAGCGAACAAGCCGAGTCCGCGATCATGCGACCACGTATGCGTCATGTCACGCATCTGCATGTGCCGCGCCCAGCGATTCTCCAGCCCTTCGGCGAGGATGGCGTCCAACTGCACGTCGGCGGCGTACATCAGCGCAATCGGCGGGGTGGACGGTGTATTATTCTTCTGCGCGCTCTTATCGATTTCGATGAAATCGAAGTAGTAGCCGCGATTCTTGACTTCTTTAGCGCGTTCGAGAACGCGGTTGCTGCATGCGGCAAAGGCGATACCGGGCGGTAGCCCGAACGCCTTCTGCGACGAGGCGAGCGCGAAATCAACCCCCCATTCATCAGTGCGGAATTCTGCACCGAGGAAACCGCTGACGGTATCGACCAGAATCAGCGTATCTTCGTAGGGGCGGACGACGGCGGCGATGTCGCGGATCGGGTTGGTGACGCCGGTGCTGGTTTCATTGTGCACAACGCACACCGCGTCGTAGCTCTCTTTCTTGAGCGCTTCAGCGACCATTTCAGGCGTGTGTGCTGCGCCCCATTCGACTTCGATAACGTCAACTTCTTTGCCGTTCAATTGGCTGATTTCTGCCCAGCGCTCGCTAAACGCGCCGCCGACCAGATGGAGCGCCTTCTTACCATCGCGGATACAGTTGCGCGACGCACCTTCCCATAAGCCTGTGCCGGATGATCCCATTACGATAACGGGGCTTTCCGTCATGTAAGCCCGGCGTAGTTTTCCCTGCAAGCGGGCGTAAAGATCGGCAAAGGCTGTCGAACGGTGTCCAATCATCCATTCGGCTTGCGCGTCCAGAATTTCAGGGCGCACCTCGACAGGTCCGGGAATAACAAGGTACTTATGTTTTTCAGTTCTCATGCAAACCCCTTTTGTGACAGACAATACAAGGGATCATTTTACCGCCGGACAATTGAATGTGCTATATGAGACGGCGTTGGGCAGGTTGCACAGAAATGCTGTTTCAGCGTGAATCCTGTGCCGCTTCTGTGGCGGATTAACCAATGGAGCTTTGTGCTTTTTCTGCTGCTCCTCAACTTGCTTTTGCGCGGGGAGATTCCGCTCGACATGTCAGGGGGCTAGGCGTGACGGGTTGTAGGGGCAGGGCACTAATCGGCTGTCTGAAGCGCGAGAATATCAACGGCGTGGCTGCGCTCGTGGTCAATGGCACCCCGGATGAACTGCTCGGCAGTCTCCTGATACCAAGTCTCCTGATACCAGAGAAACATCACCGGTTGGTCGTACTCAGCTTCCGGCATGTCGGTCAGGAACTGCCTGACCACAAATCGATTGATTTCGTATTCCACCATGACGTCCTGCAGCGGAAAACTTTGGCGGATGCCGACAAAGTAGCGATTCGCCTCGTCGGTGGTCGAATATGGATAGCTGCGGCGCGGCAGTCCTGCCAGATGATCTCGAAATGCCTCATAGCACATCGCCTCCCAGCCCGCGACGTGGGCGATGAATTCACGCTTTTTCCAGCCGGGGTAGATCAAGGTGTCGGCATCAATCCCGTCGAGCGCGGCGTTGAGAGTGTCACGCGCCTCGTCAAGTTCCTTCAATAACTGAGCTTTCCGGTCGCTCACCGCATCGATCCTTATGTTCACTGCCGTTCATGAAAGCCCAATGATACCCGATTTCCGCCTCAATAGCGTGCGCGCAGGGCGTTGCTTCACCGTGCAGCCACATATCCCGCGCGCAGACGATCTCGCGGAAGATCGGTTGCCCCTGCCGCTGGTGGTCAGGGAAGATGCTTTAGGCGAAAAGTTGACCGGCGAAAAGTTATATGTTATTATGTTTTACGAGTTGGATTACCACGCCTTCTTCTCAATAACCTACACCTGAATCTGAACACTTCCCGTCAACGTGCCCAATTTGGATCGTTGGCATGACATGCAATCCGTGTTCTAGAACGTCAAACAGGCGTCTCATTTATAATTCAGGAGAAACTAACACCACCTCGAATATTGAATTCGGCGCGTTGCGCCGTCTACCCACAGAAATCATGAAAACAGTAAACGAACGCACCATGAACATAACCCAGAGTGAGGATCAGCACTGCCGTGTTGCACTGCGCCTCGCACTCCCCATTCCTCGCCACATTTAGGAGACTAACGTTGGATATTGCTTATCTCGAACCCAAGACCTTAGACGAATTACGACAGATTGCCCGTGACGCTGCCGTGAGCGGCTACAGCCGGATGAAGAAGCAGGACTTGATGCTCGCGCTGCTGCGCGACAACGCCGAAAAGCAGGGCTATAAGCTGCGCGGCGGCGTCCTCGAAATCGTCGATGACGGCATTGGCTTCCTGCGTGCCGAAAAGTATTTGCCCGGTCCTGAAGACATCTACGTCAGCCAGACGCAGATCAAGCGCTTCAACCTGCGAACAGGCGACATGGTCGTCGGGCAGGTGCGAGCGCCCAAAGATTCGGAGAAATACTACGGGCTGCTTCGCGTCGAATCGGTCAACGGTTTGAACCCCGAAGAAGCGAAGAACCGCCCGAACTTTGAAGACCTGACCCCGATTTTCCCGCTTGAACGCTTTAATCTCGAAACTAACCCGCGCGTGCTTTCAACCCGACTGCTGAACTTGATCGCCCCAATTGGGCGTGGACAGCGTGGTTTGATCGTCTCGCCCGCAAA
Source organism: Aggregatilineales bacterium (assembly GCA_038260485.1). Lineage (GTDB taxonomy): Bacteria > Chloroflexota > Anaerolineae > Aggregatilineales > Phototrophicaceae > Flexifilum. Next base: position 8,670 of record JBBSNT010000089.1, on the reverse strand, counting down.
AGCCGGTAAAACCAGCGTCCTCAAGGACATCGCGAACGCTATCAGCGAGAATTACCCCGACGTTCACCTGATGATCGCCCTGATTGGCGAGCGTCCTGAAGAAGTCACCGATATGGATCGCTCGGTTGATGCCGAAGTAATCGCCTCGACCTTCGACGATCCGGTGCAGCATCACGTTCGCGTCGCGGAAATGGCGCTCAACCGTGCCAAGCGGCTGGTTGAAATCAAGCGTCACGTGGTCGTGCTGCTCGACAGCATCACCCGTTTGACGCGCGCTTACAACCTCGTCGTCCCGCCGAGTGGTCGCACGCTGACCGGCGGTCTTGATCCGTCTGCGATTCACCCGCCCAAGCGCTTTTACGGCGCGGCGCGTAACATCGAAGAAGGCGGCAGCCTGACGATTATCGCGACCTGCCTTGTCAATACCGGCAGCAAGATGGATGACGGTATTTACGAAGAATTCAAGGGCACGGGTAATATGGAACTGCACCTGAGCCGTAAAATGCAGGAGCGCCGCCTGTTCCCGGCGTTCGACATCGAGCAATCCTCGACGCGCCGTGAAGAACTGCTGCTGGGTCCTGACGTGCTCCAGCGCGTTTATACGCTGCGCCGCATGTGGAGTCATCTCTCGGAAGATTCCGACATCGGTCCTGTAGGCGCGACGGAACAGCTGCTCAACCAGTTCCGCCAGTACGAAACCAATGAGGAATTCCTCAACAGCCTGCCCGGTGGCGGCTCTAGCAACAACAACCGCTCGTACTAAAACCGACTTTGACAGGGGTGGAGTGCGCTCTGCCCCTGTGCGACTTCCACTGCCTCCCCGTAATTATGTAAAACGTAAATCCCACTCGCCAAGTGCGACTTTTGCCGCGTAAAGTGCGTAAAGTTTCTAGAGACACACAAACAAAAACATGATAGGAGTGGCGTATGGGCTGGCATATGTGTTCGACGCGCCGGAACAAAAGCGCGCTGTGGATGGTCGTATTGATCGCGATTGGCGTGGCGATGATGTCTGGGCGTGCCTTCATGGGCTGGTGGTGGATATTCTTGCTGATCCCGCTGGTGTTCATGTCTAAAATGTCGCGTCGCAACTCGGGAAGTGGCTACGGGGACGACTTTGAAAAACCAAAACGCGATGCTGAAAAACCGAAGCGGAGCGGACGTTACGTCCGCAGCGACGATGGCGAACTGCTGGAAGTCGTCGAAGATCAGCCGCGCGGAGACGACAGCGACGATCCGTTTTACGTGTAGGGCAGGTTTATTGATCGGGCAGTCATGCTCGCTTTCTATTTGCAACGCCGCCGCGACGATTTGCGTATAACGAACTAGAGCGACCTTATCTTCGGCAGCTCGTTGAAATAAGGTCTTTCTTTTTTGCGGAAAAGACAGAGCGGAGGCGGATGTGTCTGAGCAAGCCCTCTATGAAACTGCCCGACGGCGTATCGATCAGCGCAACCGCCGCTGGACAATCTGGAGTGTCAACCTTGCGGTGCCGATCATCTCGCTTGCCGCGTTGATTCTGCTCGGTAGTACGCCCTACGCTGACCCTGGTGCCGCCATTTTTATTGGCTGGGGCGGTATCTTCACGCTGCACACGATTATGGCGGGGCTAGCTGAGTCACGCGCGGGCAGCATCGAGAACGAAGTTGCCAAACTGCGCACCCTAGCACAAGCCGACTCGATCTACGAAAAACCGAAGCGCCAAACTCGGCTCGAACTGACGGATGATGGCGAACTGCTCGAAACGCTAGACGGAGAGAATGAAGACGAATATGCGCAGCGACGCCGAAATTCGTAAGCAGGTCGAAGATCGTCTGAAGCGCCGCTTGCTGTTCGTTGCTGATGGCGGCTTATGGCTGGTTACGATGATCGTTCTGTGGCAGGTCTCGGCATATAGCAGTTTTGGCGGATTCTCAGGCGTAATAGCGCTCATCATGCTGGCTTGGTTAGGGATCGTTGGGCTGCATTTTCTGCGGACGGTCTACGTTGAACTGCGCGATTATCTCGTCAACCGCGCGATTGAGCGCGAGCGCCGCTATTACGTCACGCGCGATGAATACGCCGACGACACTTATTATGAGAAACGCAAGCGCGATAGCGACGCGGCGATCCCGCGCCTTGAACTCAACGATGATGGCGAATTAGTCGATTTCGACTTCGCAGCAGATCGAGATAAAAGCAAAATCGAGCGTCGATAATCTAGTGGCGTTATAAGGGGGCTAAAGTGGACGACGAACTCTACACATTGGCACGCAATCGCATCGACAAACGCAATCGTCAGATATACCTGCTGGGCGCGAACGTACTTGGTATGTTCGTTTATCTGGGCGCTTTTGCTGCACTCGGCGATGCCATTCCCAAAGGCGTCGGCGTGTTCATCGCCATTGTCTGGATTGGCTTGGTCGGCTTCCACGCCATGATGCTCAGCGCGATGCAGAATCGCAAAGGCGAAATCGACCGCGAGGTCGAACGTTTGCGCCAAGCCATTTACGACGAGAAGCCCAAACGTCTCGCGCTGGATGAGGATGGCGAACTGGGTTACGATGACAATCTGATCGAGTGGAACGAAACAGACGAACTACGTCAAGATTTGCTATAATGGTGCACATTCAATCTGTCAACACCGGAGCGCCATTGATGGCTACGCCCCTAGGACAACAACTCGGTCCATATACTGTAATCGAGCAGATGGGGTCGGGCGGTATGGCGACCGTCTACCGCGCGCATCACCCTCCGTGTTCGGCTGACGCAGGATGGTGAGTTCATTGAGAGCCTGATTGAGGAACTGGAAGCGGACGACGACATGAAACGCAATCGGCGTTAGCTAAACGCCAGAGACTGCTTTTACTGGAAGGATAAAGCCTTGTTGCAGACAATGTTGGTCAAACGGGTTGAGCGGGGTTATCGCTTGCGAATGCTGTTTGTGCTCCACCTCGCGCTGTACGCGGTGGCTCTGGTCGCGCTGACGCTCGCCAACGCTGGCGACCCGATGCGCGGAACAGGGGTTTTGATCACGCTGTGGCTGCCCCTGATACTGGCGCACACAGCCGCTCACATGCTCTACGAACTGCGCGAACGTTGTACCCCGCAAGCGCAGCCTGCCGAAGTTTTTCGCATGACTCTGCGTCAGGTCGATCTCTACGACGAGCAGGGTAATCCGGTCACGAGCGACGCGAAGATCGATTTTCTGCCGCGCTCTCGCTAACTTCAGCACACGACCCTGATCAGGGGTAAGTCTTAGACTCGCCTCTATAAAGATTGATTCATCAGCCGTCTATGATGTTGACGAACCCCTCACTCAGACCCACAAGCGGATAGACGAACGCCTGCGTGTTGATGACGCCTCCGTAGTCGATCTTCGTCGCCTAGATTGGGATAGACTGTGATCAGGCTGAGCGCGCCCGACGCCGTGGTCACGGCGTCGGGCGCGCTCAGCAGACCACACATGCCCGCTGACGCGCTCGATAACTGTACGCTCAGCTTGGCAGGGTGTTACACAACTGCACTTGAGAGGTGGCAGCGGGGAACAGCGCGGTCATCGGCGGAATATAACGATGCTTTTCGCCCCTCTTCTTAGGGAGAAGGGTCGGGGGTGAGGTCAGATTTATACAAATCCTGTGTCTACTCTTTCCCCCACTCCCTGAGAGGTTAAGCGATTGTAAATTTACGGGCGTGGTTGGCTGTCCAATAAAAAAGGCGACCCATTTGGGTCGCCTTTGCGTTCGTGCTGCATAACGCGGGAATTACGGGCTAACGGTGACTTCAGCCGTCGGCTCCATCGTCACAACAATCGGCGGCTCAACCGTCATTTCAGCGGTCGGCTCCATCGTCATTTCGGCAGTTGGTTCCATTGTCATTTCGGCGGTGGATTCCATCGTTGACTCCATCGTCATTTCAGCCGTTGGTTCCATGGTCATCATTTCGGCGGTTGGTGCAGCGACTGTCATCATCGGAGCGGCGATGGTCGGCTGAGGCGCAAGCGCGCTGAGGAACATCTGGTAGGGCAGCATTGAGACGTTCTTCGGCACGGTGAGCGCCGGAGCGCTGTTGAAATCGTCGTAGTTGATCGAGAAGGTCACGTTGACCATCGGCGCTGCTGTCATCATGGCTGTCGGCGTGGCAGCCATATCACCGCTCATCGATCCCATCGCATCCATCATGCTGGTCATGTCGAAATCGAACGTGCCGCTGATGCTGTGGGTATAGTAATCGCTCGTCCCAATAACCTGCGTGACCGTGATCGACATGCCCTGATACATCTGCTGCATCAGGGACATCATCTGCTTGGTGTCCATACCAGACGTCGAATCCTGCGCCTGCATCTGCTGGGTCATCATGTCCTGAAATTCCTGCGTGGACATCAGCGCGGCGAGGTCAACCGTCGAGACAAAAGTCGCGGTATCGCCCGTGCCGTCGTCGGTGCGCTGAATGGTCACGAATTGACCCATGAACGCCGGGTCTTGAAATTCATGCGCGTAATCCATCGGGTTCATGCCGTTCATGCCCGACATTTCCATCATCCCTGACATATCGAGCAGGTCAGGGTTCTGCGCCACCGCGTCGCGCAGGAAGTTCGCCAGATCAAGCCCGCCCCAACCGGTCAGCGACGGATCGTTGAGCAGCGGCTGAAGCGCGTCGAAGTTGATGTAACCGACGCCATCGATCAGGCGCAGGTCGAGCGTGAGGCTGTTCGGCGCACTCGGATCGGCTTCGTTCATCAATTCCTGCGGGATCGTGACGGTCAGCGTGAGGCTGCCGTCAAAGCTGTCGAGCACATTCTGCAAGAGCGCGCCGTAATCCGCCGACATCATAGACATCGATGACATCGACATCGCTGAGTCGCGCAAGCCGGCGACGCCAGAATACGAGCCGCTGCCGTCAATCGTGATCGCGCCGGATTTGGGCATGTCGGGCAGATTGCTCAACAGCATGTTGACGTTGAAATCGAAGGTCGCGGAGTCGAGCGACGGCATCGCCGTCTGTGCTTGGGTCAAAATCTGGCAGTCTACGGCGGAAAGATCGCCGCAGAAAGTCTGCATTGGGGTGTCTTGGGCGAGCGCGGCACCGCTCAAACAGAGCAGAGCGAGCGCAGTTATGATTAAAGCGAGCTTACGCATACAACAATCTCCTTAGGTATTCTTGATTAGATCTCACAATCTAACATTGTAGCGCTTCTATATAATAACAAAGTTAATTTAAGATCGAATTTTACGAATTTCACAAAAATTGTGCTTCTGGAACTCGCCCTGATTTAGAAAGCAAAAGCCGGGATGACCCCGGCTTTTCTACAGCGTATGTGTGTATGCAGCGGCGAACGGTTAAAGGTCGAGCTTGCTCTCGTAGAGCGCGCGGTGCTTGACCGCTTCGCCAAAGATCGAGACGCCTGAGTTAAGCGCGATCAAGCCGACGACGCCCATCAGAAACCACTTCCAGCCCGCTTTGCGCTGCGCCTTGAGCACAATCGCCTGCCCGACGACCGAAACGCCCGCACCGATCAGCAGCAGACCGCGCGGTGCATTGGTGCTCCATTCCTCATAGTGATAATCCATACCTGCTGTCCTTTTGCACCTGCTTTTACAGAAAGCGAATCATAGCGATTAACCCGCGCCGATGCGAGTCGAACCCGGAATGTTTTCGAGCAGCAGTTCCTCGACGCGGCGCACGTCGGGAATGCCGAAAAAGCCGATTTTGCGATAGCGCGTTCGGTAGCCCCAGCGCCCGCTGACGCGATAGGCTTCACTGCTGAAGACGAGATCGCCTTTGCCGTCAGCGAAACTGGTACGCTCGACTCGTTCTAGCTTCGGGTACGAGGCAGCGCTCATCCCCCCGAACTTCGGCTTGAGGATCAGCGCGCGGTAGTCGGTCACGGCGTAGACTGTCCGCGTCGCCTCCCAGAACATGAAAAGCGGACGCCCGACTGCATACAGCCCTACCGCAGCGAAAATGAGCGGGAGCAGCCAGAACAGAAAGCCGGAAGTACCAAACGACCGTCCCCCGAAGGAAGAAAACGCCGAAAAGGAGATCGCCATCACAAACACGACGAACACCGCGCTGAACAGGTCATCGACATGCCGCTGAATCACCACGCGCAGCGGCGTCGGCTTGCCGATCCACAACAGCTTTTCGCCGTGCCGGATTTCCGGCGAGACGATTTCGCGCAGCGCAGGATCAAACGTCAGGTCGCCATCCATCGTTAAGTCCTCAATTCAGCCGCGCGAGGCTGACTGCGCCGGGATCAGCCCCCGTTAGCAAATGATCGACGGCGCGCTCGGCGACTCCCGCGCCGAACGCCAGCCCGTGCCCGGTGAAGCCGACCGCACAGCCGACCCGATCCATCCCCGGCAGCGTGCCGACCAGCGGCAGACCGTCAACGCTGAAGCCCATGATCCCCGCCCAACGCCGCTCGACCGGGGCGCTCACGTCGGGGAAGTGCTGGCGCAGATAGGCTTCGAGGTAGCCCTGCACCGCGTCGGTCACGCGGTCGTCGGTAGTGTCGTGCTCCTGCTCCTTGAACAGCTTGCGCCCGCCGCCGATCAGCAAGCGATTATCAAAGGTCATGCGGTAGTACATGAAACCGTAGTCGCTGTAGCCGCAGGTGTCGAGCACGGGTTGGGGCAGCGGCGCGGTGACAAGCACCTGTCCGCGCGTCGGGATGACCTTGCCGATGAAGTAGGGATGCAGACGCGGCGAATAGGCGTTGGTGCAGAGCAGGACGTGCTGCGCTTTGAAGGTGGATTGACGGGTGCGGACGGTGACGATGTCGCCGGTTTGCTCGATGGCGTAGACCTCGTTGTTGGCGACGAGTTCGGCTTCGCTGGCGCGCAGGACAGCTTGGGTCAGTTGGTATGGCTGAACGGCGCAGTCGTCGGGCTGCTCGATGGCAGCGAAGTAGCCGCGCTTCAGCGGGTCGTGGTCGTGGAAGATCACGTCGATGCCGTCGGCGGACAGCAATCTGGCGGCTTCGACCAGTTCGGCGGCTTCGGCTCGGCTTTCGGCTAAGAGCATCGAGCCGCAGCGGTCGATCTGCACGCCACCGCGTTCGGCAAAACCGAGCCAATAATCGTGGGTCTTTTTCGAGAGCGCCCACAGCTCGCGGACTTGATCATGTCCGTATTCTTCCAGCGCGCGGTGATAGTAGGTGTCCAGCCCGGTGATCATGAAGCCTGCGTTGCGGCTGCTCGCGCCAAGCGCGACATCACGCGCTTCGGTGATGACGACATCGCGCCCCGCCTGCCCGGCGAAATAGGCAGCAGCACAGCCAACAATGCCCGCGCCGACGATCAGAAACTCGACTTCACGGACGGGCTGATACCCATCTGCCTGCCACAATGAAACCGTCATAGTTGATCCCCTCTTGAGCGGCAGGAGGCAACAAAAATGCCCGCTCGTCAGCAGGCATTTTATCGATTCTTTCGTTGTGGCGCGAACGCTGGTTACTTGTCTTGATGCAGGCTGAAGGTGTTGCCGCTGTTGTCCTTGAAGATGGCTTCGATGGCGTAGGGCTGATCGGTGGGCGGGCGGACGAATTCGACGCCGTTCGCCTTGAGCTGCTCGTAGACTTTGTGAATGTCGTCGGTCTTGATCAGCGGTCCACCCAGTTTGCTACTTTCGAGCAGTTGTCCGAGCGATTTCACGTCGTCTTCGCTCAGGAAGAAACCATCGGGCTTGAGCGCAAAGAGGATGAATTCGAAATCGGGCTGATCCTTTGAGCCAACCGTCAGCCAGCGGAAATCGCCCATTGTCATGTCCTGACGAACTTCGAAGCCCAATTTTTCGGTATAGAAGCGGAGGGCTTCATTTTGATCTTTGACATACAAGGTAGCGTGCGTCACTCGAAGGGTCATGGGTGTGCTCCTGAAATGATAGGCATCTCCATTTATAATAGCATATTTGTGCTACTGACCTTTCTCGAAAATTGCGTTATTTCGCCTCAATTTCGCTGCCAAGTCTGGGTGCGAAACGGTAGCATACAGAAGTGGTTGTATGGCACTGGTGGCGAGATCAGTCCTTAGCTCACCGCTTTTTTCACAAGCTTGGTGATCTTTGCCTCTTCGGTAGCAGTCAACGCCTTGAGCGCAAAAGAGGTCGCCCAGATCGCGCCGTCGTCGAGGTTGGCGCTGTCGCTGAAGCCGAGCGTCGCATAGCGCGTGTTAAATTTCTGCGCGGGCTGGAAGAAGCAGACGACCTTGCCATCCTTGTCGGCATAGGCGGGCTGCCCGTACCACGTTTTCGGCGAGAGGTCGGGGGCGATGGTTTTGATGATCTCATGGAGCCGTGTCGCCATGCCGCGATCCGGTTCCTCCATCTCGGCGATCTTCGCAAGCAGGTCGTTTTCTCCGGCGGCTTTGTCCTTCTGCGCGCGTGCTTCCGCCTTCATCTCTTTGGCGCGCTCCTTCATCGCGGCTTTTTCCTCGTCCGAGAATCCCTTGGGCTTCTTGCTGCTTGCCATATCAGACTCCTTTACCATGCTCATAAACGAAAACAGGACTTATATTCTACGGAAATAGGGGCACGAAATCGACTTCATCAGTCAGGATGCCGCCGCTCGCCGCGATGATTCTGGTGTTATAAGAGCGGTGCTACTTGTCCTTGAAGACCGCGTCGTCGTCAAGACCATGGGCGAAGCGGTGGCACAAGGGGATGTAAGCGGGCTGACTGCGGCGCTGTTTG
>JBBSNT010000088.1:0-12764 GCA_038260485.1 Aggregatilineales bacterium | reverse complement strand
TCCAGTACGAGAAAGACCTCGCGCCGGTGCAATTCCCGTGGGCAGAAGGCTACGAACTGCCCGTTTGGATCGCCGCCTACGGACCCAAAGCGCTCGGCGCGGCAGGGACAGCGGGCGACGGCTTGATCATCCAGTTGGGCGATCCTTGGCTGGTGAAGTGGTTCAGCGATCAAGCGCTCCAAGCGGGGCAAGCCTCAGGGCGCGATATGACCGACTTCAAGATTATGTCCGCCGCGCCGGTGTGGGTCGGTGACATGGGCAAAGCTCGTGAGCAAACGCGCTGGTTTCCGGCGATGGTCGGCAACCACGTGGCGGACTTGGTGGAGCGCTACGGCAAAACCGGCGCGAACGTCCCGCAGCGCCTGACGGATTACATTGAAGGGCGCAAGGGCTACGATTACCATCACCACGCCGACAAAGACGCCGATCATCTCGGCTTCATTAACGAGGACATCATCGACAGCTTCGGCGTGCTCGGCACAGTCGATCAGCATGTCGCCAAGCTCAAGGAACTCGAATCGATTGGCGTGACGCAGTTCAACATTTACCTGATGTGCGGCGACGAGGAGCGGATCGTCGAGGAGTACGGCAAGCACGTGCTGCCCCAATTCGCGCAGAGGGTGTCGGCGTAGCCCCGCCGCAGGTTGAAACCGGCGGCTGCATAATTCGCCGTCCACTAAAGGGACGGCATTGGGCGAGTCCTTAAGGCGACCCCTTGAGTGGGTCGCTGAGTCTTTTCGTAGCTGGCGGTTTAAACCGCCAGCGGCGCATAAATTTAGGAGAGCATACGATGGGAACGTTATTCAAAAACGGCACAGTCATCACGGCAGGCGAACAGTCCAAAGCGGACGTTCTGGTTGAGGGCGAAATCGTTACCCTCATCGGACTCGACCTCGATCCCAGTGGGCACGAGGTCGTTGATTGCACGGGCAAATACTTGCTGCCCGGCGGCATCGACGTGCATACGCATCTCGACCTCGCTTTCGGCGGGACGTACAGCAACGACGACTTCGACACGGGTCACAAGGCGGCAGCCTTTGGCGGCACGACGATGGCAATCGACTTCGCCATGCAGTCGCGCGGCGGATCGCTGCACGACGCGATCAACGTCTGGAACGACAAGGCGAAGCTGGCGCAAATCGACTACAGCTACCACATCGGCGTCACCGATCTGCGCCCCGAAGTGATGGACGAGATCGCGACGCTGCCCGCCGAAGGCTTCACCAGCCTGAAGCTGTTCATGGCGTACAAGAACGTCTTTCAGATTGACGACACGACGCTGTTCAAGGCGATGCAGAAAGCCGCCGAACTGGGCATGATCATCCTCGTCCACGCCGAGAATGGCGATGTTGAAGCGACGCTGACGCCGGAATTACTGGCGGCAGGCAAGACCGATCCGGTCTATCACGCCTCGTCGCGCCCGCGCGAGATTGAGGGCGAGGCGACCAACCGCGCCGTCGTCATGGCGGGCTTGACGGGCTGCCGTCTGTACGTCGTCCACGTCACCAACGAACTCGCCGTCGATGCCATCCGGCGCGGTCGGGCGATGGGCTATCCGGTGATGGGCGAAACTTGTATTCAATACTTCTTCATGACCGTCGATGAACATATGGCACAGCCCAATTTTCAGGGCGCGAAGTACGTCTGCTCGCCGCCGATTCGCACCAAGCACGATCAACAGGTGCTGTGGCAGGCGATCCGCGATAACTCGCTCCAGATCGTCAGCACCGATCACTGCTCGTTCTGGTTTGACGGCGGTCATGGGCCGTGGGAAGCGTGGTCGAAGGCACACAACGGCGGCAATTGGGCAGCTTTCGAGGCGCAAGACCCGTCCTATCGCCGCCCCGGTAAGGAACTGGGCAAGGGGAATTTCGCCAAAATCCCGAATGGTTTGCCCGCGATTGAAGACCGCCTCGTGATGCTCTGGAACGCGGGCGTCAACAGCGGCAAGATTTCGCCGTCGCGCTTCGTCGAACTCAACTGCACCAATCCGGCGAAGATTTTCGGCATGTACCCGCAGAAGGGCACGATTGCCGTCGGTTCGGACGCCGACATTGCCGTCTGGGATCCCCAAAAGAAGCGCACGATCAGCGCTAGCACGCATCACATGCGCACGGATTACAACTTGTTTGAAGGCACGGAAGTCACGGGCGTGCCGGTGCTGGTCTACTCGCGCGGCAAGAAATTGGTCGATGGCGATCAGTGGTTCGGTGTGAACGGTGAAGGCAAGCGCGTCATGCGCAAGCCGGACGCCGCGATTCTGTAACCTCACAAAACGCGCGTCCCCGTAGGGGCAGGTTTCAAACCTGCCCCTACCGGCCTGAATCCTCGTCAGTTTCCTAAAAACGTAAATCCGCACCAACCCCGCGCCGATTTCTCTTGATCCTGCCCTGAATCGATTTATAATAAGGCTTGGATATTTAGAAGGTTAGCTCATTATCTAAATGGAACTCCCACTCACGAAATCGCTCGCCGCGCTTGCCGACCCCACCCGACGGCGAATTCTGCAACTGCTCAATGGGGGTGACTTGAACGCCAGTGAGATCGGCGCGCATTTCGCCATCAGCGCGCCCAGTATCTCGCATCATTTGAAGGTGCTGCGCGACGCCGAACTGGTGCAGAGCGAGCGGCGCGGTCAGACGATTGTCTACTCGCTCAACGCCACCGTCATCCAAGAGGTGATGCAAGCGCTGCTCGACTTGTTCGAAGTAGGAAATGATCATGATGAAGCGTAAATGGTTCGCCCCGATTGTGATTGCACTGGTGCTGGTCTTTGGCTTGGTGATTTCTCCGCAACTTCCTGATATCGTGCCGTCGCATTGGAATTTTGCGGGCGAAGTCGATGGGCATCAGTCGAAGGCATTGGCAATGCTCTTAATTCCGGTGCTGATGGCGCTGATCTGGACAGTTAGCCAGTTCGGCTACCGATTTCACTTCTTCGGGCATACGTTGGAGACGCTGCCGACCTCGCCCGCGATCCTCAACTTGCTGGTCGTTTTCTTGGGCATCGTGCAAGTGTTCACACTGGGGAGTGCGGTCGGTTGGCAGATCGCCGTCCCGCGCGTGGTGATGGTCTTGGTCGGGCTGCTGCTGGCGGCGCTTGGCAACCAGATGCGGCGGCTGAAGCCCAACCTGTTCATCGGTATTCGCACGCCCTGGACGCTGCGTGACCCTGAAACGTGGCGCAAGACCCACGCTTATGCCGGACGGCTCTATTTCGGCGTCGGGCTGCTGGTGACTGTATTGGCGCTGCTGCTGCCAATAACGACAATTTTAGCCTTCAGCCTCGTGCTGATCCTCGCGGTGAGTCTTTGGGTGGTCTACTACTCGTACCGTGTTTGGCGGGTAATTAGTCACGAATTGAGTTCGTGACGAAAGGAAAACAGCGATGCGTTTCGGTTTATTGGTTTTAGTTCTGCTGCTCATGATCCCCTTGATGGCGCAGGCACAGCAGAGCGACCGCGCTCAAGAGGCGCGCGACCTCGTCGAAACACTGATCGGCGGCGACGTTGCCAGCGTCTACGACCAGTTCAGCGACCAAATCAAGGGGATGATCACGGCGGATCAACTCGCGCAGTCGATGGCAGGCGTCGAGCAGCAGTTCGGCGCGTTCGTCGCCATCACCAACGTGGAAGAAGATGCGGCGAACAATCTGGTCGTCGTCACGGTGCGCTTTGAGCAAGCCACGCTCGACGCGCGCATCGTCTACGACGCTGACGATAAGATCGCGGGGCTGAACTTCGTTCCCTCGGCGTCGGCGACGCCCGTCAACGTGCCGCCCGCGCCTACACCAAGCGGCGTGGATACATCGACCTTCACCGAGCAGGAAGTCACCGTCGGTGAGTACAATTTACCGGGCATCCTGACTTACCCGAATACGAGTGACCTCGTGCCAGCGGTCGTGCTGCTATCGGGATCGGGACCCAACGACCGCGACGAAACGATTGGACCCAACAAGCCGTTCCGCGACATCGCGTGGGGGCTGGCGGCGCAGGGGATCGCCTCGCTGCGCTTCGACAAGCGCACGCTGGCAGCAGTAGATTCGCTCGACCTGACGACGCTTACGCTCAAGGAAGAATACGTCGATGACGCACTGGCGGCGATTAATCTGCTGCGGATGACCGAAGGGATTGATCCGGATCGGGTGTTCCTGTTCGGGCACAGCGAAGGCGGTTTCGTCGCGCCGCGCGTGGCGGCACAGGCAGAGGGTGATCTGGCAGGCGTGATTCTCGCGGCAGCGCTGGCGAACCCGCTGCCAGAGACAATTCTGCGTCAGACGCGCTACTTGCTCGATCAACAGCCCGGCGCTACGGACGAACAGAAGCAGACGGCGATTGATCAGACGCAGGCGATAGTCGATCAGATTAACGCGCTGACGGCGGACAGCCCCGCCGACGAGATGGTCTTTCACGCGCCGCCGTCGTACTGGCTCGACCTGCGCGCCTACGATCCGGTGGCGACGGCACAGTCGCTCGACCTGCCGATGCTCTTTGTGCAGGGTGGGCGCGATTATCAGGTGACGGTCGCGGACGACCTCTCGCTGTGGCAGGCAGCGCTCGCGGATCGGAACAACGTGACCTTCAAGGTTTACGCTGATCTCAATCACCTGTTCGAGACGGGCGAAGGCGCGAGCGTCCCGAGCGAATACGACCAACCGGGCAACGTCGCGCCGGAAGTGATCGACGACATCGCGGACTGGATCAAGGCGCAGTAAAAAGCCTCACACAAAGGCGCAAACTGGAATCAAAAAGACGCAAAGGTGAATGTAACCCTTTGCGTCTTTGCGTTGACTCTTTTCGCGTTAGCGCACGGGCTTACCGCACGGGCAAGACCTCGCGCGGCTTGCTGCCTTCCGTCGCGGGACCGACGATGCCGTGTTCTTCCATCGTGTCGATCAAGCGGGCGGCGCGCGTGTAGCCGATGCGCAAGCGCCGCTGCAAGAGCGAGACAGACGCCTTGTTCAGCCGTCGCACGAGATCGACCGCCGTTTCGTACATCTCGTCATTGCCATCATCACCGTCGTCGCCGTCGTAATCATCGTCGTCATCCTCATCCCGATCCCAGAATGCTGACTGCGCCGTCGATTGCGGCGACCCGCGCATTTGCGTGCTGTCGCGGAAGCGCACCGCGTCCGCGCCGCGCGTTTCGTCCGGCGACATACTGCCGCCAATCGGACGTGACGCCGCGATCAGGTCTTCTTGGGTCATCTGGCTGCGCCAATAGCGCGTGATGTTGCCGATCTCGGTATCCGAGACGAACACGCCCTGCAAACGTACCGGAGCGGGCGAATCGCCGCTCATGTAGAGCATGTCACCACGACCGAGCAGACGTTCCGCACCGGGCTGGTCGAGGATGACGCGGCTGTCGGTGTTGCCCGCGACAGCGAAGGCGACGCGCGCCGGGAAGTTCGCTTTGATCAAGCCTGTGACCACATCGACCGAGGGGCGCTGCGTGGCGATCACAAGGTGGATGCCGGTGGCGCGTGCGAGTGCCGCGATACGGGTGATCACACGCTCGGTGTCGTCCGGCGCGAGCATCATCAAGTCCGCCAATTCGTCGATAATCACGACGATGTAGGGCATCTGATCTTCGGTAGCGGGCAGATGCTTATTGTAGTCCTCGATGTTACGGGCGGCGGCGTTGCTGAACCTGCGGTAGCGCTCATCCATCTCGCGCGTGACCCACTTGAGCACGCTGACGATCCGTTCAAGTTCGACCACGACCGGCGCGACCAAATGCGGGATGCCATTGTACTGGGTTAGCTCGACGCGCTTCGGGTCAACCATGATGAATTTCAGGCGGTCGGGCGTGTTGTTGAGCAGCATACTGGCAATGATGGCGTTGACGCAGACCGATTTACCGGAACCCGTCGTCCCCGCGATCAACAGGTGGGGCATCGAGGCGAGGTCAGCCGCGACGGGCGTGCCGTCTACGCCTTGACCAAGCGCAATCGCCAGCGGCGATTTAATCTTTTTGAAGTCCGGCGATTCGAGCACGTCGCGCAGATGCACGACTTCGGCTTTTTCGTTCGGCACTTCAATGCCGACGTAGCCTTTGCCGGGGACGGGTGCTTCGATACGGATCGATTTCGCGCCCAGTGCCAACTGCAAGTCTTTGTCGAGCGCGGCAATCGCGCTGACCTTGACGCGATTCTTCTTGCCACCGCGACCGGGGACGTAATCCGGCTCGACGCCGAACTGCGTCACGACCGGCCCGGTTCGCACGTCTACGACGCGACCGGGTGCGCCAAAGCTCGACAGCGTTTCCTCGATGATGTGGGCGCGCTTGAGCAGCAGTTCGTGATCCGGCTCTTGGTCGATGCCAGAAGCGATCAGCGCCGCTGAATCAGGCACTTTCCACGTGCGCGACGCGCGTTTCGGCGGCGTGGGTGGCGCGGGCGCGTCTGACAGTGATGACGGCGCGCGCGGCGTAACCGCGAACGGCGGATCGCTGGGCTTGCCGAAGGCAGACGAGGCAGGTTGACGCGGCGTACTTAAGGGCGCTTCGTTCAGGTTCATGCGCTGCGGCGGTTGGGTTGTCGCGGGCGTCTGGGCAGTGGGCTGAGTCGCGTTAGGCGTCTGGGTTGAGGGCTGCGCGCTCGGTGGTACGTGACGCAGCGACTCCATCCGGCTTTGCAAGTCAGGGATCGGCTGTTGAGGCGTTTGAGCGGGCGGCTGAGTTTGCTGCACCGACGCTGCCGGACGTTGATAGTCAGGACGCTGTTGGGCGTTATTTTCCTGTGCTGCTGGCGTTTGAGCGCGCTCCGGTGGCTTTTGCTCATCGCCGTTGGTGGGCTGGGCTGTGGGCGGACGGCTCAAAGGCGGGCGCTGGAACGGCTGGACGCCGATCGTCGCGCCATTGAGACTGCTGCCGGTCGGGCTGCCGCTGCCATTTCCATTGACGGGCGCGCCTTGTGCTGGCGCTGACGGCTGCCGCAGGAGATCGCTCAGTCGCGGCGGTTGTTCGCCTGTTTGGGGCTGCGCCTGCTGTGCCGCTGGTTGTTGAGCAGCCGATTGTGCCGCAGCGGGTGTCGGTATGGCTGACGGCGCAGTCGCGCTTTGCGGCTGGAACTGCGGCGCAGATGCGCCGTTTGCCGCGACCTGTGGCTGCGTAGTTGTCGTACTGTCCGACTTGCCGCCAAAGAAGCGACCGCGCAAACCGCCGCTCGATTTCTCGGCGGGTGCGCTGGGCTTGACGTTGTCGCCATCACTGCTGCCGCCAATCGGCAGCGCGCCGATCACACGCGCACCGATGCCGCCGAACAAGCCGCTGGCAGCTTTTTCCTGCGCGGCGGGCTGGAGCGAGGCGGCTGGCGTATTCGTGGGTTGAGCGCCAATTTCTGCCATCTCCGGCGCGCGGAAGGGCACGTTGCTCGTCCGCCCCGCCGACGTGATCGGAATCCGGCGTGGCGGCTCATTGAACGCTGCCGGAGCGGGCAGGGCGGGTGATTGCGATCCCGCAGGCGCACCCGCTGTCGCGGTCAGGGCTTCCGTCGGTCTGCTGATGCTGATCGACTGGGTGGCGCTAACCAATGCCTGCTGTTTCTCGGCGCGCAGGGCAGCAGAGCGTTGGCGACGCTTGCTCATCACGTCGCTCAGATTGCGTCCGTTGCTGATCAAGATCATGGCGAGATCAGCGGTGCTGACGTTGAGCGCCAGCATTAAACCGACCAGCACCGGAATAAAGACGATCAGAAAGCCGCCGATTTCGCCAAAATTGCTGAGCAGCACGAAGTAAATCTCGCCGCCGAGCCAGCCTCCGCCGCGTCCAAAATGATAAGCACCGGGTAAAAAGACGTCCCGAATCGCGGCGAGGTAATTTTGCCCCGCGCCGACCTGATAGCGCATGGCGTCAATGAACTGCGCCAGCACGAGTATGCTGACAAACAGCAGTCCTATACCGATCAAGCGCGTGCGGCTGATGGTCGGCGCTTCTTCGCCAAAATGCCGCAGAATCAGCCAAACGCCGATGGCGAAGAAGATACCGAGCACAAAGACCGCGCCCCAACCGAACAGGTAGGACAGCGTGCCGTTGAAAGTTTCCGTCAGCGCGCCTTTGGTCGGCGAGAGGCTGCTCAGGAGCAGCACCAGCGAACCGAGCACCAGCGTCACGCCGAGGATGTCGAGCTTACTATCGAGCGACAGACCGCCCGCTTCAACCTTCGGCGCGCGGCTTGCGCGGGTGCGCGTCGATTTTGTTTCCTGCTTCTGTCCAAAGGGATTGAGTCCCTTTAGGCGGTCGCCAATCGACGGGCTTGGCGCTTTCGCGCCGGTTGATCGCGCGCTTGTGCTGCTGCTTGCGCTGCCGAAAGGTGACCGGTTGGTCGATCCGCCAGCCGAAGCGCTGCTGGTTTCGGGTCTGCCGCCTCGACTCAGCGTACCGCCCAATGAACTTGGGTTTGCGCTTGACTTGCCGCCGGATAGATCGCCTAAGCGACCGCCCATGCCGCTGCTGCTTGAACTGCTGCTCGGCTGATTACTGGCTTTTGACCCGCCGCCGAAGCGTGAGGTCAAGCCGCCAAGCGCGCCGCCAGCTTTACCGCCGGAATTGCTATTATCCTTACCAGACGCGCTCGACTGTCTCCCGCCCATGCGTGAGGTTAATCCGCCGAGCATCCCGCCCGGTTTGTCGCTTCTGCCAGAATTACCGCCGAAACCGCCGCCGGAAGTACCGCCGGACGCGGGCGTGTTTGATCCACCGCCGAAGCGTGAGGGCAAGCCGCCGAGTGCGCCAGCCGCCCCGCCCGATTTGCTATCGGACTTATTGTCTTTTTTATCGCCACCACCGCCGAATCGTGAGGTGAGTCCGCTGCCGCTCGGCTTATCGCTTTTCGCGCCAGAATTGCCGCCGAAACGTGAGGTCAAGCCGCCAAGCGCACCACCAGAGCCGCTGCTCGAACGGTCGTCTTTCTTGTCGTCGCTGCCACCCCCGATCCGTGACGTTACCCCGCCCAAACCGCGCGTTAATCCCCCGCCCGATTTGTCGTCACGTTTATCCCGGCTATCGCTGCGGCTATCGCTGCGGCTATCGCTGCTGCCGCCGAGATGCGATCCAAACGAGCTAGAACTTGAACTTGATTTATCGCTGCGGCTATCGTTCCGATTATCACTTCGGCTGTCGCTATGTTTATCACTACGGTTATCACTGCCGCCGGGGCGTGATCCAAACGGGCTGTCGCTGCGACTGCTCGAACTGCTGCGGTTGTCGGCAGGCGTATCGCCGCCGCCCAATTTTTGACCGAAACTTCCCAGCGCGCGATTTACGGCTGCGGAGCGGTCGTTTTCATCATCTTTCTTATCGTCGCTGCTGGGACGCGACAGCGGCGCACGTTGAAAAGGCTGGACGCCACTGGAACTACTATTCGAAGACGAACTGCCGCCGGAATTCCCTGAAGGGCTGGCTGTGGTGCCACCCGGACGGTTGAAGGGATTGCTCGACCCGCTGCTGCCCGCGCCGCCGGAGCGGATTGGGCTGGGTACAGAACCATCTGGACGCGCTGGCGGGCGCTGTGGCAGCCCTGCCCCGCGTACTGAACTCGGTCGACTAAAAGGGTTTGACGTAGAGCGGCTTACACCGTCTTCAGCTTCTGGGTCGTCGTCGTGTTCGTCCTCGTGATCGTCATAATCATCGTCGTATCGACTCATCATCTATCCTATACCACTGTTCCGGTGAGGACGTTTACTGCATTGAACCGGACTCTTGCTGTAATTCGATCACGAAAAACTTAATTTCTCGTCTTTCTAGCATACCACATGTTCCCTATAAATAGGATTAAAGTAGCACAAAAGTTCTATCGGAAAAACATCAATGGATTGGGGTTTCGTGCTACAATGACCTGAACGGACGCGCGACCCGCTGGAGCGTGTGATGAGTTCCTCCGCCGTACTGTTGTGGCAGTTGAACCACAATTACGTCAACCGGCTCGCAAGAGCACGCAGCTACTTTGATTTGCTCGAACCGCTGCTGGACAAATACCGGGCAAAGGTGCAGGACAGCCTGTTGAGCGCCATGCCGGTTATTCACGCCCGCTTGACGTTTCTGAGCGCCGAACATCGCGGCTGGTGCTATGCCTTCTTCTACGAATCGCCGGAAAGCAAGCGCATGGTGCAGACTCCCGGCGCTGTGCGTCGCGCCTTGACAAACTTCGTCATCATGTGCGACCGCCACAAGGAAAGCCTCAACGAGATGATCGCCCTGTTCGCCGATCTACCGCGTCCCGATCCAAGTGTAACCCGTATCCCCGGCGGCGACTTGTGGGATTTGATGCTGTCAGCGCTGCACGATTTGGTCGATTTCAGCAATGATCTGAACGCTCGCGACAGCGCGTAACCTTAACCGCAGCCAGAGGAATCGCTCGATGCTGACCCTGACCGGCAGGCAAATCATGCTGCGCGACTGGACGCTCGCCGCCCAGCTCTAATTCGCATCCACTTGCAGCGTAGCGGGTACGACGAAATCCGCCGACCGGATCAGCGGACGTTCGCGCAGTGTCGCGCGGAATTGGGCAAAATCCGCCTCCTCAAGCGGGAAATTATGGCGCTGCTGACGGCTCTGCTGTGACCATTCCGTCCCCGCCTGCGAGTCTCTACCGAGCACCTCGTCAATACGTTCGGCGTCGGCGTCCAGACCGCAATAGGCAAGAATTGCCTCAACCACCTGTTTCGGCGCGGTCTTGATGTCCTCGTAGCGCGCCGCCAAAAACGGGACACCCGCCTCGTACAGCGCCATGTAATGCTCCATCAACGACAGCCAGCCGAGCGCCGTCATTTCGTTCGCGGTTGGCGTGCGCCCATGCCGCGCCATGAACGGATCAATCAGCGTGGCGATCCCGCGCCAGTAGGGGGGAATATTTTCTTCGGACAGCGGGTTGCGCCGCACCTCAATCGGGCGCATGTCGAGGTTCATCGACCGTGCCCACGTTTCGGCGTTGCGATACAGAAACAGGTTGGTCGCGTTGGGGAAACTCTCGTACAGCAGGTCGCCCACCGAGATACACATCGCTCGAAACTTGAGCGCCAGCGTCGGCGTGCCGCGCGCATAGAAGCGCGTCGCGCTCGCCAGCAGGTGCGTGATTTGATCATCGTGCGGATGCGCGTCGAAGTGGCGCATTTCGTGAATCTGCGTATAAATGTCCGGCTCGGATAGGCTGCGCACGCCCTCGACCGTCGCCAGCGCTTGGCTGATCAGCGTCGATCCGCAGCGTCCGGTCGAATGGACGAAGATCAGCTTGCCCACCTCAATCGCGTCCGCCACGCGATGAAACTCGTCAATCGGCACGGCGATCGCGCGCAGCGCGTGTTCATACTGCGCTTGGTAGTAGAACGGCGCGCCGTCAATCTCGACATCCGGCGGCGTTTCCACGAAAATGGCGGCGCTCGCGTCGTCGTTCAGGCAAAACAGGCTGACGTTGGGCGCGTCGAGCACGCTCAGTGGGGCAGCAATACCCGCGTCCAGCACGAAATTATCCAGATTGGCGTGTCCGGTGGCACGGTCTTTGACCTTCTCCGCGATCTCGAACACAGTCGCGCTCATCGACGACTCCTGTCATAAAGGGGGGGGACAGTGACAAACGGATTAGTTTTCAAGCGCGCTGCGGCAGCACCGCTGTTTTAGGGCAGCGATTGCAGTTCGTCCAGCAAAATGTAGCCCTTGCGCAGCGCTTGCAGCGCCGCCGCGTGACGGTCTTTCGCTTTGAGCTTGGTCATCGCCCGCGCCAGTGCCTCGAACAGCGTCGGCATCTCGATGTCGAGCCGCTCGGCGATCTGCTCATTGTCAAAGCCGCCAGCGATCAGCAGCATGATTTGCCGTTCTTCTTCGCTCAGCTTGCTTGGGTCAGTCGGCTGGCGCAGCATCCCCGTGACGACCTTCTCCGCGACGCCCTGACCGAGAACGAGATGCCCCTGTGTCACCTTCAGGATGCCGTCGATCAGGTCGTCCTCGCTCGCTGATTTGAGCAGGTAGCCGTTCGCGCCGGCTTTGAGCGCCTGCGTGATGTACCAGTCCTCGTCGCGTCCGGTCAGCACCAGTACGCTGACGTTGGGCGCTTGCGCGCGAATTTCCGGCAGCACGTCCAGACCGCTGCGTCCCGGCATGTTGAGGTCGAGCAGCAGCACGTCTGGCTGAAGATTGAGCGTCATTTCGAGCGCGGCAGCACCGTCGCCCACCTCGCCGACGACAACGAACTCGTCGCGCTGTGCCAGAAAACTTGCCAGCGTCCGCCGCAGTACCGCGTGGTCATCTGCCAGCGCGAGCCGCAGCGGAATGCGGCTGCTGGCGGGTGACGGGATGTTGATCATCGGGGATGAGCGCGTCTCGGTTTCCGGGTTGAAATCGGGATGCAGCCCTGCGACCAGCGCTTGAGCGAAGGCATCGGCGCTACCGAAACGCTGCGCGGGGCTTTTCTCCAGCGCCTTGAGGATCACGGTTTCAAGCGCGAGCGGAATCTCCGGATTGATCGCGCGCAGAGACGGCGGCTTCTGCTTGACGTGCTGCATCAACAGCGCGGGAATCTCGTCGCTGAGGAAGGGAAGCTGTCCGGTTGCCATCTCGTAAAGCACGACGCCTAAGGAATAGATGTCGGTATGGAAGTCGAGCGCCATGCCCTGTGCCTGTTCCGGCGATAGATAGGCGGGCGTGCCGATGATCATGCCGGCGGTGGTCACGCGCTTGGCGTCGCGCGGGAGCGCCAAGCCCAAGTCCATGATTTTGACCTGCCCGTTGGCGTTGACCTTGATGTTGGCGGGCTTGATGTCGCGGTGGATGAT
>JBBSNT010000087.1:0-12806 GCA_038260485.1 Aggregatilineales bacterium | reverse complement strand
GCAGTACACCATGACCTACAACGGGATGCAGCCCAATCAGATTGCCGACGACGGTCGTTTGATGGACATCGCGCAGTTGTCGGTCACGCAGAACGGCGGCGCTCCGGTGCAAATTCGCCCGCGCCAGGATTTCTATACCCAATCGAGCGAAGGCATGAATCAGATGAATATCGCCGGGGCGGACAGCACGCTCGAAGGCGATTTCTACGTCCTGCTGTCCGGTTGGGATCCGCCCAACGGCGCGACGGCAACCTTCAAGATTTACGTCAACCCGATGATCAATTTCATCTGGTGGGGCGGGATCGTGCTGATCTTCGGCACGGTGATTTCGGTCTGGCCTTCCGAGTCGCTGCCGGAACGGGTGCGTGAGCGCACGTTGGTTGGCAAGCGCGTTGGGGCGGCGGCGTGAGCGATTTAAGCGAAGCGGGGATTGATTTTGTAGGGGCGCACGGCCGTGCGCCCCTACGGGACAATCCTCTCGCGAATTATCAGCGCTGGACGGTTTGGCTGGTGATGGCTTTGCTCGGCCTGATCATTCTCGCGGCGCTGCCGGTTGCGGCGCAGGAAGTGACTCAGCCGATCACCTTCGACATGATCAACAAGATCGCACGCGAGTTGTACTGTCCGGTTTGCCCGAACGAGACGCTCGACGCCTGCCAAACGCAAGCCTGTATCCAGTGGCGCAGCGAAATTCACGATCAACTGGCGGCGGGACAAAGCGAAAAAGAAATTATCGACTCGTTCGTGCGCCGCTATGGTCAGCGCGTGATCGGCACGCCGGATGATCCAGCTCTGCGCACGCTCTCGCTGGCGACGCCGTTCGTGATCGCGGGGCTGGCGCTGATCGTCGGCGTGTTCACCTTCACGCGCTGGCGACGGCGTCCGCAGCTTGAGGTGTCACCCGCCAAATCTACGCCGCTGGACGACAGCTACCGCGATCAACTCGAACGCGACTTAAACGAGTAGCACTCAATTTTAGAACTTATCCGTAGGAGCGGGTTTGAAACCCGCTCCTACAAAACCAGCATAAATCGCCTGCAACGGAAATAGCGATCATTCAAATGAGCGACATCGACATTTTACAGCAGCTTGAACCGACCGAAGAACCCGCCGCGCGGCGTGGCTTGAGTCTCGGCTCAATCGTGCTGCTGATCGGCGTAGCGCTGACGGTGCTGGTTTTTGGCATCGCGCTCGTCCGTCAGCAGCAGGGGCAGCCGACGCAGGGTCCCGCGCCCGACTTCACGCTGACGACCTTTGACGGCAAAGCCTTCAACCTCGCGGAGCAGCGCGGCAAGGTCGTCGTGATCAATTTCTGGGCAAGCTGGTGCGGTCCCTGCCGTGCTGAAGCGCCCGTGCTTGAATCATTGTGGGAACGCTACCGAGATCAGGGCGTCGTCTTTTTGGGCGTCACCTACGCCGACGAGCCGAAAGACTCGCAAGCATTTATGGCGGAATTCGGCATGACCTACCCCAACGCCGACGATGGCAAATCAGAAGTCAGCAAAGTGCTCTATCACATTCAATGCGTGCCGGAAACGTTCGTGATCGACAAGGATGGAAACATTCGCCGTTTCTTCTACTCCGTCTCGCTCGACCTGACGCCTGTTCCGGGTGTCATCGCGACGTCGATCCCGGCAGCGGACAGCCTCGGCGTCAGCGAAAGCGAACTCGCGCAGTTGATCGACAGTCTGTTGGGCGACTCATGAGCATTCAAGGACTCGTTTTCGCGCTGCTGCTGCTCCTGTTCGTGCTGATCTGGATCGTGCTGCCCTTCCAGCAGCGCGAGGCTCGGGCGAGCAGCACCGATCCGCTGCTGGAAAAGCAGCGCGAGCGACTGCTCGTCTACTACGAGCGCGTACTCCGCAACGTCCGCGACCTCGACGAGGATCACGCGCTCGGCAAGCTGAACGAAGACGAATACCTTAGCGAACGCGAGGATTGGACGCAACGCGGCGTACAAGTGCTGCAAGCGCTCGACACACTGGCAGAGCGTGAACTGATCGCCCCAACCGCGCCTGCCGACCGCGAGGTTGATCACGCCATCGACGATGCCATTGAAGCCGCCATTCAACGTTACCGCGAGCGGACAAACGCATGACTTTTCGCAAATTGATGATCGCTGTCTGCGCCTTTCTGCTAGCAAGCTGCGGTGGGCTGGCGGGCGAACCGCAGATCGTCGCCACGATGCCGCCGATCACCGCAGCTCCGACCGACGGTGGGCAACCCACCGAAATGCCAGACGTGGCGCTAGGCGCACAGGTCTTTGCGGCGAACTGCACACGCTGTCACGGAGCATCCGGCAAAGGCGATGGCGAACTCGTCCAGAGCGGGCAAGTGCCACCTCCCGCTGACTTCACCAACCCGATCACCGCCGCCGTCCAGATTCCACTCGGTTACTACAGCGTCATCACCAACGGCAATATAGAGAAGCTAATGCCACCTTGGGGCGACGCGCTCAGCCAGCACGAACGCTGGTCAGTTGCGCTCTACACCTACACGCTGGCGAACACACAGGTGCAGCTCGCACACGGGAAGACGCTGTTCGACGCGAATTGCGCGGACTGCGACGTCAGCAGCTTAATCAGCCTCGACGCAACCGCCAATCTGAGTCAGACCAAATTGATCGCCGCCGTCAGCGAACTCCCCGGCTTCACCACGTCGAGCGACGCCGACCGCAGCGACGCAGCCGCCTACGTGCGCTCATTGGCGCTGAGCAACGCCGACTCCATTGGCGCAATAGCGGCGACTGCCGAACCAGCAAGCACAGCAGAACCCGAGGCTGCCAGCACCGCCGAAGTCGTCACCGGATCAATCAGCGGACAAATCAGTAATGGTTCAGGCGGCGGCAGCGTCCCCGCCAACCTGCCAATGACGCTGTTCGACTTCGACGCCAGTTTCAATCAGCAGCAAGTCACTGGCACAGCGGACGCGGACGGCAGCTATAATTTCAGCGATGTGGCGCTCAACCAGACCCACACCTACGTCGTGACAGCCAACTACCGTGACCAAATTTTCGCCAGTGACATCCTCAGCGGCGATGCCCTGACCGCCGACTTAGCCGATGGCGCAATTGATCTGCCGCTGACCATTTACGAACTGACCGAAGACGCCGACGTGATCGAGATCGACGGGCTGGTGACACAGGTCAGCGTGACCAACACCAGTCTCGAAATCGCACAGGTCTACAACTTCATCAACACGTCAGACCGTGCCTACACAACCAGCCAGACCAGCGACGACGGACGCGCGATTTCGCTGGCGATCAGCCTGCCTCCCGGCGCAGTTATCGCGGGCTTTCCCAACGATCAAAACCGCTTCATCGTCGATGCGCCCAATGCGATCTTTTACGATACCGTTCCTGTGCTGCCACAGGAGCGTCATGTTGTACAGGTCGTCTACCTGATTCAATACAATCAGGGCGCGATTATCGAGCAGCCGCTGAACTACGCCCTTGATGCGCCTGTGCGTCTGCTGCTCACACCGCAGAACGTCAGCGTCAGCAGTGATCAGCTTCAGCCGATGGGCGCACAAACGCTTGGCAGTTCGCAGTATCAGAGCTACGGCGCTACGCTCACCCTGCCCACTGGATCAGTCTTGAGCTACACCTTGAGCGGCGCGGGCGCGAATGCCGCGACTCAAGGCGACCCGAACGCTCCGGTCGTCACATCGAATAATCTGCTGCTGATTGTCGGCGGCGTGATCGTGATTGCCGCGCTGCTCGGCGGGGGGCTGTTCGTGATCGCATCGCGCAGCCGTTCCGGCGATAACCAGATCGCGGACATCCTGCTCCGCCAGATCGCCGAACTTGACGACGAACACGAAGCGGGAAAGATCGACGACGAGAACTACGAACGCCAGCGCAGCGCACTCAAAGCGCGGCTCACCGCCTTAATGGAAAGGAAGCAGTGAGTTAAAAGTTGAAAGTGGCAAGCTAAAAATCGTTTTGCTGCTTGAACTGTCTCCTTTTAACTTTCGACTTTTAACCGATGCCTTTTATCATCGAAACTCACGACCTTGTTAAAGCCTATGGTCTGCTGCCTGTCCTGCGCAAGCTCAACCTGAGCATCGAGCGCGGGCAGTTCGTCGCGCTGCTCGGTCCAAATGGCAGCGGCAAATCAACACTGCTGCGCCTGCTAGCGGGCTTAAGCCAGCCGACCGCAGGAACGATCCGCGTCGGTGGCTGGGAACTGCCACGCGAAGCTGCCGCCGTTCGCGCGCAAATCGGCATGGTCAGCCACAAAGCACTGCTCTACGAAAACCTGACCGCCCGCGAGAACCTGCTCTTTTTCTGCCGCCTGTACAACCTTGACGACCACGAAGGGCGAGTCAAGCGGGGGCTGGCGCGCGTGGGGCTAGAGAAACGCGGCTTCGACCTCGTGCGAACCTATTCGCGCGGGATGCTTCAGCGCTTGAGCATCGCCCGCGCGCTGCTGCATGACCCGCATATCCTGCTGCTGGATGAGCCTTATACAGGGCTGGATGTGGACGCCGCCGCAACGCTCGACGGACTGGTGCGCGCGGCACACGCCGAAGGGCACACGATCATCATGACGACCCACGAACTCGACCACGCGGCGGCATTGGCGAATCGCGCGCTGATCCTGTCGCGCGGCGTGATCGGCTACGACGCGCCGATGACACCGGACATCGCCGCGAAGTACGTCGAAGTCACTGGCTTGGCGAGCGCGCGATGAAGACTCCTTTCTTGCAAGCCGTTTGGACGATCATCCGCAAGGACTTTCAAGCCGAACTGCGCAGCCGCGAGTTGATTGGTTCGATGGGCTTGTTCGCGCTGCTGAGCGTGCTCGTTTTCAGCTTCGCGCTGGAACTCGACCGCATCGCCCGCACCGAAGCGATCAGCGGCGTACTGTGGGTGACGATTGTTTTCGCCAGCATCCTCGGCTTGAACCGCAGCATGGCAATGGAGCGCGATCAAGGCAACCTCGACGCGCTCTTGATCGCGCCGATTCACCGCGCGGCGATCTACGGCGGCAAGCTGGTCGGCAACTTCGTCTTTACGCTCATAATCGGCTTGCTGCTGCTGCCGCTGATGACCATCCTGTATAATAAGTCCCTGATCGACGGCTGGCTGGTCGCGGTGCTGATCATGGGCACGCTCGGTTTCACGACGTTGGGTACGCTGCTGGCAGCCATGACCGTCCAGACGCGCGCCCGCGAAGCGCTGCTGCCGATTGTCATGCTTCCGGTCGTGCTGCCCCTGCTGCTGGCGGCGGTCAAAGCCTCGTCGGGCATCCTCGCCGCCAACCCGCAAGACGATTGGGTGCAGTGGGTGCAAATCGTCGCCGTGCTCGACGTCATCTACCTGACGATCTGCGTTTTGCTGTTCGAATACGTGGTCGAGGAGTAAAAAAGCAAGCGGTTAGCTATTCATCGTAACAGGGCGGCTTGAAACGAACCGTAAAAGCCCAAAAATCTATAGATTTATTGAGTTTCAGCGTAGATATGCTAAGATTTTTCGGACTTCGTTTAATATAGGAGCTTTAGGATGAGTGCAGTTCAACCTATGCCCTCAGTCGCGCAAACGCAAGCAGAATCGGCAGCGCGCACGCGCGTCTTGACCGCGCTGACCGCGATTACGGTGATCTCGATTCTATTTGGCTTGTACCTCGCACTGTTTGCGATTGGTGAAGACACCACGCAGGGCAACGTCCAGCGCATTTTCTACCTGCACGTTTCCTCGTTCGCAGGCGCGTTCGTCGCCTTCGGGGCGACGGTCTTCGCCGCTATCGCCTACCTGCGCACTCGCAGCGCTAAGTGGGATGGGCTGGCAATCGCCGGCGTCGAAGTTGGCTTAGTGCTAGGGTTGATGAACCTCGTCACCGGCGCAACGTGGGCGCGCCCGATCTGGAATACATGGTGGACGTGGGATCCACGCCTGACCGCTGATGCGATCATGTGCCTGACCTATTTTGCCTACCTGATGCTGCGTCAGGGCATCGAAAACATCGAAACGCGCCGCCGTTTCGCCTCGGTCTACGGCATCCTCGCCTTCTCGACGGCGGTCATCACGCTGATCATCACGCGCATTCGCCCCGACACCATTCACCCGATCGTGATCGGTCCCAGCCCTGCCAACGCAGAAGGCGGCTTCAGCCTTGACCTGAACATGGGCACGGTGCTGAGCTATAACATGGTGGTCTGGAGTGTGCTCGTCCCGTGGGTGCTGATCTGGTGGCGCATCCGTCTCGAAAATCTATCACAGCGCGTGCAAGCACGCCGCGCTCACATGCTGGAGCAATAAACGATGCCCGCGACCACACCTGATACCACCGCTTATTTGCTGCTCGCGCTAACGCTGTTCTTCGTGATCCTGCTGGCTTTCGTCGGCACACTGGCAATCCGTGTGCGCAATTTGCATAAAGACGACTTACTGCTCGATCAACTGGCAGAAGACTAATCTCAATTCGCTCAAAAGGGCGCACAATTGTGCGCTCCTAGAGCCTTTCCCTCGTTAGTCTTTTCGCATCACCCAAGTGTGCATCCCGAATAGGCGCGCAATCTGCGCGGGGATCAGTTTGAGCCGAAGCCGCATGGGCGCTTCCCAAACGCCGATCACCCGATAGCCGAAGCGAACGTAGTAATCTCGCATTGAGTCTACACACAGCAGGTACAACGGGCGTTCTGCTTGCGCTTCGAGCGCGGCGATCAACTGTGCGGCGATTCCCTGCGCCCGATAAGCGGGCAAAACAACGAGGCTGCCGAGTTCCTGACAGTCAGCGTGGTGCTTGATCTGTCCAACACCGACGACCTTATCATCAGCGAGAGCGATGAGCGTATGCTCGTAATAGAGAGGCGGCGTCGGGTCAAGGCGGGCGTCGCGCAGGATGCGCCGCGCGATTTCAAATTCAGTGGGCGTCGGTGGACGGATCGTGACCATCTTGCGGCAATCCTCATGGCGATTATACTTGGCGGTATGTCAAAAAAATCAGCGCTGATCCTAATCCTTCTGCTCGCAGCATGTCAACAGACGCCCGCCGCTAGCGCGCCAACGGCAGTCAGTTTGCCGACAATGACGCCGGGGCGCGTGATCGAAGCGCCGCTTCAGCCCGTGTTCGGCGTGCCGCTCGACGGCGGTTTGTCGAACCCGGCGACCGCCATCGCGCTCGCTAATCGTCCGACGCCGACGCCCAATTACAGCGCTTGTCCCATCCCCAATAGCTCGACGACCTTTAATGGCGCAATCCCAACCAGCGCTCGCGCCATGAATGACGCGATTGCCGGCTATCTCTCCGAGGGCGGCAGCGCCGCCAACCTTGAAAGCACCCTACGCGACGATTGGCACGTTCTCGGCAGCACGGGCACAGTACGCGGCAGCCTTGACCTCACGGGTGAAGGCACGCCAGAAATAATTATCACCTACACGACGCCGGACGAGGGCGGCGTCCTGCTCATTGATGGCTGCATCGACGGGCGCTATCTAACGCGCTACCAGACCGCGCTTGGCGGGGCGACGCCGCAGATTCTCAACGTAGGCGACATGAATTTCAACCATATCCCCGAAGTGGTCTTCACGAGCCAAGATTGCAGCACAAGCGACGCCTGCGTCTACCATACCCAGATCGTGACGTGGAATCCGCAGGGCGGGCGCTTCGTCAACCTGCTCAGCGGCGCAATCACCGGCGATCAAGTCCCCACTATCGAAGACACGGACAGCGATCAGGTCAACGAAATCGTCATTCGCTACGATCAGACTGGCGACAGCCAAACGGGACCGCTGCGTACAGGCTACACGATCTACGATTGGAATGGAGTCGGCTACGTGCAGTCGGTCACACAGTTGAATCCGCCGCGCTTCCGCGTTCAGGTCGTGCAGGTAGCAGACGCGGCTTTCACGGCAGAAAACACCGACGAAGCGGCAGCGCTCTACAACCTCGCGCTCGACCCAGCGCTGGAGAATTGGTACAACGACGACGCCACGATTTTACCCGCCTACGCGCTCTATCGTCTCCTGCTGACTTACGCTTTTGCGGGCGACGACCGTGCGTTGCAAACGCAGCAAACCATCCAAGCAGCTTATCCAGATACCGCCGCTGCGCCACCCTATGCGCAAATGGCACTCGATTTCTGGAACGCTTACCAGATCACCAACAACCTACACAGCGCCTGCCTGAAGGCGCAGGACGTGATTATCGCGCGCGCTGATGCGCTTAGCCTCTTGAACCGCTATGGCAGCCGCAGCCCGACCTACAGCGCCACCGATCTCTGCCCCTTTTAGAGGTCAGGGGCGTCAGGGACGCGTCCGGTCGATTGGCGAATAATCAATTCGGTGGGCAGAATGACGTGAAGCTCTGGAATCGATTCACCATCGAGGCGCTTCATCAGCAAATTGACCGCCGACCTGCCGATCTCGTACATCGGTTGGCGCACCGTCGTCAAGCCGATGGACGCCGCGATTTTAATGTCGTCAAAGCCGGTCACCGATAAATCTTGACCGACTTGTAACCCACGTTGGCGTGCAGCATGGATCACGCCCGTCGCCGAGAGATCGTCGGATGCGACAATTGCCGTTAAGCGCGGCTCAAGCGCGAGAAATCCCTGCGCGATAGCGTAACCACGAGGATATTCCCAATCCCCCTCGCCAACATAGGTTGGGTCAAACGGGATGCCAGCAGCGACGAGCGCATCTTGATAGCCTCGCAAGCGCTGGCGAGCGCTGGCGTGTTCCAATTTGCCCGTGATAAAACCAATACGCCGATGCCCTAGACTGAGCAAATGCTCCACAACGCCGGACATTGCCTCGCGGTTGTTGGTTTCCACCGTCGGCAAGTCATCGACGTCTGCATCAGCAAGATAATCGATCTGCACGACCTCACAGTGATACGCACGACAAAGTTCGAGGAAATTGGCATAACTATGTGGAACAACCGTGATAATGCCATCACAACCGCCGGTGCTAAAAAGTGCCTCAAGGTCGTCCGCACGGCTTGGATTTTGCACGCTGACCACTAGGGCGGCGCGATACTGCTTGATTGTATCGGCGATTCCACGAAAGATTTCGCCGAGGTAATTCTGTGGTAAAATCCCGGGTGTAACGACACCTATAGTGCGCATAATATCGTTCCGTCAAACTCAATACAGCCTATCACGGGCTGTTGATCCCAAAGCGCGCACCCCGTGACCATCATCTTGCTCTCACAAAAATTAAACCCTCACTTACCCCGTCAATGGTCAAATAATCAATGCCATCTGGAGCTGAAGGTGCGAATTCATACACCTTTTGTCCCCCGTGCGCTCAAACAGCAGAGTCGCTGCCGCTCCGCACACAATGACTTCATGGATTTGTGCCATTAGAAAATGAGACAGCTCTACGGGGTCTTGCATCGAGATATACCTTGCCGCTGCCATAATTCGCAGTCCAATGACAATTAAATATCAATTGATCATATAGTCATATAGTAGTCCTTTTTTGACCGGGCATATCGTAAATGTATTCTTAACTGCGTAAAAATATGCTGCCATCGGATAGCGCCAAAGTGGGCAAGCACGGCAAACTTGGTACAATATTAAGCTTCGACGTAGTGCGAACTGAACCGTCGATAATCGTCACGTTTATTCGCCTCTGAGCGCAGGGTCGAGCGCTGCCTTGCAGCTCTGTTATTTGGATTTTTAACCGTTTCGAGGAAGCTTATGTCTGATTTGCTCACCTATTTTCAAAGCCAGCAGCAAGCGATGATCGATCTGCTGATCACGCTGATCAATTTCGAGACGCCGACCCGCGACAAAGTACACGTTGACCAGATGGGCGCGTTCATGGAAAGCCAATTCCGCGAACTAGGTGCATCGTCGGTGACGCGCATCCCGCAAACTGAAGTCGGTGACATGCTGTTGGCGAAGTGGAACGAAACCGCCCCCGGCAAACCCATCATGTTCTTGATCCACATCGACACCGTTTGGCCCCTCGGCACGCTGGCGGAGCGCCCGCCGCGCATCGGTGACGATGGCAAACTCTATGGTCCCGGCGCAATTGACATGAAGGGCGGCATCACGGTGGTGCTGGCGGCGCTGCGCGGTTTAGAGGAACGCGGCGAAATGCCTAACCGCCCAATCTGGGTGATGATGACCAGCGACGAGGAAGTCGGCAGCCTCTATTCACACGACCCAATTGAGGACGCAGCGAAACAAGCCGGGTTGGTGCTGGTGATGGAACCAGCGACTCAGGACGGATCACTCAAGACGTGGCGTAAAGGCATCGCCACTTACCGCATCGACATTGAAGGGCTGCCCTCACACGCGGGCAACGCCCCCGAAAAAGGCATCAACGCGATTACCGAATTCGCGCAGCAGGTTATGCGCCTGAACGAGCTAAACGACTACAAACGCGGTACATCGGTATCGGTGACGATGGTCGAAGGCGGCAGCGCCACCAATGTGATTCCGGCGCGCGTCGCGGGCTTCGTCGATACTCGCTCGCTGACGATGCAAGCGTGGGAAGAAACCTACGACACCATGATGAGCCTCGAACCGTTCGTCCCCGGCGCGAAGATCAAAGTTACGAAGATCAACGGGCATAAGCCGATGGAACACGACGACCTGATGGTAAGCACCTACGCGCAATGCAAGCGCATCGGCGAAAGCTACGGTGTCAGCGTCACCGAGGATGGCAGCGGCGGCGCGTCTGACGGCAACACGGTTGCCTCGCTTGGCATTGCGGTGCTCGATGGCTTAGGCCCGCAGGGCGACGGATTGCACGCGCTGCACGAGCAGGTCGTGATCACCAGTATGCCGCAGCGGGCGACCCTGCTCGCTGCCATGCTCAAGGACTGGCAGTTCGAATAATTTGCAAAAATAAGCGATTAGCCGTTCGCTCAATGCAAACGGCTAATCGCTACGGCTAATCGCTATCTGCTCGTATTACCACGTTTCCCAGCGGACGACATCGTCAAGCGAGCGACGCCCGCCCATCTTCGCCGTAACCCAATCCTCAGCGGGATAGCCGAACGACAGCGCGACCATCGCATTATGATCCGCCGGAATGCCAAGTACCTGCTTGGCGGCATCCTCTTGATGCAGCGTCGCAATACATGAACCAACGCCAACTTCCCACGCAGCAAGCTGCATGTAAGCTGCCGACTGCCCCAGATCGAAACTTTTCCAATCGCCGTGTGCATCTGCGACGAGCACGACCGCGAAAGCTGCTCCGGCGAGGTGTCCGGCAAACGTGCCTGTTTTGGAGAGTGCGCCCAAGCGATCACGGTCGCGGACGACGATGAACTGCCACGGCTGTGTGTTCTTGCTGCTCTGCGAACGCCGTCCTGCATCGAGTATCGTCTCGATTAGTTCCTCAGATACCGGCTGATCCTTGAATTTACGGACGGCGTGCTTGCTGCGAATCGCTTCACTAACTTCCATTACGGCTTTCCTTCCGCTAAAGCTCATCAGCGGAGAGTTTACCGCAGGATGTCACGCAGTAGGCATCTACGCCGAAAAGCGTTCTGCCGAACGCGCCCGCGCTTTCGCCGCCTCGACCGCGCGATTCTTCGGCGGCGTGGTCGTCTCCAGCGAATCGAGCAGTCTTTGCGCAGCCGCAGTAATTTCACTGATAGCGGCAAAGAAAGCATCCTCGTTGGCTTTCGACGGCTTGTTGAACCCACTAATCTTGCGCACGAACTGAAGCGCCGCCGCGCGCACTTCATCTTCGTTCACGGGCGGTTCAAAGTTGTAGAGAGTCTTGATATTCCGGCACATCAGCAGCGCTCCAATCAGCTAAAGACGTCTATAAGGCGATTCAGGACGTGGCGAGTTTGGCAACGATGTTGGCAATCCGTCGCTCGCGCGTCTCTTGCGCTTTGGAGGACTCGACTTGCCGGACGTGTTCTTTGCGCGTCGAATAGGCAAGCGCGTCAAAGGCAGCCCGCAAATTCTGTTCCGCCAGCGCTGCCGCCAAATCGTCCGGCACTTCGACCGTGCGCGGCTCGGTATCCAGTTCGAGCGTAACCTCGACCTCGTCACCGCCATCAATCCCTGCCGCAGCCCGATGTGCCTGACTCACGCCGACCATGAACACGCCGCCGTAGACGGCAACGGTCGTGCGATAGCTGTAATCGCCAATCGTCACCTTGACCGGCGGCTTCTTACCGCCGCCCAACGTCGCCATCACGTCCGGTGGCACGTGAATGCCCGCCGCGTTCTTGTCGCCATCTTTTATAATCATCGTCTTAAAAGTAGCTTTCATCGCCCAACTCCGCTTTATAGCTGTAAACACTAAAAACATTCTATTTGACTTTCCAAACGCCCGCATACTTTTTACGATATTTCACATCCGGCTCGGTTTCGATCAACGCCAGCGCCGCCGCTTTGACCGCCTCATCTCCAGCTTGATCGTAGACGTTACGCAGGCTTTGCACGATGTCATAACGGATCAACGTACAGTTTTTTTCAGCGGCACACTCGCTAAACCGATGCTCTAGCGCCTCGATCAAGCGCAGGCGCTGTGCCTCACCCGCGCCGCCCACTTTCCAGAGTGATTGCAGACAGTGGCGCGCCGTGACGAAACGCGCGTCTTTCGTCACGATCATCAGCGCGTCAAGATCGGTGAGCATCCGCATAGGCTTGGTTTTGCAAATCACGATCTCGCGCGTAGAGATTATCAAAGTCGTGACGGATGGTTTCATTCATGCACATTCCTCATGCGAAAAGCAAAAAGGGAGGGTGTACGGTTAGCTGTGTAAATGGAATGCCCCCGGAGGTATAAATTAGCCTGCAGTGAGCGGGCGGGAAGGGGCAAGACAGGATGAAGAGGGAATCGAAAATCGAAAGTCAACGACGAGCGGCGCTGCCATCGGTGG
>JBBSNT010000086.1:0-12897 GCA_038260485.1 Aggregatilineales bacterium | reverse complement strand
TTCTGTTTCTGAATTACGTCCTGCTCGGCGTGCTCGACGCCCACGATGATAAGCTCGAAGATGCGCTGTTCTGGCGTGATGCTGCTGTCAAAACGCTTGGCGAACTTGGTACGAAGCACCCAACGACGCGAACGCTTGAAGATTACGTCCAGCGCCGCCGTGATTTGATCGCCGCTGCCGGGTTGCTCAACAGTATCAGCGGATCACACGCGCTGCCGACGCTGGAAAGCTCGCGCAAGGCGCTTGAAGAAAACCTGCAAGCGCGTATCCTTACACCCGCCCTGTTCAGCCTGCGCGAACTCGAAGCCTCCACCCGCGATTGGTCGGATGGCGAATTCCGCGCAGCCGGGACGAAGCTCGAAAACGCTGTCCGCGCCGTCGATGAGGTCGAAGCGGCGGCAGGCGTCACGCTGACCGCCTACCGTTCGTTCCTGATGGGGCTGCTCATGGCGGGGGCGGAACTTCATACCAATGCGCGCAAAATGGCGCAGATGATCGACAGCAAGCCGGACGCGCCCAACGATCTCGTCCGGCAGACTCATCGCCATCAGGTGGACGTGACGACCCGCTTGTTTGGCGCGGCTTACGCGGGTAATCTGCGCTTGTGGCAGGATACCTACGAGCAATTTCTCGCCGTCTATGCCGATGCGACTCTGCGCCGCAGCGCAAAACTGGCGCGCTTTAATGACCTGTTCCGCGCCATGTTCATCGACCGGCATCCGGCGTACCCGCTTTACCGTCACTGGTACAACTTGACCGAGCAATCGCCAGAGTTCCCCGCGCCACCAACTAGCGAACCGACGCCGCGCATTACCGAAGAAGCTGCTGATACCGATGAATTTCGCCCGTTCGTGCGCGTCGAATCGCCTGATGCTCCCGACGATGACGACGTGGACGAAACGCCGCGCCATCGTCTCAGTTCCGGCGTGATTGTGCTGGCAATCGGCGGCGTGCTGCTGCTGATTCTCGCGGCAGTTGTGCTGATCGGCGGAAATGGGGCTAGTACGGACGGAACACCGACGCCCGCGTCAGAGCTAGTCGGGAATGCGACGACGCCCGAATTCGTCGTCGCTGCTGTCACCGAAGAAGCACCAACCGACCCGCCGCTGACCGCGATGCCAACCTCACCGCCTGCTGTGTTGGCGACCGTGCCTGTGCGCGGCAGTGAAACGGCGCTGCCGACGCACGCACCCACCACGTCATCCACCTCAAGCGCGACGCCGCTGCCATCGGTAACGGCAACGCTCATATCGACGCTGACGAGGACGCCAACCTTTACATGGACACCTTCAAGTACGCCGCCGCCTACCAATACGCCGTTCCCGACAGTTCCGCCGGGCGGCTTGCATGGCGAACAAAATCTGCTGCGGTTGGTCGATAATGTGCCGAACCCCAATTGGCGGACGGATGCCTTCACGCCGGGGCAGGAAGGCGATTATTGGCGCTTGGGAATCGGCGTGGAAGTCCCTAACGCGGGCGTGATCGAGATTGCCCTTCCGCCAGCTCTGCTCGAAAGTGTCTATGGCGCGGATGCCGCTGCGCGCATCACCACCATTGATGTTGAACTCGAACTGATCACCTTTAACCCGCCCCTGCTGATCGATAATCAGGTCTACTTCGGCATGATGCTCCAGCCCGTCACCGATCCATCGAGGGCAGTCGGGGCACAGGTGCAAGTGCCGGAATCTGGCATTTTTAACATCGGGCAGCGCATCGGCAGCACGGTCACGTTCAACATGCAGCGCTCGGTCGGCGCACAGATTGCGCGGATTCGGCTGGTGCGGGACTTAAATGCTAGTACGGTCGCGGTCTACGTCAATAATGAGCTGGTTGGCTCAACCGTGCGCTTCGTTTCGGGCGATATTCCGGTGATGCCGGTGCTTTACGTGCGCGAGGGCGGCGTGATCGTCCACGTCAATAGTTGGCGTCTCACCTTGCGCTAAAGAAACGTTTAGTATTCCACAAGCGTTATGGCTATACAGTATTGATTGAGAATACTGTGTGGAGTCTCGCATGTTGATTGCATCGTACAAGTCGGAGAAACCCACCGCTGAAAACGCATCGCTGCTCGTGGTGGATGACGACGAAAATGTCCGTCATTTGCTGCATCGGTTTTTTCAGAGTGATTTCGAGCTAACATTTGCCGAAAATGGCACACAGGCGTTGACCGAACTCCAACGAAAAAACTTCGATCTGCTCTTGTTAGACGTCAACATGCCGGGATTGAACGGTTTCGAGGTGCTCCGCCGTCTGCGCGCTGACCCCGCAACCGCTGACCTGCCCGTGATTCTGATTTCGGCGCTCGACGATAACTCTGCTGTTGTGCAGGGTTTGCAAGCGGGCGCGAACGATTACATTACCAAGCCGCTCGACGGCGAAGTCGTCCACGCGCGGGTCAATACGCAATTGGCTCTCAAGCGCGTGGCGGACGAGCGCAAGCAGACGATTGCGCAGCTTCGCTTCACCCAAGAGATGCAGGAAAACTTCACCCGCATCGTCTCTCACGATCTCAAAGGGCCATTGACTAACATCCGCATGGCGCAGTTTATGCTGCGCGACATCATGCACGACAACGATCAAGCGCGCAGCATTCTCGACAATATGGATTTAACGCTCAACAGCATGATCGACATGATTCGCGTCTTTCTTGATGCGATGGATTCGCAGCAGCTTGAGCCGGAACTCGTGCCGCAGGACGTGCTCGAAATCGTCTACAGCGTGATCGAGCAGTATCGCATGAGCGCAGAACGCAAGGGGATTACTCTGCACATGAAGGACGCTGCTGGCGTCGTGCTGGCAGATCAGCGCTTGCTGCGGCAGGTCTTGTGTAATCTGGTCAGCAACGCGATCAAGTTTAGTCCAAGCAATACGCAAACCACGATCTGGGCAGAGCAGCACGACAATGTGATCCGCATCTGCGCCGGTGATCAGGGTCCCGGTATCCCTGCCGACGAACACGCTCAGTTATTCACGATGTTTGCAAAGCTGAGTGTGCGTCCCACCGGCGGCGAAAGCAGCACGGGCTTGGGGTTATGGATCGTTAAAGCGCTGACCGAATTACAGGGCGGCGCTGTGGGTGTTTATCAGGGCGACGGGGGCGGTTCGGTTTTTTGGGTCGAATTTCCGGCGCTTTCAGTTGAATCACTGTCTATCGAAGCGAAAATGCGGAATCCATCGGCTTCGTCACGGACGAGCGCGCTTGCCGGGTAACGCGCGACCACGCCCACTGCCCACAAGTCGCCAATCGCACCCCCTGCGTTGAACACCGCTGCGATCCCGACGTAATACGCCCATCCCTGTGGCAAAATTAGCATCAAGCCCATTGCCAGCAGCGTGATCACCACCAGCGGCGCGAGCGCGACCGCGAGATACTCATTGCGCCGGAACAGCGCATTTTCGGCAGTCGCATAGAGCACGCCCTTCGACAATTTCGCGCCGTAACGCGCGCGATGCCCGAACGCGCTAATCGTGATGCCGTGAATAATTTCGTGCAGCGGAAGCACAATCAGCAGGATGCCGATCACGGCGATCCACCAGACGATCCCCGTATCCCCGCTCGCATCACGACCACCCGAAGCGACCACCCACCAAACACCCATCAACACGATCATAGCGACCAGCGGGATCACCGCCAGCAGGTTGAGCCGCAGCAGCAGGCGATCATCTGTCAGCAAG
The DNA here is from genome assembly GCA_038260485.1 of Aggregatilineales bacterium. GTDB lineage: Bacteria > Chloroflexota > Anaerolineae > Aggregatilineales > Phototrophicaceae > Flexifilum. The sequence continues at coordinate 9,222 of JBBSNT010000086.1, read as the reverse complement.
ATGTAGCGGACTTCGTGATAATCAGCGGGTAGGTCGTGGATCGGCTTCAATAGGGTTGATTTACGCTCTAGAGATATGACCATTTAACCACAACATCCACGTGATCTATTGAGAGCGTTTCAGAAACAGCGCCGAGCGCGTCACTTCGACCACCGCGTCGCCGTGCTGATTGCGCCCGACGTGCGTTAGCGTGACAATGCCACAGTTCGGGCGTGATTGGCTCTCGCGCTTGCGAACGACAGTTGTCTCGGCGGTGATTGTATCTCCGTGAAAAACGGGCTTGGGATGCTTGACGTTCTCGTAGCCGAGGTTGGCGACAATCGTGCCTTCGGTCAAATCGCTAACCGTGATGCCGATCACAAGGCTCAGCGTGAACAAGCCGTTGACGATGCGCTGCCCGAACTCGGTTTGCGCAGCGTAGACTTCGTTCAGGTGCAGCGGCTGCGTGTTCATGGTCAGGCTGCAAAAGAGGACGTTATCGGCTTCGCTGACGGTGCGCCCTACGGCGTGGCGAATCGTGGCACCGGGTTCGAGGTCTTCGTAATATTTGCCAGACATGGATTATGCCTAAACATGGAGCCGCCCGGTGTGAGGGGGGGACACACCGGGCGGCTTTAGAGGGAAGGGCAAATCAAGGGTTCTCGCTTTATACCCTAGCCCAACGAACCCGACGCTAACGATACAACAGATACCACTAAGGGTTGATAACCTACAGTCAGGTTCGATTTAGCCTAAGGTTAGAGCGGACGCTTAAAATGGGAATTAACCCATCATGAGCGACCAATGAGAACCCCTCTACCCCCTCAAAATCTATGATCCCGGCGTTGCCACGATCCCCACCGGCGCGATCTCCTGAGCGGACGGGATGATCAAATTCGGATCGACTGTCGGCGTGGCGTTGGCGCACGCCGTCTGTGCTGCGTTCCGTTTACCATTTGCGACGCCGCTGGCAAATAGGTTGACCGCGTTCTGGTATTGAGAGACTGCCGTACAGCTATCTCCCTGCCCCATATAAGCGTCGCCGCGCGTCACATAGAGATTATAGAGCAACTGCTGTGATTGATCATAATAGCGTCCCGGGCCGAGATTGCGAACGGCTTGCAGCGCTTGAATCGCCTGCGGGCTGCCCGTACCGACGGCGGAACTTGCGGTCAGGTAGAGTTCTGCGGCATAGCGTTCGTACTCCAAACCATCCGCCAGCGGTCCGAATTCTTCGGCGCGGTTGACGACGAAATTCGCCTGCGCAGGTTCGTTCGCATTGTAGAGTTCGCGGGCGTAGGCGGTGAGCGCCTGCTGCATCAGTGTGCGGGTCGTCGTGCGCTCGAAATTCGGGTCGGCACCGAGAACCACGTCGAGCAGGTCAATCGCTTCTTTCCACTGGCTCGATGCTGCCGCGATCTGCGCCTGCGCGAGAATCGCCGCAAGGTCGTAGCCGCCCGTGCTCGATGGCGTCAGCACCACTTCTTCGGTGGCTTCCGCTAAAGCTGCGGTCGCTTCTGGAGTCGCTGTCATTTGCGGGGTCGCCGTCGGCAGCGTGTTCAGATAGAGCGCGGTCGCCGTCATGACGTAGCCGTCAACGCCGGCAATACCGGGGGTTTGAGTCGCTAACCAGCGCACACGCGCGTCCAGCAGGACAGTATTGCCGCTCTCTACGTCGCCAGCAATGCGCTGTACCTGCTCGCTAATCGCGCTGTTCTGGGTCGCGGTCGCGTGGACGTTCGCCTCGCGCTGCCCGGACGTCCAGCCCGCCGCGCCCGACAGCGCGACGATGGCGATAGCGAACAGCAGCAGCAGCCCGCCAATCAAGCCGGTCATCAAGCAGCCGCCGCGCCGCGTGCCTTCTTCATCCGGTCGGATGGTGGGGGTCAAGTTTGCCGGATCGTCATGGAAGGGCGACCGGGGTTGTGTATCGTCTATCGAATAACTCATGCGTCTTACCTAATGTTTCGTCCGAGTCGGCGCGATTATACTGGAATCGTCGGAGCGTGCCTAGCGACGGATCACGACCTACGTTGGGATCAAACGCATCTGAGTCATTTAGAACTACCACAGTCGATTGAACGCACCAGCCTCGCCGACTGCCTGACGGCTAACGGCGTCCCGCCGCGATAATCAACGCCCGCGATGTTTCGCTTTCGCCTTCTCCTGCGCCATCTGCCGTTTCCGTTCGCGCTCGGCGTCGCGTTCGGCACGGCTGACCCTACGCCTCACCTGCTTGTTCTGCTCGATCTGCTGCTTGATCGCCGCCTGCGCCTGAGTCGAAATGTCCTGCGCTGCGGTTTCGCGCCGTGCTTCGCGTATCATGCGCTTGTAACCGACTTGTCGCGCCTCGACGCTGTCAACCGGGACGCCGACACTCATCTGCGCCATCAACGCGACTGCCTCGTCCAAAACGAACACGTAAACCCGCTGATCGCTCGGTTCTGCGCCGAAGATGTGCCGCACGGCGTAGAGCGTGTCGTCGCGCTCATCCTCCAGCACGCCAATCCAGTATGGTTGATCGAAAATTATCGTGAGTTTCATTACCTTTCCCCTGTTCAGGTAGCTCAAACTGAGCCACCGGACATTCCATTGCAGGGAAAGGCTACTGGACGCAGATCACGCGGGGATGCGTGGCGTCGCCCGGACTACCAACCGAGCTGTGTTTGCGTGGTTAAGTCTATTCTAGCGCAGGTGGCGTGGATGAAAAGGTGAAAATCTCGCTGACCCGCAGCGTGAATCCGGGCAGTACGTCGCCGCCGTCGAGCGTGTCGTTGGCATTGAGTGTCTGCGCCCCTGCCACAGTTTGCACGACGACTGTCCGCGTTGTTGGATAAACGACCCACACAGCGCGCGTCCCATATTGAAGATATTTGTTGACCTTCTCGTGAACGTCGATTGCTCTATCGTTGGGCGAAACGACTTCGACTGCGAGGTCAGGCGCGAGCGGTGCATAGCGCTTCGTCAGTTCAGTTGGAATCCGCAACTTAGCAATGAACCCGACATCGGGCGCGAGCACAGTATCTTTGCCGTTGGGATCGGTATGGACAATGAATCCGGTTTCGGCAGCCGTCACCATACCGAGATCGTGCGCGCGAACGTATGATCCAATGTCGATGATCAAATTCCCACCACTTGCCCCGTATTCAAAACCTGCTGGTGGCATCTCGTAAATGACTCCTTCGATCAAGTCGAGGCGCTTGTCCGCATTTTTCGGCTGGTGCGCCAGTTCCCAAAAGGCTTCCATGTTGATGAATTGTTCCTGAACCGCCATCGTTTCATCCTGACTGATGAACAGCATCAAAACATATTATACGCCCTACAAAACGCCATGCAGATATTCCTTGATGTCGGCGCGAATGGGCATGTAGTAGATGTTCCCGTTATGTGCGCGGGCAAAGTCGAGCGCCGCCTGTGCAAACAGCCGATTCCAGTCTATCGTGAACTCAAATGCCGCCGGAAAGACGACACGGTTGACCGTCTCCCAGTAATTGCGCGAGTTTTCGGTCAACACGGGCGAAACGCCCCAGTAGATCGGCACTTTCGGCAGCAGGTCGGCGTAAATTTCCATCAAGCGCAGGTCGAAGAAGGGCTGCGTGAACAGCCCATCCGCGCCCGCGTCGATTTTCTCGCGGGTGTACCTCAGTTCACTTTGCAGGCTGTCGCGGTACGGATCAAGTCCTGCATAGACGGTTAAGTCAGGCAGTTCCTGCTTCAGCTTCTTGATCAGCGGGATGCTGGTCGTCGGGAAGACTGGATGCAGCGAATTCTTATCGGCATCGCCGGAGATGACGAGGATTTCGGTGATGCCGTCGCGCGCGATCTGATCCAGCAGCGGGAATGGCTTATGCAGGTCGAAATCGACCGCGCGGATGTGCGGGATGACGTGCGAAAAATGCGGACTGACCATCGGCACGGCGTCCCAACTGCGAATCTTGTAGCGCAAGATGTCCGGCACGTTGATGGTGTTGACGCTGGGGCAGAGGTCGCGCACTTGCATCAGCGTTTCGGCAATTTGCGCCTCGTTGCGGGCAACGATTTCAATCGAGATATTCATCGGCTTATCCTGTGATGGATGAGGCATCAACGACTGTGCAGCAGTGCCGCGACCCGTCTAATAACGTCTTCGGCGACCTGTGCCTTGCTCCCGGCAGATTCCTGCACCGCGCCATCTCGGTAGAAGATAGAGACGCGGTTGGTATCGACGTCGAATCCAGCGTCGGTGGTGCTGATGTCGTTGGCGACCAGCAAATCGAGCGCCTTGCGTTCGAGCTTGTCAAGCGCATAAGCCTTCAAATTCTGGCTCTCCGCCGCGAAGCCGACGACCACGCGCGGCACGTTTGACTCTTTGCGCGCTTCCGCGACTCCCATCAGAATGTCGGGGTTTTTGACGAGCTGGAGCGCCAGTCCATCCGATTTTTTGATCTTATGCTCGGCGCTGTCCTGCGGGCGAAAGTCCGAGACTGCCGCCGCCATGATCAGCGCGTCAGCATTTGCGATCTGCGCCATCACTGCGTCTTGCATCTGCGCTGCCGACTCGACCGCGATTAGTTCCGCGCCGTGCGGTGTGACTAGCGCCCGCGCCGCCGAAATTAGCGTCACCTCTGCGCCCACGTCGAGCGCGGCTTGCGCCAGCGCGTAACCCTGTTTGCCACTGGATCGGTTGGTGATGAAACGCACCGGATCGAGCGGTTCGCGTGTGCCGCCCGCCGTCACGACGACGCGCTGCCCCTTGAGCATACCCTCGCGCCCCAACAAGCGCCGCACTATGCCAATCAGCGCAGGTGTTTCCGGCAATCGTCCCTGCCCAACCAGCCCAGACGCGAAGCGCCCTTCGTCCGGCGGCACAATCACGACGCCGCGTGCTTGCAGAGTCGCCACGTTCGCTTGCGTGGCAGGGTGGATGTACATGCTGCCGTCCATCGCCGGAGCGACCAGCACGGGGCAGCGCGCCGCCAGCGCCGTGATCGTCAGCAGGTCGTCCGCCATGCCTTGCGCCAAGCGCGCAATCGTGTTGGCGGTCGCCGGAGCGATCACGAACAGATCAGCCTCTTCCGCCAAACCGACGTGGACGACGTGAGTTGGCAGGTCGCTGCCCGCTGCGCTCTGCCACAGGGTCGTATAGACGGCGCGTCCGGTTACGGCTTGGAAGGTCAGCGGCGTGACGAAGCGCTGTGCTGACTCGGTCATGATCACATCGACGAGCGCGCCGTGCTGAGTCAGCTTGCTGGCGAGATCGACCGCTTTGTAAGCGGCGATACTGCCCGTCACGCCCAGCACAATCCGTTTGTCTTCGAGTAAGGCTATTCGTTCAAGCGGCATGGTTAGGTATCTTTCATCGCAGCTTCACCCCTCCAACCGTAGCGAGAGGTGAGGTAAAAGCGCAAAGCTACCCGTCATTATAGAGCAGGGCGAGATGAGTTGTCAGCAGCGAAAGGGTCGTCTCCGTCGATCTGCTTGCGGACGAGCCACGCCATCGTAATGATCAGGCTTGCCACTTCGATCCACTCATCCATGCTCAGGCGGTCGGAATAGCGGCGTTCCAACATCCCGCCGACGGTCGCCGCCAGACAGCGCCGGACTTCGCGATGCAGCGGTGCAAGCTGCCCCCGCCAGTGATCGCGCTGCGGGTTGCGCACCAGTTGATCGACGGCGCGCAGCGTCTCCTGCACGATGTCGTCGCGGATCAGCGGCATGATTACGCGCTCGATTTCGTCATCAGTCAACGATGGTGCGTCATCCAGCGCGCTCAGATCAAGCTGGCTGTTGATGAACTCGAAAAAGCGATTAAATGACCCCGGATCGTCTGTTTGCTCAGGCAATTAACACTCCATACGCCGTTAGGTAGACTGTCTCTAAAAGGTCATGAGAGTTTACAGTGGTTCAAGACGTTGAGCAACTCTTGCTTGGTTCGAAGCGACTGGACTACAGACGCATCGCCCGCGCCTGCCGAGAGAATGCCCGTGCGCCCAAGACAATCGACACGGCGGGCAGCCAGATCAAACCGTATGCCGTGAACAGCGCCCCGATCAGCGCCAGTGGGTCGCGGCTGAGTTCGCCGCGCGGCAGGCTGAAGCCGACTACTCCCGCTGCTGCGAACACGATTATCAGCAGCAAAACAGGCGCCCATGATGGTGGCTCGCTGCCAACCGGGTCAAGCAGCGTCATACCTTTTTTGCGCTGCTGAAACCAACATATCATGATCGAAAAGATCGTTAGTGTGACGATGATCGCCAGCGAAAGCGGATCAATTGCCCCCTGCGCCAGATGAATCACCAGCAGCCCGATCAAAACAATCAGCGTGAACGCCCAGCCTCGTGCATCTAGCCGCAGATCAACCGGCGCGCTGACGCGGCGTGCGGCGGCGAGTGTTAGCGCGATCAAAGCCATGCTAATACAGGCGACGAGCGCCAGCGATTCTGGCGTGCTGGCGTCCAGTCCCGCGAATTCGACCGGCGACCAGCGTGCCCACGCCCCCCAACCAACGCCGACGATCAACGTCAGCCCTAGCGCCGCAATGGCGGTCATCCGCGAACGCAAGCCGCCGCGCGTCAGCAGCAGAAACAGCGCCAGCGCGATCAATCCGGTAGCGGCGTGCGCTCCCATCGCCCGCGTGATTAGCGTGCGTGGTACGTCGATCAGCGCCGAATCCGGGTTGAGAATTAGCCCGTTGAGCATCCCGTAAATACCCGCCAGCGCCAGCAGTCCAAAAACGTCGCGCAGCCGGAAACGCGCGGCAAGCTCCAGCAATAGGCTGCTCAGCGCGAGATAGCCGAGCGCCAGCAGCCCCCAGTCGAAGATCGGGCGCGTTGTGGGCGACGTCCAGAGCAGAACTTCCGATGCGAAGCCGAGCAGTGCCGCCAGCAGCAAGCGGATCGACCACGAATGACGGATACTGGGCGACCATTGGTCGTTTGCGGAATGCCGGGTATCGAGCAAGAGTGCCTACTTCTATGCTATGCGGAGTCGCTGAATGATGAAACAGATTTAGCAAAAACTATAACACGAGGGCATCGCCCTGTTTGGTAAGCGAATGGTGGGATGTAGGGGCGTTACCTGTAACAGGTATATCAGAATCAAAAACGCAGGGATTGAGCATGTGCCCGATCCCTGCGTTGGTTTCGCTTGAGGAAAGCGGAATTACTTGATTTCGACCTTCGCGCCTTCGGCTTCGAGGATGCCCTTGGCTTCGTTCGCACGATCCTTGGTCACCGCTTCGAGTACGGTCGGCTTGTCGCTTTCGACGAGGTCCTTGGCTTCCTTCAGACCGAGGCTCGTGACCTGACGGACTGCCTTGATGACGTTGATCTTCTTAGGACCGACGTCGGTCAGGATCAAGTTGAATTCGGTCTGCTCTTCCTGCTCTTCGACAGGGGCAGCAGCGGCAGCGCCGGGTGCAGCCATCATCATACCGCCGCCAGAAGCAGCGGTGACGCCCCACTTCTCTTCGAGAAGGGTCTTCAGTTCGGACGCTTCGAGAATGGTCAATGCGCTCAGGTCTTCGACCAGTTGATTCAAATCAGCCATGATATTTGAGGTTCCTTTCTTGGATTCGCGTTGTATAAGTGCCACATCCTACAGCGTAGGAACGACGCGGCATACCACATTTATGTTATGTGGCGAACCGCATTATGCGGCGTCTTCTTCGGATGGTTTGTTTTCCTGCAAGTAAGCTTGCAGTACGTTGACGACCTGTGAAGTCGCCGCGTTGAGCAGACCTGCCAGTTGCGAAGCAGGCTGCACGATAAGACCGGCAAGCTGGGCGTGAATTTCTTCCAGCGTCGGCAGGTTGGAGATCGCTTCGACGTCTTTCGCCGTGAAAACGTTCCCCGCCAGCACACCGCCCTTGATGACGAAAATATCGGGATTATCTTTCGAAAATTCCCGAATTGCTTTCGCCACAGCAGGCAGATTGCCATTGCCGAACGCTACAGCCGTCGGACCAAGCAGCAGATCGGTCGGAACCGTCCAGCCACTTTGCTTCAGCGCGATGCTGAACAGCGTGTTCTTCGTCACCGTATAGACGCCAGACGCCTCGCGTAGTTTATTACGCAGGTCGTCGAGCTTGGCGACGGTCAGCCCGCGATACTCCGTGACGATGAAGCCATCGGTGTTCGCCAGCAAGCTGCTGTATTCGGCAACGAGTTGATTTTTGCGCTCTTTTGTGATTGCCAAGCGCTATTCCTCCTTTCCTCAAGAGGTCTTTGGCGAAAAGCTGCGTGCAACTTTTCGCTTGCAAAAAGAAACGACCCCGCAATCAGCAAGGGTCGTCCATAGGGTCATGGTCGTGTCCCTCACCTCGGCAGGAGATTAAGACAAACCCAAACATGTTTGGGCGTCGCCTGCTGTCTGCGGCAAAGTCGAAGGTTATTCTAGTGGACGTGCTCTGCGATAACAAGGGCGATTATGCAGTTTCGCCCAGTGCCATCGACCACACGCATCACCTGATTTTGCGATACGTCAATTCGAGATCACCCTTCCAACCTTTGCCATCATCTTCCAACATCTCTCCCACACCGACAATAGTCGCGCCGCCGTCTGCAAAAGTGCCGGTGAACCGCTGCGAAAAGCCGGGGACGTTGCGCCAGAATCTCCAGACGTTATCACCGAGAGTCATCTGATAGATTCTCGATACGCCGCGCTCGTCAAAGTAGAGCATCGAAAATCCTGCTTCGTGGTCGTCGCGGCTGATGAGTGTCAAGCTGCTGGGGACGCGCGGTTCTTCGATCTCTGATCGCTGTAACAGGAACGCGCCGCCCTCGATCCATTCAAACGAGACGTGTCCGTGCAGCGTCACACCCTCCATGAGCGGATGACTGCCGGTCGTTGTCCATTCGCCCACAAGCACGCTCAACGCTTCGAGCGCTGGATTCGGAATAGCTGCTTCATTTGGTGTGTGTGCTGGCATAATTTTCTACTCCCTTAGACTGTGGTTATCGTCTACTGGTCGCTAATCGTCCGCGTCTCAAACGCCTTGAGCGCATCCTGCAAGCGCTGCTGCTGAAGCGTCGTCGTCAAATCGCCGCGCGTGCGTTCGAGTACGCCGCGCACGATGTCGGTACGCCGCCGCAGGTCACCCGTGATCGCGTCCGGGAAGTCGAACGTCACCAGTTCGTCGTAGATCGCGTCCATCCAGTCGAGCAGACGTTCGGCTTCAGCACTAGCGACCGCGTCATTGCCGTTCTCGCGGCGCAGGATGTCGAGGATGAAGCGGCGCAGTTCGGTCGCGGCTTCTGCGAGTCC
>JBBSNT010000085.1:0-13018 GCA_038260485.1 Aggregatilineales bacterium | reverse complement strand
GACAACGGTTTTGCCGAGCGGCAGGTCTTTGATCAAGTCCCGCGTGCAGATAACTACGTGTTCTTTTTGCTGGTTTCCCATCAACGACTCCTGTACGTTCGCTGTGGATTCTACGCAGGATCATAGCTGAGGTTGCAGCCACATGAAAGCATGAGAAGTTCAGCCTTAACGAATCGCTCACGCGCGGCAGGAGTAGCATTTGTTATAATATTCACAATCACTGAAATGAAGAGTCGCTTAACGAAAGGGTGAATCAAAATGAACGAGTCGCTCGACAAAACGATTGCCCGCGATTTCGAAGCTGTGGATGTGAGGATCACGCGCTTTATGGCGCGTCACGGCGTGACCTTGTTGCGGATCGCGCTGGGGATCATCTTTTTCTGGTTTGGGGCGCTCAAACTCGCGCCGAACCTCAGCCCGGCGGAAGACCTCGTGACCGCCACGATCACGTTTCTATCGGCGAGTTTCTTCGTGCCGTTTCTGGGAATTTGGGAAATGGCGATTGGGCTAGGCTTCATCACTGGCAAATTTATGCGCGCGACGATTCTGCTGCTGTTCTTGCAGATGCCGGGTACGATGCTGCCGATTGTCTTACTGCCGGAGCGCGTGTTCACGCAGTTTCCATTCGGTTTGACGCTGGAAGGGCAGTATATCGTCAAGAATCTGGTGCTGATCAGCGCGGCGCTGGTGGTTGGCGCGACGGTGCGCGGCGGACGTTTGACCAGCGAACCCGACGGACTAATGCTCGGTCAGACGCCGGAACAGCGCGGCGCGTCGTGAGCTAAGACGCAGCGTGATCGCAGCGTCGTTCGCGGCGGTAGATTTCCATGAACGCGATCATAATGTCCGACGTCGTGATGATGCCGACGAGTGTTTCAGCGAGGATCACGGGCAAGCAGCTAATCTGATTGTTGAGCATCAAGCGGGCGGCTTCGTCAGCTTCGGCATCTGGCTCAACGACAATCGGCGCGGGCGTCATGATGGTGCGGACGCGCAGGTTATTCGCAAGCTGCTCGTTTTGCCAATGTTCGCGCAGAATGTGCGGCGAATCGAGCGCTGTCCGGCAGTCACGGTCGCTGAGAATGCCGACAAGTTGCGCTTCAGAATTGAGCACGGGCAGGTGGCGGCAGTGATGCTGTTCCAAGAGTTCGAGCGCTTGGTGCAATGTGCCATCTTGATGGATCGACGCCGGTTTCGCGGTCATGATGTCGGATACGTTCATTTGACCCTCTCACGGACTCAATGCTCTCGATTTTGAGGGCATTGCACTTAGTAACGGGCTAGGGCGCAGTCTCGTGCGTCCTACTTCAAGGCAAATCTATGTCTATGGCGTGCTGCGCTTGAGGCAGCAGTGTCTGCTCGCGTGACTGAACCAACATTCTGAAGATGTCCGACTCGGTAATCATGCCGACGAGATAGCCGCGCCCATCGACGACAGGCAGCCCGCTGACCTTGTGTTCTAGCATGATCTGCGCTGCGTTCAGGATCGGCGCTTCCGGCGCAATGGTCAGCAGCTTGCGCGTCATGATCCGTTCGACCTTTAACTGCGCCCACAGATAATTCAACTCCCAGATGCTCAGTGTCGTCGCATCTGAGGGGCTGGCTTCGCGCACATCGCCCAGCGTGATGATCCCGACAATCTGATTGCGTTCGACGACGGGCAAGCGCCGAATACCCTGTGCTTTCATCAGCCGGTGTGCATCACTGATCGGCGTTTCTGGCGCTATGCTGATCACTGGACTGGTCATCCATTCCCGCACCATTACGTTGTCAAGCATCGGTTTGCCTTTCAAAGTCTGCTGATCGCTATAGCTTAACGATAGCTGAAAGTGGGCAAACGATGGTACTGCTGATCGGGTGACAGATGTCAGGTGTAGGTTAGACGGGCAGGATGACAAACACGGTTGTGCCTTTGGCGGGGGCGTCTTTAGCAGACGTGCTGGTGATGCTCATAGTGCCGCCGTGCATTTGGGCGCGATGCTGCATGTTGGGCAGCCCTAATCCTCCACCGTCCTGATCGATTTGCGACGGGTCGAAGCCCTTGCCGTCATCGCTGATACGGAGGGTGAACTGATGCGCGCTTTGTTCCGCGCTGATGTAGATGTGCTGCGCGCCCGCGTGCCGGATCACGTTGCTGAGCGCTTCGTTCGCCAACTGGCAAACAGCTTCAAACAGGGTCGGCGTTAAGTCGATGCCTTCCATTGGCTCGATGATCACGTTGAGCGTGGGCGGGACGTGCAGACGGTTGATAATGTCTTGCAACGACTCTTCGAGCGACTGCGCCAGTCGTTCGCGCGCCTTGAGATTTTGAATATAGCTGCGAATGTCCGTGATGACGGCGTCGAGGTTGCCGACTGCCGGAGTCAGTTCTTGTGGGTTGACGGTGTCGGCTGTCCGCAGCAGTTCGAGGTACATGCCGATGGCGTAGAGCGACTGAATGACGCCGTCGTGGAGATCCATACTAATGCGCTCTCGCTCCGCCAAGCGTGTGACACGGCGCTGCTGCTCACGCAGTTCAACGCCCGCAATCGCCAACGCGGCGTAGCCCGCCGTCGTCTCGATCAGCCATTGATCCTGCTCGCTGAAGGGCTTGCCGTCGAGGCGATCAGTCAGGTAGAGCATCCCGAACAGGTGATCGCCGACGAGGACGGGCACGCCGAGAAAACGTTCCATGTCCGGGTGGTGTGCCGGAAAACCGGACGAACGCGGATCGTCCTGCATCCGTTCGAGGCGGATCGGTTCGCGCTCCTGCATGATCGCGCCGAGCAGCCCGCGACCGCGCGGCAGATGCCCGATCAGGTTGGCGGTATCGCTATCCATCCCCGTAAACTCGAAAAACTCTAGACCGCCGCGCCCGTTGGGGACGCCTAAGGCGGCATAACGCGCGCCGACGAGGTCACGCGCGGCGTCGGCGAGCCGTTCCAGCACTTCGCCAAGCGTATCGGCTCCAGCGGCGTAGATCACGGTCTGGGCGACCGTTTTCAGCCGCGACAGGAGTAATGGCATGTCATTCTGGGAATATTCGTCACTAATCTGCATAGGTTCAAATGTGTTATGCTAAAAGTCTACACAAATTGTAGCCATTGAAACTGAATTAGGCGAACCTATGGCGAAGAGCGTACGAATTTTGATTGCCGATGATCATGCCGTTGTTCGGGCAGGCTTACGGGCGCTGCTGGAACGACATGGCAACTTTCGAGTCGTGGCGGAAGCCGGGACGGGCGAAGAAGCAATTGCTCAAGCGCAGGAACATCAACCGGACGTTGCTGTACTCGATATTCGGATGCCGGGGCTGTCAGGTATTGAAGCCTGCCGCCAGATCGTCGAGAGCGTCCAAGGCTGTCGCGTGATCATGCTGACCTCGTATGCCGAGGACGAACTGCTGTTCGCGGCGGTGCAGGCAGGGGCATCAGGCTACATCTTGAAGCGTATCGGCGACAACGAACTAGTGCAGGCGGTTGAACGCGTCAGCCGGGGCGAAGGGATACTCGATCCGGCGATGACATCGGCGGTCTTTGCCGAAATGCGCAAGGCGAATCAAGCGCAGCAGGCGGCGGCATTCTCTGACCTCACGGGGCAGGAGTTGGCGGTGCTTGCGCTGGTCGCTGAAGGGCTGACCAACCGTCAGATCGCGGTTCGGCTGTATTTGGGCGAAGGTACGGTGCGCAATTACGTCAGCAGCATCCTCGCCAAGATCGGCGTTTCCAACCGAGCCGAAGCCGCCGCGTATGCGGTCAAGCACAACATCACCGAGATCATACCGCCGTCCTCGCTCGATAAGAACGGCGAAAACAGCACTCATTGAGGTCGTCTGCCGACCGCGAATTGCATTAAACTTAACGCTCAGGATGAATTATCCATCCTGAGCGTTTTTGCTTTCTTGCACTACTCGCTGCGGAATTAGACGGGCTGTGCCTGAACAGATTTCGCGTTTGAGGTTTTGCCGTATTCGCCCTGTTTTAGCGGGACGACGAACACCGGGCAGCAGCGCGACTCCAAGACTTTTTGTGTGACACTGCCGAACAACCAGCGGCTTAAGCCGGAACGCCCATGTGTGGACATGACGATAGCATTGACGCCCAGTTTTTCAGCGGCTTCGGCAATCGCTGTCGCCGGATCACCCGCTTCGACGGTCGTTTCGACAGTGACAGCGTACTTCTCCTGAATCTCGCTGGAAACTTGGAAAAGATAGTCCTGTGCGCGTATCAGCGCGTCGGAGAAGCCTGCCTCGTAATCCTTTTGCGGTGAGGTGGTCACGGGGTAGAAATCGTAGATCGGGACTTCCGGCGGTTGAAGCACCGTCAACAGTGTGATTGTGCCTGTGTCGTCGAGCATACTCAGCGCGTAATCGAGCGCGCTGCGCGCCAACAGCGATCCATCTAACGGTACGAGAACATGCGCTAACATCGCTCATCCTCCATATAACTATTTACTTCCATCATGCGCCAGAGTGAGCTTGCTGTGTAGTGTCGAACGTCGCTGCTTCGAGCCGATCTTTGACACTTTTAGACTCAAAAACGAGCACCCCGACGCCGGAATGCTCGTTTTTTCACCAATTGCTGTCTCTAAAATCTAGCTGATGTGTTCGGGAACGTAAACCGGCGTGAGCCAGTCGCGGTATTTGGGCACGCGACCGTTGGCGACGTCGAAGAACAGGTCGCGCACTTGACGTGTGATTACGCCCATGCTGCCCGTGCCGATAGGACGGTGCTCGACCTTTGTCACGGCGGCGATCTGTACGCCCGTCCCGCACAGAAAGATTTCGTCGGCAATGTAGACTTCGGTACGGTCGATGTCTCGCTCGACCACCTCAACACCGAGTTCGTTGCGCAGCAGGTCGATCAGCGAGCGGCGGACGATACCTTCGAGCGTGTTCGAGGTGACCGACGGCGTAATCGCCACGCCTTTGCGGACGATGAAGATGTTCGCGGCGCTGGCTTCAGAGACGTGCCCATCCTCATTGAGGACAAGCGCTTCATCGTAGCCCGCCAGCACCGCATCGGTCTTGATCAGCGCGGAGTTCGCATACGCGCCAATGACCTTGCCACGCGCGGGGATGGCGTTGTCCTCGACGCGCCGCCACGCGGAGAAGCCGACATGCGTGCCTTCCTCATTTTTGACGTAGCTGCCGAACGGTTGGGCGAACATGGTCACGGCGTCGTCGAGATCGTGCAGGCGCACGCCGATCACTTCGGTTGATTTGTATGCCAGCGGGCGAATGTAGACGTTTTCGTGAAAACCTTCGACGCGCAGCAGTTCGATCAGGATGTCGGTCAGTTCGGTTTCGCTGTAAGGGACGTCGATCCGCATCAAGCCAGCGGATTGGCGGAAGCGCTCAAAATGGTCGTGCGGGCGGAAGATGAACAACTGCTGTTCGTCAGCGTTCCAGTAGGCACGCAGCCCGGCGAATACGCCCGTCCCGTAGTTGAAGGCGTGGGTCATCACGCTGACTTTCGCTTCTTCTATCGGGACGATTTTACCGCCAAAAAAAGCATATTGAGGTTGGCTCATAATCTCTGCTCCAATCTAGGGGACTCATGCGATTTAGAGTCATTATCAGGGCGCGAAGCGGGCAGGGTCAATGACCACTCATAACCGTCAGCAAGCGTTAGGGACCCGTCAACGCCAGCAGATAGAACACGCTGAAACTGACGAAACCGAGCATTAGCAGCGCCACCGCAAGCACGCGGACGAGCGGCGTCGTGCTGCGGATACCATCGGCGACGAGCACCGTCAGCGGAAAGAGCGCCAGCGTATAGCGTCCGAAACTCTGCGTGAAGGTCACGTCATGCGTGCCGTAGTAGTAGTTGATGCGGCTGACGAAGAGCAGGATGTAGCCAAAGGTGTAGGCGATCAAGGGCAGGCGGCGGTGACGCGGAAAGGCGAGCAGCGCAAAGCCGAGAATCAGCGCGATCACTAGTGCCCATAGATCGGAACTGGCGAAGGCGATAGGGTGTTCGATGAGCCAGCGCAGGTTAATGATTAACCCGTCTACCGGATTGGTGAAGTAGTTGAAGGAATAGTCGGTGTAGACCTCGCTGATCGAGGGTAAGCCGATGACGGCGCGGTATGCCTCAAATGCGAAGAAGCCCAGTGGAATCAGCAGGAGTGTCCAGCCCTGCCGCAGCGCACGGCGGGTTTGGTCGAGCCACTGATCACGCTGAATGAGCTGAAAGCCATTTTGCTCAAGCAGGAGCAACCCAGCGACGGGGAGCAGCAGCACGCCTTGCGAACGTGCGAGTGTTGCCAGCGCGCCGCAGATCGCCGCCCAAAACCAGTGTCGCTGTGCGCCGAAATAGAACACGCCTAGCACCATCGCCAGATAGATTGACTCGGACATAGGCGCGGCGAAGAAGTACGAGAGCGGCAGCAGCGCTGTCACGACGACCGCCCAGCGCCCAAGCTGCACATCTCCATAATAGCATTCGCAGATTTTGTAGAGCAGCATTAGCGCCAAACCGAACGCCAGCGTCTCGAACACGAGCGCGCCGAAGTCGAGCGAACCGGGCAGCACGGCGTCAAAGGCGCGGATACCAAGCGGCGTCAGCACGCCAAAGACGGTTGGACCGGGATGATCGACGCGGTAGCCGTTCGCCGCGAGGTCGAGATAGTGAACGGCATCCCAGCGTCGCCAGATGCCGAAGATCGTTTCATCGACGGGCGATACCAGCGGCGGAAGCTGCGCGCTAGCGGTGTGAAAGTCGATTTGCACACTGCCGAGATTTGCGCCGAGCACGCTCCAGACCAGCGCCAGCCAGACCGTCAGCGCGACGCGGTGGATGATCGCCGTGCCAAATCCCCAATAAAATGCGCGCATGGATGCTCCAGAACAAACAGTTAGCCGTTATAGCGATGAGCTTTTAGCTGAAAAATCGTGTCTAGGGTAGGGCAGCGAATATTCGTATAATAGCTGAACGTTCATCGCTAATCGCTTCTCTACTATAACGACTTTGCCGGAGTGCAATGAATAACATTCGCATTCACCGCCAGAACCGCCGCACGCTCGTGATGAAACGCACGCCCGTTGGGCTGGTCGTCTTTATCCCGCGCTGGCTCAAGCCGGATAGCCCGCAAGTCCGACGTTTTATCGCGGATGGCATCGAGAAATTGGGACTGCCCGCGCCGACGAGTGAACAGACTACCCCAGCGGAACTGCGCACGTTGATGGATTCATGGGCGGCGCGGTTGGGCGTTCAGCCCGGTCGTGTGCAGTTTCGGGAGATGTATCGCAAGTGGGGGTCATGTTCGGCGAAGGGGAATATCACGTTCAATACCGCGCTTTGCAACCTGCCGTTTGATCTCGCGGAGTACGTTGTCCTGCACGAACTGGTACATCTGCGCGTGTTTAATCACGGCAAGGATTTTAAGGCGCTGATGACGATCCACATGCCGAATTGGCGCGAGCGCGAACAGCGGCTCGACGCTGTGCTGAATCGCACCAATACCCTCTGCTAAATTTGACATAATGCTCTGTTCGACATATGGAAATCTATTGTGAGAACTCCATTAACTGCTCGTATTTTTGTTGCAATTCGCATTAAGTTTGTGTAGAATCCGAGTCGAAATGTGATTTGTAATGTATTCAAATGAACGTATTGGGAGAAGTGATAATGGCTAAGTTAAACAACTTGCAAGACCTTTTGGTCGAACAACTTCAAGACCTCTACGATGCTGAACAACAGTTGACCAAAGCGCTGCCGAAGATGGCGCAAGCCGCCACATCGTCGCAGCTTCAGACCGCCTTCAACGATCACCTTGCGCAGACCGAAGGACACGTCCGCCGTCTTGAGCAGGCATTCGAGCAACTTGGCGAAAAAGCCGAGCGCAAAACCTGTAAAGCGATGCAGGGTTTGATCGCTGAAGGCGACGAAGTGATTAAGGAAAAGGGTGATCCTCAAGTGAAGGATGCCGCCTTGATCGCCGCCGCGCAGCGCGTCGAGCACTATGAGATGGCGGGTTACGGCTCGGTGCGGACATTCGCGCAGACGCTCGGACTGTTCGAAGTTGCTAGTTTGCTTCAGCAGACGCTGGACGAAGAAGGCGCAGCCGATAAGAAGCTGACCAAGATCGCCGAGAGCAGCGTCAACAAGCAGGCGACTCACTAATTTCTACGACCGAATAACTGCAAGGGGTGACATGGATAACCTGTCACCCCTTTGTGTTGTCACGAGGAGGGAAACCATCAACGGCTAAGTGAAGATGGACGCCGTCTCGCCTCTTTACTAATTCTAAAAAAATACCTACATATAATATTACATGTCGATATTTTCCGCCTCCATAAAAACGATCTATAATGCTAGCGATTACCGTTAAAATCGGAAAAGCAAATGTTTCGGAATTACAGTCGTCTCCTTTATCACAATCCGAACCAACTTAATTATGGCATTGCGGTTACTGATACAGATAATGATGGGAATTTCGAATTTTTCATCGCCGGGTTTGGCTTTCCAAACATCATTTTGAAGTGGGATGGCAACTTTTATCGGAATGTCGCGCCGTCGGATTTAGCCGACCCTGATCGCCAATCTATCGGAGTGGCGGCGGGTGATATTGACGATGATGGGCGCGAAGAAATCTACGTCCTCAACACTGACACTTTCGCGGGTGATAAACGCTTCGCTGACCGTCTGTTTGATGCGATGGATGGCGAATGGACAGATCTGTTCTCACTGCGGAACAATCGCCACGTCCTCAATTTGACCGCTGGACGTTCAGTCGTTGCGGTTGATCGGCGGGGAACGGGCAGCTATGGCTTTTTTGTCGCCAATTACGGCGGCCCTACTCGTTTGTACGAACTCGACCAAGATGGCAGGCTGTACGATTGCGCGGTAGAAGCATGTGTAGACTTCGCTGCGGGTGGGCGCAGCGCGATAGCCCTGCCGCTGATTAGCAAGTATATGGACATCTTCACGGGTAACGAAGGCGGCGCGAACTTTCTTTTCTGTAATCGGGGTGACGGGACGTTCGAGGAATTGGCGACCGAGCTTGGCGTCAACGATCCGCTGCAAAATGCGCGCGGCGTGGTCGCCTTTGATGCCAATGAGGATGGCATGTTCGACCTGATCTATGGCAATTGGGAAGGTCCGCATCGCCTGTTTATTCATCAGCCGAACGGACATTTCGCGGACGCCGCGCCGCCAGAAATGGCGCTGCCGTCACGAGTGCGCACGGTGATCGCCGCCGACTTCGACAATGATGGCTACGAGGAGATTTTCTTCAACAATATTGGGCAGCCGAACCGACTTTTCGGTCGCCACAATGGGCACTGGGCGCTGTGCGACATCGGCGATGCGCTTGAAGCGCAGGGACTGGGCACAGGCGCGGCGGTCGCTGACCTCGACGGCGATGGGCGGCTCGAACTGCTGATCGCGCACGGTGAATCAGATGCGCAGCCGCTGACGCTCTACCGCACGCCGCAGAATGGCAACCATTGGCTGCGTGTGCTGCCGCTGACGGCGCAGGGCGCACCCGCGCGCGGGGCGGTTGTGATCCTTGAGACGTTCGGGCGCACGCAGTGCCGCGTGATTGATGCGGGCAGCGGCTATCTGTGCCAGATGGAACCGGTCGCGCATTTTGGATTAGCGAAACAAGGACAGGTTCATCGCGTGCGTGTTCATTGGACAGACGGTGCAACCGCACTGATCAACAATCCGGCATGCGATCAAGTGCTGCGTGTAGCGCATCCATAGCCACGCAGTGCTGACGCAAGGTTCACAAGCGCGCTATAATCGGAGTCAATTGGCAGTCGCTCAGGGAATAGGCATGACGCTCCAGCAGTCCCCGTTAGCGTGGGTAGGTGGTTACGAATCGCGTGGCGAAGATGAGGATTTTCCCGGCGTGCAGGTCGCTACGTATCGCCTCAGTGATTTGGTCAATCGCGGTTACATCAGCCCAAGCACGGGGCGCGGTTTACTGATGGACGCGAGTTTGATCGATTTCGTTTGGCGGGTGATGTGGGTCGATTCGCATCCGACACCTGATGAGGAACTCGAAGATCGGATTGGCGAGGCGCAGGGCTTCGCTATTTTTCTGCACGGCTGGACGGGTAATTACGCGATTTGGGAGCGGATTCCATCGCTGGTCGTGACGGGTAACCGCAATCTCGTCGCTATCTGCGTCGATCATAATGGCTTCGGCGAGACGTCGTTTATCGATACGCCGTCACTGGAGAAATGCAATCCGCCCGCCGCGATGCGTGTAATCGAGAGGCTGATCGATACGCTCAAGATACGTCGGCAACCGGGCGAGCGCGACCCGAAGGTGATCAACTTCATCGGACACAGCATGGGCGGCGCGGCGCTGTTCTACCTCAACCCGATCAACTGGCGCGAAGGCGAAGAAACGCGGCTCGCGCTTTCTCCGGCGCTGCTGCTCGAAGACGAGGTGAAGCGCATTTTCTATACGACGCTTGGCATCGGTATTGGCTTGGTCAACCGTATCCATATCTTTGAGATCATCGAACGGGCGATCAAGCCGGGGATTATCGAAGCGCTGACCGTTGGCGCGACCGATTTCGTCCAGCGCTTGCATGCCGACCAATACCAGCGCACGGCGCGCGGCACGACAGCAGCGACTTTTATGGCGATGGGCTTGCTCAACAACTGGGAGATTCCGCGCCGTTGGGACACATTTCACGTCATGCTCGGTCACCGGGACGCGCTGGTTGGTTTGGTGCCGATGATCGATATGCTCAGCAGCTTGGAATTTCCGGCGGCGAATACGCGGGTCGTCGCGGGATCGCATTATTTCTTTAGTGTGGGCGGAGATGCCGTCTTTCAGCACGCACAGAACCGCGAGTTGGTCGTACAGGATATTCTCGACCTGCACGAGCGCGCTTATGCGCGTCAAAAGTTGGGTTATCTGGTTGGATAATGCTTGCTTCAAGAGGTAAAATAACCACGTTTTAGCCGCCAATTTACGCCTATTGGAATTCCTTGACACCCCATTGTCGGTATGTTAATCTGTGGTGACTTTAATTGATCCAAATTGAACAAATGGTTCTCAGCCGGGATTGAACCTTATGCCTCCTGCGTTACAAGAATTTGCCCCGATAGGCGCTTTGTTAGTGATCTCAGTGTTGGTTTCAATGCTGATCCTCGTGATTTCGCGCTTGTTTGGTCCTTGGCGACCCACCTCTCGTAAAACCGCACCCTACGAAAGTGGGATGAAGCCACTTGGTCCGGCGAACCGCCGCTATCCGATACGCTTCTACTTGATCGCGGTGTTGTTCATTCTCTTCGACATCGAAGTCATTTTCTTTCTGCCATGGGCGGTCGTCTTTCGAGGGATGGGACTGTACGCTTTTATCATGATGGGCGTCTTTATTGCGATCCTGACGGTAGGGCTGATTTACGAGTGGAAAGTGGGAGCGTTAGAATGGGAGTAGTCTCTTCGAAGATGGGTAATCTCGGCATGGTGACGACCACGCTGGATGAAGCGGTCAACTGGGCGCGCACGGGCGCGATGTGGCCGCTCTTGTTCGGCTTGGCGTGCTGTGCCATTGAAATGATGAGCACGCAGGGGTCGAACTATGACCTGTCGCGCTTCGGTATGGAACTCAACCGCGCCAGCCCGCGTCAGAGCGACTTGATCATCGTCGCGGGGCGCGTGACCCGCAAGATGGCGCCGGTCGTGCGTCAGCTTTACGACCAAATGGCATCACCGAAATGGGTGCTGTCGATGGGTGACTGCGCTTCGTGCGGCGGCGTCTACAACAATTACGCGGTCGTGCAAGGGGTGGACGAGATCATCCCGGTAGACGTTTATGTCGCTGGATGCCCGCCGCGACCGGAACAACTCATTCACGGAATTATGACCCTGCATGAGAAAGTGCGCGGTGAGCGCGTACTGGAACGGATCAACGACAGATGAGTATGCACATCCCGTCTGTGCTCGATCCGGCTGCCTCAGCCAAAGCGGCGCTGCCGGACTCGATCCTCGATACGCATGAGTACGCCAATCAACTGACGCTGATCGTCAAACCTTCGGACATCGTCAGCGTGGCGCGTTACCTGCGTGACACGAAGGGGCTGATTTACAACTATCTGTCTGATATCAGTTCGGTCGATTACTATCCCGACTATAACCGCCCCGGTCGTTTCGGCGTCTGCTATCACCTCTATTCGATGCTCTACAACCGCCGCTTGAGCTTGAAGGTATTCCTGCAAGAAGATGAGCCGGTGGTGCCGACGCTGACCGCCCTTTGGGAAGCCGCGAACTGGCTAGAACGCGAAATCTACGACCTGATGGGTATCGCATTCGAGGGACACCCCGACTTGCGCCGCGTGCTGCTGCCGGAAGACTGGGATGGTCATCCGCTGCGCCGTGACTACCCGCTGGGGTATGAGACGGTCATGTTCTCGTTCAACAAGGACGAAATTAATCAGCATAAACCCTACGCCAAAGAGTAGCGGGAGCGGAAATTATGGCATTGACAACACCTCTACCTGCGCCGGTTCGAGAGCCAGAACCTTGGCAGGGTAGTGTTGAAGAACTGCGCGGCTTGGTTTCAGACCGTGCAATGACGGGCGAGACGATGCTGCTCAATATGGGGCCGCATCACCCAAGTACACATGGTGTGCTTCGGCTGCTGTTGGAACTCGATGGCGAGCAGATTGTCACCTGTCTGCCGGATGTCGGTTATCTACACACCGGCATCGAGAAGAATATCGAAGCGAAGACCTACGAGAAGGCGGTCACGCTGACCGACCGGATGGATTACCTCGCGCCGATGTCGAACAATGCCGTTTTCAGCTTAGCAGTAGAAAAGCTGACCGGATTGGACGTGCCGGAACGCGCGCAGGTGATCCGCGTGATCTGTCTCGAACTGACGCGCTTGAACAGCCATCTTGTTTGGTTAGGCACGCACGCGCTCGATCTCGGCGCGATGAGCGTCTTCCTGTACTGCTTCCGTGAGCGCGAATACCTGCTCGATATGTTCGAGATGCTTTCGGGGCAGCGGATGATGACCAGCTACATCCGTCCCGGCGGCGTCTGGCGCGACCTCGTGCCGGAATTC
>JBBSNT010000084.1:0-13060 GCA_038260485.1 Aggregatilineales bacterium | reverse complement strand
GGACGCCCGGAACGAGGAAATTCCGCATCTGAATCAGGATCGAGTTCTCTTGATGCTGCTGAACGTGTCCCAATTCATGAGCGACAACCGCCATCGCCGCGACCGAAGGCACGGTCGCAATCCCTTCCGACAGACGTACAACACCCGCGCCGGGGTCATAATGGTCACTCAACTGACCACGCGCACCTTCCAGCGGCAAACTGCGAACGTTCGTCCGCGAAAAAATCCGATCCGCAACCTGCGCGCCAGTCAAGCCCGCGCTGTTGCGTTCCTTGCTCCACTTGCTGTACGTCGATTTCACAAATGCCTGCGCCGCCAGCGAGAGCAGCAGCGTCGGCACAAATACAAAAATGAGATAGTTTGGATCGAAGAACATTGCTTTGTCCGTTATCGTCTCGTTCTTTACTACTTAACTATACGCAAAAGAACGCAAGATGTCTCTCAGAAACGAATGAATATTCGCCTAGAACGCACCGATCATGCCCCCAGCGTTGCCGTCAAACCGGCACGGTCATTCAGCCACCAAGGCAGCAAGCAGTTATCGAGCAGGCGCGGCTCGCCCACTTTGACTACCAGCGAAAGCAGCAGCGGGTCACCACTCGCTTCGTGAATGCCGCGCAAGAGGTGCGGCTCGGTGACGGCGATGTAATCGACGACCGCCAGCGGCTCGGCATGCAGCACGTCGCGGACGATACTCCGCAGCGTCGCGGGCGTCCGTTCGCCTTTGTCATAAGCGGCGGCAGCGGCGCGCAGCGCCCGATAGATCACGCTCGCGGCTTCGCGCTCTGCCATGCTCAAGTAGGCATTCCGTGAACTCAGCGCCAGACCATCAGGTGCGCGCACAATCGGGCAGACGGCGATCTCAATCGGGAAGTTCAAGTCGCGCACCATCCGCCGCAAAACGACCACCTGCTGAGCATCCTTCTGCCCGAAGTAGGCAATCTGCGGCTGAATCAGGTTGAACAGCTTGGCGACAACAGTCGCCACACCCCGAAAATGTCCCGGACGGCGTTCACCTTCAAGCCCCAGCGAAACGAACTCGACGTTGATCAGCGTTTGAAAGCCTTCAGGATAGATTTCATCCGGTGATGGCGTAAAAACCAGATCGACGCCCGCCTTTTCCAGCAGCGCGAGGTCATGATTCAGGTCGCGCGGGTAGGATTGATAATCCTCACCGGGCGTGAACTGAGTCGGATTGACGAAAATCGTCACGATCACCGTGTCATTTTCAGCCCGTGCCGCCTCAATCAGCGAGAGATGACCCTCGTGAAGCGCGCCCATCGTCGGAACAAGCCCGATCCGCCCCGCTAACTGCGCACGCGCCGCGCGCAGGGCGTCGATGGTTTCAACGTGTTGCAGCGTCCTACCCGACATTTTCCTGCCCATCTGTGCGCAGTGCGGCGATAATTTCCTCTTTCATGGTAAAGCTGTTTTCGGCGGTCGGGAAGGCGTGCCCCTGTACCTCATGAACGTAAATGCCAACTGCCTCGCGCATAACGCTGCCTAACTGCGCGAACTGCTTCGTGTGGCGCGGCACGAACTCGTCAAACAAGCCGAGAATATCATGAAAGACCTGAACCTGCCCGTCACAGGCAGCACCCGCACCGATGCCAATCGTCGGGATGTGCAGCCGCTGCGTGATCAACTCCGCAAGCTGCGCAGGGACGGATTCGAGCACGACGGCGAACGCCCCCGCCGCTTCAACCGCCAGCGAATCGCGGATCAACTGCTTCGCCGTGTCGAGATCGCGCCCCTGCACCCGAAATCCGCCGACCTTGTAAACGCTCTGCGGCATCAAACCGACGTGCGCCATCACCGGAATTCCGGCATCGACCACACGGTCAATCGTCTTCGCCAGCGATTCGCCGCCTTCCATTTTGATCGCGTTGACGCCGCTCTCCTGCATCAGCCGTCCGGCATTGGTCAGCGCTTGCTCGATACTGACGTGATAGCTCATGAAGGGCATATCTCCGACCACTAACGCCTTTTTGGTCACACGCGTGACGATACTTGCGTGATAGATAATGTGATCCAGCGTCACCGGAATAGGGAATTCGTGCCCCTGAATCACCATGCCTAACGTATCGCCAACCAGCAGCATCGGTACGCCCGCCGCTTCGCTGATGCGCGCGCTCATGGCGTCGTAGGAGGTCAGCATCACAATCGGCTCGTGGTCGGTTTTCATTTTCTGAATGTCACGAACGGTAATTCGCATAATCTTTTATCTCGTTCCCTGTTGCAGTAATTGATCGATTGCATCCACGTCAATCCCCTGCTGCCGCAGCAGTGGCAGAGTCGCCTGCGCCAACTGGCGATAGAGCGCTGCGATTTCTCCGTCAACCGTCCCCAACGCCGCCAGATGCGCCGCAATCGTGCCCACGTCAGCGCGCACGAGCGGACCCGTCAGCCCAGCTGGGACGCCGCGCACCTTGATGTTTGCCACCGTCCCTGCCAGAAGCGCATCAAGCGCAGAGTCGGCGTTAACTTTGTCCGCGCCCAACCCTGTGAGCAGACGCTCCGCCAGCGCGTACAGCGTCACCGCGTAGTTGCTGGCGATTACCAGCGCCGCGTGATAGGTCGCCTTGCCACCGGGCGGAATCACCAGCACCCGTCCATCGAGCGCAGTGACGATACCGTTCAGCCAACCGCGCAGCAGATCGTCATCCGCCTCAACCGCAAAGGTCGATCCCGCCAGACCGACGAGCGCCGATTCCACGTCCGCGAATGGATACGCCGGATGCAAACTCCCGACTTGAACGCCGCGCTCCGCCAGCGGCGCAAGCGCGGACGCATCCCGCGCCCCTGCTACGTGAATTGCCGCTTTTCCAGTAAAACCCATCAGCCCCGCCGCCGTTACTGTGATCATATCGTCGGGCACGGTCAGCAGCACCAGATCAGCATCAACCTCATCCAGCGCTACCGCTCGCGCACCGACCGCCTCAGCCAGTCTTTCAGTATCATCAGGCGTCCGGCTGCTAATCGTCGTGATGGTATAGCCGCGCAAGACCAGGAGCCGCGCCAGTACACTGCCCACCTTGCCCGCCCCGACAAAAGCCAGCGTCGGGTTTGAAGCTATCACGAGGGGGAACCTATGCCCAATGGCGTCGGCGTCGGGATCGGCTCGCTGATGTAGATCGTCACGGTGCAGGAGGCGCTCAGCGCATTTGTGCTGTCGAATACGGAAAGACGGAACTGATAATCTCCCGGCGTATAGAAACTCGGCACGAACTGCCCCAACTCGCCAATCTGCGCCTGTGGCTGCGTGCCATCGACGCCAATCGTGGCGAAATTGCCGGAAGTTGATTGCCCTTTTAATTCGAAGCGGTAGAAAGCGAAATTGTCAGTTGTTGCGATCCCAACGACGGCGATTGGCTCGAAGACGATCATACCGTTCGCCGGAATCTGCAACATTGCTTGCTCCGGCGAATTACAGGTCGCGGGCGGAGCGTTCGCCACAATCGTGCCCACCAGCGTCGGCGTCAGTGTCGGCGTCGGCTGAATCTGCTGCGCCGGATCGATTTCGCCCAACTGCACGTTACTAGGGTCGATCACCTGCGCGCTGAATGTCGGCGGAATCGGCGTGCGGAACTGCCCATCGCTGACGACAGCGATCTGCTGCGGCGCGAGGTCGCCTAGCGAGGCGCGCAGCGTCGGCGCGACTACCCGCTGCACGCCAACGATGATCAGCACCGCCTCAATCACCAGCACAACCGCCGTAAACGAGTTACCGCGCTGGTAGCGCGCCATGTCTTTTTCCAACTCGAAGTAGGTGCCGCGATACGCAGTCGTCGCCTTCAACCACGCGCGCACCGCCAGCACTAGCGCAACCGCCAGCACAAGGTACAAGCCAGTCGCCACCTGTTCGATCAGAAAGATAATTCCGTTGATCATGCCAGCGTCCGCAGCACCTCGCGCAGCAGCGCCGTCAACTTCGGCACCAGAATCGCGCCTGTTTCGAGGACTTCACCGTGACTCGTCTCGGCGGCGCTGTCAATTTGGTCGATAGCGCGGTTGGTGATACCAGAAAAAGCCAGTACCCGCATCCCACCGTGCCGCGCCACCAGCACCTCGTGAACCGTCGACATACCGACGGCATCCGCGCCAATCGTGCGCAGCATCCGAATTTCAGCGGGCGTCTCAAAGAAGGGTCCCGATAAACAGCAGTAGACGCCGGTTTGCAGCGTCAGTCCGGCAGCAGCGGCAGCCCCTTGCGTGATCAATCGCAGCTCGTAGTCGTAAGTATGCGCCATGCCAACGAAACGCTCACCGAGCGCGTCGTCGTTGCTTCCCATCAGGGGGTTGTTGCCCCCCATGCCCACGAAGTTGATGTGATCGTTGATCAGCATCACATCGCCAACCTGAAACTCGCGGTTGATTCCGCCAGCGGCGTTGGTCAAGATCAGCGTCTCGACGCCCAGCGCACGCATCACGCGAATCGGAAACGTGACCTGTTCCAGCGTATAGCCCTCGTAAAAATGCGCCCGTCCCTGCTGCGTGATGACTGGACAGCCCTCCAGCGTGCCGATCACCAACTGCCCGACGTGACCGTGAACCGTCGAGGCGGGCCAACCGGGAATATCGGCATAGGGAATCACGTCAGGGTTTTCCAGTTGGTCTGCCAGCACGCCTAAGCCTGACCCCAACACCAGCCCTGTTTTCACATGCTGAGCCTGCGCGCTGTGGCTGCGGATGGCATCGACGGCGTGTTCATAATCGGCGCGGGTGTACGCCATAAATTTACTCCAGTGTTACGCCCGATTCTGCCTCTATTATACTCGCCTTAACCGATGCGTGAACTATCGCCTAAATTCACGAAAAATTACGACACAGCCTCTGTTCCGTCGCGGGTTCTCTTGTTAGAATGTGCCTGTGATCCGAAACGAGGGGCAAAGCTCAGTCATGCCGAACAATGCCGAAAGAGCGATGCTCGGTTACGCCGACGCCTACCATAAGCTCTATAAACGGATGCCGAAAAGCCTACGTGCCATCGATGGAACGTGGATCATCGTCAACGGCGCACGAATTCACGCCTCAGAACTCGAATACGTCACCGTGCGTATGCAGCAGGAATACGCCCAGTTGCAGACGCAAAAACGCAGCATGGTCAACCGCTTAATCGGCTGGCTCAAGCAGTAAGCAGACAACTCTCCGCTACTTCAGCCCCGCCCGCTGGCGTTCCTGCCGGTAATCGTCCGGCGTATCAACGTCGTGCAGCACACTATCATTATCCACGTTGACGTAAGTCATCGGGTACGCGCCAATCACGTCGCGTGGGTTGCCATCTTCTGGCAGCGCGATCAATTCATTCCAGTAGCGGCGGTCGATCAGCAGCGGATGCCCGCGCCGCATTTGATAGCTCGGCACAACCAGACCACCCTTGCCTTCCGCATACGCCATCATCACCTGCCCGACGATCTTAGGCTGAAGGCGTGGCTGATCGCCGAGCACGACCAGCGCCGCCGCCACGTGATCCGCCTGATTCATCAGTCCTACTTTCAGCGACGATAACATCTCACCGACCTCGTAGCGCGGGTTGAACGCGACCTTCGCCCCGCGCGCCTTCGTCAGCGCCTCGACTTGATCCGCGCGGTTGCCCGTCACGACGGTGATGTGATCAATCCGTGCGAGGATCAGTTGGTCGAGGATATGCTCGATGATCGTCTTGCCGTGCGTCCACGGCAGCAGCACTTTCGGCTCACCCATGCGCCGCGACATACCCGCTGCCAGCACCACCGCGCCGATTGGACGCTGCACTTCGCTGATCGGGTCGGCACGGCGAACTGATCCAAGTGCCACCCCGCTCAGGCGCGGCGATTTGAGCATCATCCGTGCCATCAGGTGCGCGCGCAACCGCAGAGAACCGGTCGCAGGCACGGCATTGAGCAACGCGATCACCCGCGCCCGTTCGGGGATACCATGCAAGCCCAGTTCCTCGTCGCGCACAACCTGCGCCACCCAAGGCGACATCACCGGATTGCCTTCGTAAAAGCCATAGCGTTCAATCATTGCTGCGGGGTTGTAAACGTGATCAGCGTCCAACGGCTGACCGAGCGCCGTCATCGACGCGATTGGGATCACGAGCGTAGTCTCCGGCGGAATCGCGGGTTCATGCGAGTAAGGCGCTTTGAGCGGCAAGCCTGCCGCCTCGTCCGCTTCGACCAGCAGTACGTCCGCGTTGACAGCATCGAGCGTCCAGCCGAACCACTCCGACGGCGGAGACGTAACCACATCCCCACGCCTATTACCCGTGACGAAAACGAAACGGTCTTCATCCAACGCCGCGCTGATCGCCTCTGCCCCCGCATCAAAACGCAGCGCGCGCGGCATCAGCGCCAGTTGCTCCGCACTCATCTGCGTGGTCGTCGTCGCCAACACGCGCCAACCGAATTCAACCAGTTCGTGCGCCAGCGCGATCAGCGTCGCGGTCTTGCCGCCCGCGCCGATCAACGCCACCACGTCGCCGGGGGCAACGCCAAACGCTTGATGCAGCTTCATCGCACTCCGCGAGGCAGCATTAAAGGACGCCAACGCCCTGTTCGCGCAGCCGTGCCACCACACGGTCGGGTGTCATCGGCAGATCATTGATCCACACGCCAGTCGCGTCGTGAACCGCCGCCGCAATCGCAGGCGCGAGCGGGATCAGCGGCATTTCTGCCATGCCGCGCGCCCCGAATGGACCAATCGGGTCAGCGTATTCGAG
Source organism: Aggregatilineales bacterium (assembly GCA_038260485.1). Classification (GTDB taxonomy): domain Bacteria; phylum Chloroflexota; class Anaerolineae; order Aggregatilineales; family Phototrophicaceae; genus Flexifilum. Next base: position 6,360 of record JBBSNT010000084.1, on the reverse strand, counting down.
AATCACCGACTTGACTTCGAGCGGCACGTCCAGCACCGTCGGAATCAGGTAGCTCGATAAGTACGGGTTGACGATCCGCCCTTCTTTCGAGATCAGATGCTCCATCACCGCGTAGCCAAGCGCCTGCACGACCGCCCCTTCGATCTGCCCCTGCACCTGCTGCGGGTTGACCGCCTTGCCCACGTCGTTCGCGCTGACAACGCGCCGCACATAAATCAAGCCCGTCTCAATATCAACTTCGACCTCGACCGCCTGCGCGACGTAGCCATAGGCGAAGTTCGGTTCAGACTTGCCCGTCATCGGGTCATAGGTCGTCGTCTTGGGCGGGCGATATTGATACGTCGCCTTTGCCGGACGTTCCTCGTTCTTCCACGCGGTCAGCGCCTGTGCCGCCGCGCCCTTGATCGCGTTGCCCGCCATGAACGTCATCCGTGATGCCGACACGCTGCCCGACGATTTCGTCTCGGCGGTGTCCGCAGCGATCAAGCGCACGCATTCCAGCGGCACGCCGACCGCTTCGGCAGTCATCTGCATGATCACCGTGTGGCTGCCCTGCCCCACGTCCGCCGCCGCGTGCTTGATCACAACCTGCTCGATCTGCGATCCGCCGTACAGTTCAACCGTCGCCCAACAGTTTTCGGGAAAGCCGAAGCTGTAGCCGACGTTCTTATAGCCGCAGGCGAAACCCACACCCCGTCGCAGCGCCGAATTCTCCGGCTGATTCAGCGCAGCGCGCGCCCAGTGATTGCCGCTCTGCGACCAGTAGCTTTCGCGCGCGCCCGCCTCGATCACCTCTGGCATACTCACGCCCGCTGGCAGCGGCGTTCCCACCGACGTGATACTGCCCTCGCGAATCGAGTTCATCAGCCGCAGTTCAACCGGATCAATGCCCAGTTCGTCCGCGAGCCGATTCATCATCCCTTCAGCGGCAAAGCACGCTTGTGGCGCGCCGAAACCGCGAAATGCGCCCGTCGGGATATTATTGGTATAGACCGCGTAAGTGTCGATGTGGATGCTGTCGATTACGTAGGGACCTGTGACCATCAAGTTGGCGTTCGCCAGCACCTTAGTCGAGGTGTAGTTGTACGCGCCTGCGTCACCGACGACTGTCGCTTCGAGCGCGACAATTTTGCCCGCCCGCGTCGCTCCCCAACGGGTCTTGATCGTAATCGGGTGGCGCTTGTGGTGATACTGGATCGACTCGGCGCGGCTCCAAATCGTCTTGATCGGACGGCGCACACGGCTGACTGCCAGCGCCAGCACGATCTGGATCGACATGTCCTCGCGCCCGCCAAACGCCCCGCCAATCGCCGGATAAATCACGCGAACGTCGTCCTCAGGCATGTCGAGCGCGTGCGCGATCAAGCCCTGATCTTCGTGCGCCCACTGCCCGCCCACGACAATCGTCACCCGCCCGTGATCGTCGATATAACCGATTCCCGCTTCGGGCTGCAAGTAGGCGTGTTCCTGATACCCCGTCGAGAATTCGTCCTCGATCACAACGTCCGCCTGCGCCCAACCCGCCTCCATGTCGCCGTACCGCGTGCGGTAACGCACCAGCACGTTATTCGGGCTGCCTTCATGCAGCAGTGGCGCGTCGTCTTGCATCGCAGTTTGGGGGTCGAACAGTCCCGGCAAATCCTCGTACTCAACCTGAATCGCCAGCGCCGCTGCTGCCGCCTGTGGTTCCGTTTCGGCGATCACAACCGCGATCATATCCATGTAGCAGCGCACGACGTCCGCACCGGGCTGGCTGCTGCCCAAGCCGCACAACACCGGCTGATCCTTCGTCACCAAGCCGTATTCGTTGACCGGCACATCCTTCGCCGTGAAGATGCCAACCACACCCGGCAGCGCTTCAGCGGCGCTCGTATCCATCGCCGTAATTCGGGCGTGCGCGCGGTCGCTGAAGCGCAGCTTCATGAACAACTGACCCTCAATGTCAAAATCGCCGGGATAAGGGGTTTCGCCCGTTACTTTGCCCAGCGCATCGATACGCCGAACCGTCTGCCCAACGACGACTGTTTTCTCGTTCGCCAAAGCTGCTTCACCTCGATTTAACTAAGCCCTGAAAGCATGGTTATAAAACAAATGTTAACGACCTTTCGCATGCCTCGCCTCGCATTTAGAGCTTGCGGCAGCACACTCAGCATCCAAAAGTCGTTTTTGGCGTCCCTGTCCAACCTATGGTTGGCTGGACGCCGTTTTCCCTAGCGAGGAGTTTAAACCCCTCGCGGCACGAGCCGCACACCAGCTTCACTATCAAGTCGCCAGCGCCTCGTGTGACGCTCGCTTAGGCAGCGCGCTCACGCGATGCGACTCGTTGTTCAGCACGCGATGCAAAATCGCAATCGCCGTCGCATAAGTCGGGTCAACCCCCGCATAGCTCAAGTTCGTGCCCAGATTCTTCCCCTTCGTGAACGGTGTATCCGAAGCATAGTGCAAAATCCCCACATCGAACGGCGCGCCGTACAGGTTGACGATCTCGTTCTGCGGGTGACGCTTCGGGCGCACCGCCTCGTAAACCGACGACAGATAAGGACCGCCCTCCATCTCGATCACGGTATAGCCCTCGTGATAGAACACGCTCATATAACGCGGGCTTTGCAGAAACGTCCCGTAAGCGCTGATCGCCTTCTGATTATCCAGCACCATGCCATAGGTCAAAAACGGCGCAACATCCTGCGCCGAAAAGCAGTTGTTGAACAGATAGGTATTCTGCGAATGCTCGTCGTGGATCACGTTCGAGATCATCACGTCACCGATTCGCCCGTTCAGCGTCGCGGCTTTGCCCATCACGTAGACGCCGAGCAGCCGTGACACCCGTTCGGTCACACGCATCAAGATTTCATACGCGCCCAACCCCAAAGGATAGTCGATGTTGACGATCAAGCCGTCACTCCGGCTCAGCCATTCGTAATCCATACCATCGTAGACGCGCGGGTCAAGCCACTCCGGTCGCAGCTTGTTAATTTCGATCACCTGCGCCTCAATGTCGAACCCGTGCTTGCTTGGAATCCGGTGAATGCCGACGCTCGCTTCGTCAGCGAGCAAGCGATTATTCGGGTCGTCGCCCACGTCGCTCAAGTATTTCTTGAGCACGTAATACAGAAAATTGGGCTTCGTCGTCGCGCCGCCGTCCGCTTGAATAGCACGAAATTCGTCCATCAAATGTTCATGGCTGTGGGCTTCAAGGAACTGGAGCACCTGCTCCTCCTCGCGCAAAGCGAAGCCCGTCAGTAGGTTCGTTATGGAATGCGTATTGCTCGACACGAAGTAGACGGGTCTGCCTTCTAAGTCGAACTGATCGCGCACTTGCCCGACAAGATCGTCCCACCAGCGCGAGGTCGCACGGCGATAATCCGCCAGCGAGCCGGCAATCTGCCGGATGCCGAATCCCTTCCGTCCGCGCGCCATCGCCTCAAGCGTCGGCATGAAATTCTTGCCCCAAATCACCTCGAGCCGCTGCAAATCGCTGACGTCCATCAGCAGCGCCGTCGCCAATTTCTCCCGCTCCGCATAAGGCATCGGCACAGCCGAGGTATGCGTCGCCGCCAATAGCGCCTTGACGCTTTCACTTTGCAGCAAGCTGTGCAGCTTATTCCACTCGATTTGATACGCCGTCATGATCGGGATCAAATCGTCGATGTCCGAACGGCTGGCGACGAAAACCGCTAAGCGATGGCTGCCATCAAAGTGCATCCGGCGGCGGCGTCCCGGCGAATAGACTCGCTCCCAGTCCGTGACCGGATAATCGGCTTCGAGGAACGACTTCTCCAACTGACCGAGCAGGACGAAATCCACCTCGACGATGCACGCGGGTAAGCGCAAGCTGGTGTAAACCAACGCCGAAACGTCCGGTTGAGGCATGCCCGCGTGCGGATGAAGGGACGAGTCCATCGCCATATGGCTTTCGACCAGTGTCTCGATTTGGATAGTGTGAGTCGAACGTAGCAGCGAATAATACGTCCGCATATACAGTTCTATCTCTTCACTTCCGGTCTTGGGTACAGTGCGATCCATAGGCTATTTCTTATTCTTCTCGACGTATTGGCGCATTTCTTGATTCAAGCGGTGCTGGCGCTTCTTCTGCATCCGATGATATTTCACATTGTCCGTCCGCTCTTTGAGCAGGTCTTTTTCCCTCACATTGATCGCCTTCTTAGGTGCGGCAACCGTGACGATCAGTCCGGCAATCAGTGCCATCAGCACGAAAACAATCGCCGTGAAGGCAGCCTGAAGCTGCCACGCGGGCATCGTGCGAGTTGAACTACTGAATTCGCGGCTGATCGAGCGCAGCCATAGAATCACGCTCGGCGCGACAAACCACGCGATCACGGTCAGCGCCAAAATCAGCAAAAAGCCATAGGCTGCCCACCGATGACGACTCCGTTGTTCGACGACAAACTTAACTTGGCTCATAACTTGTCTCCTGTTGGCTAGAGGCTTCAACAAACGCTTGGATGATTTTGTAATATCCGGTACACCGACACAGGTTGCCCGTGATACTCTGCTCGATTTGCGCTTGAGTCGGCTGCGGGTGTTCCTCCAGCAGCTTCGCGCCCGCCATCAAAAAACCCGGTGTGCAGTACCCACACTGCACCGCCCCCGCCTCGATAAATGCCGTCTGAATCGGGTGTAAATCGCCATTTTGGCGCAACCCCTCGACGGTGACAATCTCTGCCCCATCTGCGCGCGGCGCGGCGACCATACACGCCATCACCGCTGCCCCATCGAGAAAGACCGTACACGCCCCGCACTCGCCTTCGGCACAGCCCTCTTTCGTTCCCGGCAAACCCGCGTCTTCACGCAGAAAGCGCAGCAGTGTCTTGTCTTGTCCGCTGTTGATCATCCGGCGCGCACCGTTGATCGTTGTTGTGATCGATTCGCCTGCGTGATGATCACAGAGTCCGTCCGGATGAGGCGAGTAAGCGCTATGCTTTTCGCCCCACAACATCGCCGGATCAGTCGGATAAGCGGCGCGTTCGCTGCGGATCGCCAGCGCCTTGAGCGCTCGCCCGACCAGCACGCGCACCATCTCGACCCGATACTCTGCCGGACCGCGAACGTCGTCAATCGGCGTCACGGCGGCAGCCGCTAAGCGGGCGGCTTCGACTGCTGTCTCCGGCGTCAGCGCCCGTCCGACCAGCGATTCTTGCGCGACCCGCGCCTCGAAAATCGTCGGCGCGACGCTGCCCAGCGTGATCGAAGCGCGCGTCACCAACGCCTGCGGCGCGTCGCTCTCGAATGCCAGCATCACCGCCACATCAACCACCGAGATCGCCTGCGCGCGGCGCAGCCCTAGTTTTAAGAAAATTCCGCGCTCGTTAGCGCTCAGCGCCGGAAACGTGATCGCGGTTAGCAGTTCGTCAGCGCGCATCACGTTACGGCGCACGCCCGTGTAAAACTGATTGAGCGGAACCGTCCGTTCGCCATCCAATGACGAGAGCGTGACGCTCGCGCCCAACGCCCACAGCGGCGTGATCGTATCGTTCGCTGGGGACGCCGTGATCAGGTTGCCTGCTACCGTCCCGCGATTACGAATCTGCGGCGCGCCAACTTCCCAACAGGCTTGCGCCAGCGGCAGCGCGCGCTGCACCAGCAACTCGCTGCCGACGACGTGATTGTGTGTCACCAAAGCACCCAACCGGACGGTATCGCCGCGCAGATCAATCTGATCCAGCTTGGGGATGCGCGTAATGTCGATTAGCACCTCGACGCCGGGGCGCTGTCCGCGCTCCAGTTCGAGCAGAATGTCCGTCCCCCCCGCGATGACACGAGCGCGGTCGCGGTGTTCCGCGAGCAATTCCAACGCTTCCGCTAAGGTCGAAACGGTAAAGTAATGAGTCCACATACAGTTTCACCACCCTTTTACAGTAAAGGCATGGTGCAACGTGCGGTTGCTGTGCCATGCCCCTTTTGCCTATTTTATCCCAACTTCTCGCGTACAGTACGCCAATTCGTTTATTCCGGCTCAATTTCCAGCAGCGTGACCGGATTAACATTCATCACGCAGGTTTCTTTGTACTGCGTTTCAACCACGGTGCGTCGGTCATAGGTGTGAACGTGACCGTGCAGCATATAGCGCGGCTTGAACCAATTCATGAAGCGTAGGTAGGCATTGAACCCCTGATGCGGTAAATCATCAAGGTCGTGAATGCCACGCGCTGGCGCATGTGTCACCAGAATGTCGAGCGCCCGCCCGCTCCGAAGGCGCTGGATAAGCATTGACGGCGCGACCTGCGTCACCATCAAATCCATCTCGATTTGCGAATATTGGATTGGGCTGCGGTTATACTTCAGTGACCCCTCGATACCATAGAATGTGATGTCTCGATACTTGAAAAAATTGTGGTGCAG
>JBBSNT010000083.1:0-13233 GCA_038260485.1 Aggregatilineales bacterium | reverse complement strand
TCCTGAATCAGAGTACCCAGTCGTTTGACTTCTTCGTCAACTTCCTCAACGTAGCGTTCGGCGGTGTCCTCGTCGAGCGTCGAATCATAGCGCAGCGCCTCGGTTCGCAGGCGAATGGTCGTCAGGGGTGTCCTGAGTTCGTGCGACGTGTTGCTGGCGAAGGCGCGCTGTTCTTCAAGCATACTTTCAATTTGGATCGCCATTTCGTTGAAAGCATGAGCGACTTCACCGATTTCGTCGCTGCCGATTTGGGCGACGCGATGCGAGAGTTCACCTTTTGACAACCGAATGGCGGAGTCGCGCAGTTTGTACAAGGGCTGGATGATTGAGCGCGCTAGCCAGAAAGCCGACCCGATACCGAGCAGGGTCACAAAGGCAAACAGCAGCCCCAGTTCGAGCCAGCGCTGCGCGATCAGCGCTTGCAGGTTACTGGTGGGTACACTGAGTTGGAGTAAACCAATCGGTCGTCGGTCGTGGGCGATCTGAATGGCGGTGTAGAGCGTATCTTCGCCGGACTCATTGGGACGTTCGTCAATAGTGATTTCGCCGCGAATGGCGGTTTCGAGTTCCAGCGCGCCGCTGAAACTCTCGCGCGACTCGTCGTGCGGACCGTTATCAGGAGCGGGCTGGATTTGCAGCAGGATCAAGCGCAGCGTATTGTTATTGCCGTCTTGATAGGTGGCGAGATCGGCTTGCAACGCGTCGTCGCTGATACGCTGATTCGCATAGTCGTTGACCGTTGGCGTGACTCCTTGCGCGATCAGAGAAATCTCGCTTTTCAGGCGCTGCTCGTAGTCTTCGCGCGCGCTGGCAGAAATCTGCTGCCCTGCAAGCAGGGTGATGCCGCCAAAGCCGATCAGCAGAATGGCGATGTAGACGACCAGCAGACGCGCACGAATGCTGAACGATTTCAAGATCGGTTTCACGCAGGCTCTCCCGGCACAAAGCGATAGCCGACGCCGCGCACGGTCTGGATGTAGCGCGGGTTACCGGGGTCGTCTTCCAGCTTCTCGCGTAGCCAGCGAATATGAACATCGAGCGTCCGCATATCGCCCAGCCAATCCGTACCCCAGACCTTGTCAAAAATCTCTGCTCTGGTGACAATTTCGCCGGAATTCGAGACGAGTAAGCTGAACAGTTCGAATTCTTTGAAACGTAACGGTAGTTCTTGACCATTTTTGAGAACCTGTCGCCGCTCCAGATCAATTTTGATCTGATCGAAGCTGAGGGCGCTGGTATGCTGTGTGAGGCGTGACGCATCGAATTCGACCCGTCGCAGCAACGCTTTGATGTGCGCGGTTAATTCGCGGGTGCTGAATGGCTTGGTCAGGTAATCGTCTGCGCCAAGCTCTAAACCGAGAATTCTATCGATTTCTTCGCTCAGTGCCGTAAGCATCAAGATCGGGACGACGCTTTTTTGACGGATCGCTTTGCAAACTTCCCAGCCGTCTATTGCTGGAAGCATAATGTCGAGGATGACGAGATCGCAGGGCTGTGCCAGCGCAAGGTTCATGCCAGTGACGCCATCGAAGGCGGTCAGCACGTTGTAGTCGAGCATTTTTAGGGCGCGCACGAGGGGTTCGACAATAAGGCGATCATCTTCAATGAGTACGATGGTTGGCATGATTTATCTGATTGTTTTCTGATGCCTATAGTATCGGCTCTTTACAAGGCGGTGGGCAAGCGATTTAAGGTGGATTTAAGGCTATTTGAGGTTGTCATAAGCTCAGCGGGAAATAAAAAGCGAGGCAGTGGGAGTCGCCTCGCTGATCCTAAGCTGTCGTTACGATCAAGCAGTTGGGCGCGCGTATTATGCCTCGCTGCGGCTGAAGAAAACCTTAACCTTGATAATCGTTTTCTCGCCCGTGATTTCGAATCCACCGCTGAAGTGAATGGCTTCCGATGAACTGCCAATCATGACTTCGACTGTTCCCGGCTCGACGACATAATCCTGCTCCCGGTCGTAGAAGGCGAGTTGATTGACAGCGAGGTGGAATGTAATCGTTTTCGTCTGCTGCGGTTCAAGCGTCACGCGCTTAAACGCCTTGAGTTCCTTAAGCGGACGGGTTAAATACTGGACTTGTTGATGGGTGTACAACTGGACGACTTCGTCGCCGCTGCGCTCGCCCACGTTGGTCACATCTACTTGAACCGTCACGTCGCCGCCGACCGCGACCGCCGCCTGATCGATACGAAAGTTGGTGAACTCGAAACGGGTATAGCTCAAGCCGTAGCCGAAGGGATAGAGCGGTTTGACGCTGGTTTCGACGTAATTCCCTTTCCAGTGCGAGCGCCCGCCGGAGGGGCGATGCCCGTAGAAGATTGGCACTTGCCCAACGGTGCGGGGGAAGGTGATCGGCAGCTTGCCGCCGGGGTTCACATCACCAAATAGCACGTCGGCGACGGCGTTCGCGCCTTCCTCGGAGGGAAACCACGCTTCGACAATCGCAGGTACGGACTCGGCAATCCATTCCAGACTGACAGGTCTGCCGTTGATCAGCACCAAGACAATCGGCGTTCCCGTTTCGTAGATCGCCTTGACGAGATCACTTTGCACGCCGGGCAGAGTCAAGATCGCGCGGTCACGCGCTTCGCCGCTGGTGCAGGTGTCGGTTAGTCCCGCTTTGTCGCCCACGACCACGACGGCGATCTGCGCTTGACGTGCCGCTTCGGCTGCTTCGGCGAACCCGTTGGTCGAGGGGTCGAGGATGTCACAGCCGCGCGCGTAGAGGACGTGCGTATCGTCGCTGACCTGTGCTTTGATTGCCGACAGGATGCTGATCGCCGGAATGAAGTCCCCGGCGCTCTGGATGTCATCCGGCAGCGGTTGGTTGAACATATTGTCCTGCGTCTTGGCTTCGATCAGCATTTCCATGTGCGCGGGATAAGCGTAATCGCCGAACAGGTTACGCACACTGTCGGCGTTCGGTCCGATTACCGCAATCGACTTAAGCCGCTTAGTGAGCGGCAGCAGGTTGCCATCATTCTTGAGCAGCACGATTGATTTCTGGGCGATCTCGCGGGCGAATTGACGCTGCTGCGGCGTATCGAAATCAACCGCTGTGGCATCAACGTAGGGATTTTCAAACAAGCCGAGCGCGAATTTCTGCTCTAGCACACGCCGCACCGCCACATCGATCAGCGCTTCGGCGATGTCGCCGCACTGTACCGCCTCAAGCAATGGATTGCCGTAGCAATCGGTGTTCGGGAGTTCGATGTCAATACCTGCTTCGAGCGCCATGCTTGCGGCTTCGGCTTTCGTGCCTGCCGCGTGGTGGTACTCCGTGAGCATGTTGATGGCGAAGTAATCCGAGACGACTGTGCCCTCAAAGCCCCATTCGCCGCGTAGAATATCGGTCAGCAGTTCCTTCGAACTTCCGCAGGGGATACCGTCGATTTCGTGATAGGCGTTCATGATCGAGGCGAGTTTTGCCTCGTGCAGCGCGGCTTCGAAGGGGAACAGATAGACTTCGCGCAGTTCGCGCCAGCCGAGATGCGGCGGTGCCCAGTTCATGCCGCCTTCAGACATACCGTAGCCAACGAAGTGCTTGCCCGTCGCCGCGACTCCTTGCTTTAAGTCATGCCCCTGAATACCCTTGATGTAGGAGACGCCGAGTCGGGCGGTCAGGTACGGGTCTTCACCGAAGGTCTCCTCGACACGCCCCCAACGCGCATCGCGGGCAATGTCCAGCACGGGCGCGAGCGCGTGCTGCGCCCCGACCGCGCGCATCTGCTGGCGGATCACGTCGCCCATCGCTTCGACGAGTTCTGGATCCCATGCGCTGGCGACGCCAATTGCCTGTGGAAAGACGGTCGCCCCGCGCGTCATGTAGCCGCTGCAGCATTCCTCATGGATGACTGCCGGAATGCCGAGGCGCGTATGCTCGATTAGGTATTTCTGAACCTCGTTGGCGAGCGTTGCGACTTCGACAGGGCGCAGGTTGCTCGCGCCGCCAAGCCGTGTAATATGCCCGATGCCATTGTGCAGCAGTTTTTCTGCTTTATCCGGCGCGTAGTGCATATCAGTCAGAAGCTCATAGACCCAGTAACTGCCAAGCTGGGCAATTTTTTCTTCGAGCGTCATTTGATTCAGCAGATGCTTTATCCGGTCATCAACAGACCGCGTCGCATCTGTAAAAAATGCCCGATTGATCGACATAAAAACTTTGCCTTATCTGCTCAAGCAAGGATCAGTCCTTGCAGGGTTTAGCCCTTGAGTTCGCCGCCTGTCAAGCCCGTTACGATGTATTTTTCGGTCACCACATAGAACAGCACCGCCGGAATAATCAGCAGTGTAACGTATGCCATGATGCGTGCCCAATCCGTGCCAAACTGTCCCTGAAACTGCATGATCCCTAAGGGTAGGGGCCACAATGAGGGATCATTGAGCACCAGCAGCGGTAAGAAATACTCGTTCCAACTGGCGATCACTTGCAGCGTTGCCACCGCTGTGAGTGCAGGACGCGCCAGCGGCAGCAGAATGTGGATGAAAAAGCCGAACGGCGTACAACCATCAATGTAAGAGGCGTCTTCGAGTTCGCTGGGCACTTTGATGAAAAAGCCGCGCAAGATAACGACGCTGCCCGGCAGCCCAAACGCGACCAGCGGCAGAATAACGCCCCACATAGTATTGATCAAGCCAAGCTGCCGCACCTGAATGAAAATCGGCAGAATGGCGATCACCAACGGGAATAGCAGACCAATCGACAGAATGTTGAACAGTAAGCCTCGCCCGCGAAATTCTACGCGGCTGAAGATGAACGCCAACATGCTGGCGAGGATGATGTTCAAAATAGTGACGCCCGCTGTAATCAGCACGCTGTTCTTGAGCGAATTCCAGAAGGCGGACGTTTCTAGAATACTGGTGTAGTTTCCCCACTGGATGCCGTTTAGGGGTAGTCCAAAGGGCGCGCCCAAGAATTCACCTGTCGTTCGGATGCTGCCGAGAATTGCCGTTGCTACCGGAATCATGATCGTGATACACAGTAGGATTAAAAATATGTATTTAAATGCTAACCCTGCCGATAGTTGGAGACGCTGTTCCATTGAAAACACCCTCTTAAATATTATCGACCGAGTAATCTTGACGCATAATAATTCGCTGGTAACCGATCGAGAATACAAGCGTAATGGCGAATAGGATAATCGCGACTGCGCTGCCGTAGCCGAGCGCGAAGCGCTGAATACCATATTTATAGAGATAGGTCGCAATCAATTCGCTGGCGTTGACCGGACCGCCCTGCGTCATGATCCAGATGATGACGAATTGCTGAAACGACCCTAAGACGGACAGAAAGACCGTCAGCCGGATGGTGCTGCCAAGCAGCGGAATGGTAATGTGACGTAATACGTTCGCTTCGGTTGCCCCGTCTACGCGCGCGGCTTCTTCGAGGTCTTTGGGGATCGATTGCAGCCCCGCCATGTACAGAATCATGTGGAAGCCGAAATATTTCCACGTCATCACCACGAAGATGCCGATCAAGACGAGGTTGCGGTCTGCCAGCCAACCAATCGGTTTAAAGCCCGGTATAAATGATGCCAAGATGGTGTTGAAGACGCCTGATTGAGGGTGTAGCACGTAGAGCCAAATAATCGCCGTGATGACTTCAGAAAAAACGTAGGGGATAAAAAGCACCGCGCGAAATATCTTTTTACCGGGCAGCTTACCGCGCCCGATCAGCAGGGCTAAACCCAGCGCCAGCGGCAGCTGGATGAGCACCGAAAAGGACATAATGATGAAGCTGTGACCGACTGACATCTGAAATATCGAGTGGTTCAGCAAGCGATCATAGTTGCCCAAGCCAATGAACTTGGTCAGTGGACCAAAGCCGTTCCAATCGTAGAGGCTGAAGTAGGCTGATTGCGCGATTGGCATCAGCAAAAACAGCGTGAATACGACCATCCCCGGCAGCACGAACAGCGTAATCATGAGCGCTTTGCTCCAACCACGCCGCTGTTTGTCTCGTTGAGCTTGTTCGTAGGCGGTCGGCAATACTCGAAAGCGGGATGCAGCCATAAACGTATCTCATCTTTAACTACAATGTTCGATAATTTTGTCCCGCTGCCAGCCGTAACACTCTAGCCTTCAGCGTTAGCCTTTCAGCGTTAGCATTCTCGCTTCGACGAGCGCAAGCTGTGAGCAGGGGGCTGTGGAGATGCGCCACCCGTCGGGGCGGCGTTGATCTCCACAGTTTGGTTACGGATGAATAACTAGGAACCGCTCAATTCCATTGACGCGGAGTCTTCAATCGCCTGCGCGACTTCTTCAGGTGAGTAAACACCCGCGAACAGCGCTTCGACCGAGTCGACCACGATACCAGCGAGTGCCGGCGGCAGGAATTGGTCATAGTAAAGCTGGAAGTACGGAGCGCCGTTACGGGCGTTCACAATCGAGGTGATGACGGAATCATCGGAATAGGTGTCTTCCACGCCATTGACGACCGGCGGGGTGAAACCAGCCGAAACACCACCACGCTGGCTTTCTTCACTGGTCAGGAAGCGCAGGAAATCAATCGTTGCGTCAGGCGCATTGGCACCGACCGCGAAGCCGTCACCGCCGCCGAGCGTGTCACCGGGGTTGCCAGCGCCGCCTTCGACCATCGGGAAGTTGAACCAACCGAGGTCATCACCGATGCCTTCGCCGCTGGTGCTGCCGGTCTGCTGAGCGCTTTCCGCCCATTGACCCATCAACTGGATTGCCGCTTGTCCGTTACCGAACATGGCTTCTTCGTCGTCGTGCGTCAAGCCGAGGAAACCTTCGGGGAAGGGATCCATGTCGATCAACTGCTTGAGGTCTTCACCCGCTCTAACGAATGGTTCGTCAGCGAACGAGCCGGTACGGTCGTAAGCATCGAGGAACGCCTGCTGCCCGCCTTCACGGATTGCCAGCGAAACCCACCAAAAATGACCGGGCCATTTTTCCTTCTCGCCTAGAGCAATCGGGGTGATGCCAGCAACTTTCAGCATTTGGACATCGGTGAGGAATTCTGCCCACGTGGTTGGGACTTCGGTGATGCCTGCTTGTTCGAACAATGCCTTGTTGTAGAACATGCCGACTGCGCCCCAGTCATAGGGGACGCCGTAGTACTCGCCGTTCTGCCCGTAGAGTTCGACAGCGGCGGGTACAGCAAACGAGTCCATCCAGTCGCCTTCGAGTTCGGACGAAATGTCGCGGACGAGTCCGGCATCAGCATACTGCCACAGGACGCCGCCGCCCCAACTCTGGAACAGGTCAGGCGGGTCGCCCGCTTGCATGACGGTGACGAGACGCGCCTTGAAGTCTTCGTTCGCTAGAATGGTAATGTCGATGGTGACGTTGGGGTGATCCGCCATGTACTGGTCGGCGAGGCTCTGCCAGTAGGCAGCTTGGGCGTCCGCGGTACTAATATGCCACCAATTGATGGTGACTGGCTCATCCTGAGCCGAAACTGCACTCATGGACAGCGCTGCGCCGAAAACGAGGACGAGCATCAGCGCGATGAAACGGTAAGTTCTACTCATGACTCACTGCTCCTTGGAAATAAATATTGAGTAATATCTGCTTATGACTTAGACCAGTTTTCCGAATCGGTTGCTGCTCCTCCCTCCATCAGAGTTGTTATTTACGGTCTAGCATCACCGACCCGGCTTGTGTTTAATGCACATGCTCATAGCGAAAAATGCTATGCGGGTAGACGCCCGGTCGATTGGCGGATAATCAATTCAGTGGGTAATTCCTGACGGAGATTGAGCACGGTGCGCCCCTGAAGCAGCGTCACCAGCATGTCGAGAGCCGTTTCGCCCATCTCCGCCAGCGGCTGACGAACCGTCGTCAGCGCCGGATAAACCTGTGAAGCCATCGACGTATCGTCGAAGCCAATAATCGAGATGTCGCGCCCAACGGTGAGTCCGGCGGCTTTTGCCGCGTCCATCACGCCGAACGCCATCACGTCGTTGGAGGCGATAATTGCCGTCGGGCGTTCCGGGAGTTCCAGCAAAGTCTGTGCCTGCTGAAAGCCCGTTGGTTGCATAAAGTCACCTTCGCGCACGAGGTCGCCGTCGAAGGGCAGCCCGACTTCCGTCAGACCGTCACGATAGCCCTGCAAGCGATCCAGCGAACAGACGATGTCCATGCGTCCGGTGATGAAACCGATCCGGCGATGCCCCAATGCGAGCAGATGCCGCATGGCATCACGCACGCCTTTGCGATTGGTCGCCGTAACGCTCGGCTCATTACCCGTGCCGTTGTGGTGGTCAACAATCACGTAGCGTAAGTCGTGTTCCTTGAGGTCGTGAACGATGACCTCGTAATCGAGCGGCACGACCATCAACACGCCATCGACAAAGGTGTTGTTAAGCAGCGAAAGGTAATAACTTGTGCGCTGCGCGTGATCGACCGAACCCTGCGTGTAGAGCATTAGCCCGTAGTTCAGGCGCTCGGCAGCGCTGGAGACACCACGCAAAATCTCACCCATATAAGTGGTAGTGATGTTCGGAATAAGCAGCGCGATCAGGTTCGATTCTGCCGCTCGTGAACGTGCGCTTGGCTCGTAACCAAGCTGTTCGATGGCGTCAAGAATACGCTGGCGTGTTTTTTCGGAAACGCCTGTCTGACCATTGATGACCCGCGAGACACTCATTTTTGAGACCTGCGCGAGTTCAGCGACGTCAGCAATGGTTACATTGACCTTTTGCATCGTTTTATCCTGTAACGTAATGCTACGTTACTGTAACGTAGCTGTATCCTAGCGTGAGTTTGCGAACTTGTCAACAAGCTGCCCGCAAAATCAACCTCGACGCTATTAAAGCGTATCTGCTGGGAAAAGCCGATGCATTGGAAAAGGGTATGGCTAAGCTCTCTGACCTCGCGCAGCAGAATTACGTCCTTGACGAGGCGGCTGCTTTTGATTACGAGGAGTTGACACAGTCTCCCGACGCGCTTGCTGCCGATTCGGGGCTGCATCTACTGTATTGGGTGGGGCAGTGGGTGGGCGTGTTTGCGACGTGGCAGGGCGTGACCTTGCCGTTTGCCTCGGCGGCGTTCGTGATCGGCAGCTACTTCCTTGCGAACTACCAGACCAAGCACCAGCGCGAAACAAACGTCAAATCCAGCGAAGTTGTCAGCAAAACGGTCTAAACGCGGGTAGAAGTTATTTGTAGTTTACACAGAAAAGGCGAGTCCATAGACTCGCCCTTTTTACGGGGTAATGCTCGAATTTTCTAGTGTTCGTTGACGACGCTGAAGACCATCGGACGGCGCTTCGTCTCGCTGTAGAGCATCTTGCTCAGCGAGTCTTGCAGCCGTTCGCGCCGTTTACCGTTGCGACTCTGGCGCATATTCAGCATCACGTCGTTGACGGTTTGCTTAACGTTGTCGATTAACTGGTCTGCGTCGCGTAGATAGATGAACCCGCGCGAAATGATCTCCGGTTCACCGATCATTTTACCCGTTTCGGCGTTGACATTGACGACGACCATCATAAAGCCGTCGCGGGCGAGGATTTCGCGGTCACGAATGACCGCACGCCCGACGTCACCAACGCCGCTGCCATCCACAAACACGTAGCCACCGGGGACACGTTCGCCCTTGCGTATGCCGTACTTGTCGATTTCGATGACCATGCCGTTCTCGATGACCTGAATATTTTCTTCAGGGATGCCCATTTGCAGCGCCAGTTTCGAGTGCGCGCGCAGCATCCGCAGTTCACCGTGAACGGGGATGAAGTATTTCGGATTCGTCAGGCTCATCAGGAGTTTCATTTCTTCCTGACAGGCGTGACCGGAGACGTGTACCGGCGCAAGCGGATCGTAAATCACGTCCGCGCCGCGCTGATAGAGCTTGTTGATCGTCCGGCTGACCGTTTCCTCGTTGCCGGGGATCGTGTGCGCCGAAACGATGATCGTATCGCCTTCCATCACGTCGAGGCTGCGATGCTGCCCCGTCGCCAAGCGACCCAGCACCGCCGACGGCTCACCCTGCGAACCCGTCGCCATAATCACCATCTGGTGCGGCGGCACGCTGTCGATACGATTGAGATCGACTAGCAGGTTGTCGTCAATGTTCAGGATACCAATCCGGCGCGCCGTCTTGACGTTTTCCGTCATACTGTGTCCGGCAATCGCCAGCTTACGCCCGTACTTCTTCGCTAAATCAGCGACTTGCTGAATACGCGAGATGTGCGAGGCGAAGGTCGCCACGATGATCCGATGCTGCGCTTTCTGGAAGATGGTGTCGAATGCCTCATTGACGATGATTTCCGACTTCGTCCAACCGGGGCGTTCAGCGTTGGTGCTGTCGCCCATCAAGAGGACGACACCGCGCCGCGAGAACTCCGCGATTTTGGCATAGTCGGTCTTTTTACCATCAATCGGCGTGTTGTCGAGTTTATAGTCGCCGCTGTGGACGACGATCCCGTAAGGCGTATTAATGCCGAAGCCGACGCAGTCCGGGATGCTGTGCGTAACGTGATAGCTTTCGACTTTGAACGGTCCAACCTGCAAATCATCGCCAGGTTTGAACACGTTGAGGGTCGTCTCGTTGAGCAAGCGCGCATCGCGCAGCTTGACTTCGAGCAGCGCAGCCGTCAGCGGCGTCGCGTAGAGCGGAATATTTCGCAGTTGATCGACGACGTAGCCCACTGCACCCGTATGATCTTCGTGACCATGCGTGTACAGAATGCCGTGTACGGTCAATTCTTTGCGTTCAATGCGATCAATGAGATAGCGGAAATCGGGGATAATGAGGTCGATCCCCAGCATGTCATTCGCCGGGAACATCACGCCGGTGTCGATAATAATGGCATCCTTGCCAAGTTCGACCACCGTCATATTTTTACCAACTTCGCCACAGCCCCCTAGAGGGACGATTCGCAGCTTAGGTTTAGATTTTGCCATAGCACCAATTGAGCGGCGCACAGTCTGAGCACCGCTTGTCCTTTCTGACTATTCGATTAAAAGAAGAGTTCAGCAATAAAAATTTTGAGGAGCGTCTTTTTGCTCGTGATTACGTTTTCGCCGCACTGAGTTCGGCACGAAAAGTTCATCACCTGTTTTGTTATTTTCTCTACTATACCACAGATTCGTTAGAAAATTGTTTAACGTCCTATTTGCGCGAAATTGCCTCGTGAATCCGCCTGCCAAATCTGGAAATCGCCAACGGATGTCGATACACTGCGCGCCAAATGATAACGCTGCGCCACTGCCACATCCGGGAGCTGCAAGTGCATATGGGGCACTTCCACGCTCAAGAGACTGAACTCTGGCGCGAACGCCATTTCGTCGCGCATCGTGATGATCCAGTCCGGCGCAAGTGCGGCGGCAGCTTGCCAACGGCTGACGCCCTGATCCGCCGCCAGAAATTCAACGAACGGGAAGCCGATGTAGGTGGGGTCGTGCAGCGCGAGATACAAAAACGCTTCGCCCATCCCGCGTCCGTTGCGCGGCACCGCCGCCGCGATTTGTTCAATGGCATCGAGCGACCGTCCGTTCCAATTCGCAGCGACCTGCCGCCCAATCAGCACCGTGTTGAGGACGAGCAGCGCCCAGACCGTGACCAGCAGCGGCGCGCGCCAGCCAATCCGCACGCGACGCAGCGCCACCGCCGTCAGTATCACCATGCCCGTGACCCACACCAGCGGATAGTAAGGATTCGGGTCAGCGACGGTGAGCGCATAGAGCAGCACCAGTCCGCTCACAAAAACGCCTAATCCGCGTTGAGTGCGCACTCCCGCCAACGCTCCGACGATCAGCAAGCAAAATTCAAGCGGATTCGCAGCGGCATAGCGTGCGTGCCGGTTGATCAGCGCCGCTAATGGCGTCCAGCCTTCCGCGCCGTAGCTAACCGCCTCGTCATGGATCGCCTGCACGAAGCGCGCCGGATCAGGCAGGACGTGAATCACCGCGTAATATCCCGCGCCAATTGCACTACCAATCACGAAATAGATTAGCAGCGCTCGCTCGCGGCGAAAACTAATCAGCCACCACAGCCCTAGCGCGATCCAGCCATACGCCCCCAACGGATGCACGTCCGCGCTCAGCGTGATCACGATGCCAGCGATCAACGCCAGCAAGCGGGATCGCCGTTTTTGCGCCACCAGCGTCAAAGCGACCGCTCCCCAGACAACCACCGCCAGCCACGACTCTTGCCGCCCGACGTGCGAAGCCGCAGACCAGAGCAGATTGGTCGCCAGCAGCGCCGCCGCGATCCACGCCGTCAGCGTGTCTTGTAAAGCGCGTGTGACCGCAAAGACCACCGCGATCAGCATCAGCCCGCCTAATGCCGAAAACATCCGCAGCGCGAACGGATCGGTAGGAAAAGCGTTGCGCCACAGCAGCGCCACAGTGACGTAGAGATTGCCCGTCACCGTCGGCGCATCGTAGGGTGTCATGCTCGACTCGATGATGCCTGTACGCTGAACCGTGTCGAGGTAGTCCACGATGATCGCTTCGTCGCTCGCTGACCAGTTCGGGAACGACGAGATTGACCACAAACTGACGCCGATTCCAAGCGCGATTAGGATAATCAAGAGTGATCGAGGGAAAACATCGCCCCGAAACAAAACGTGCTCACCGAGTGCTGCCGCGCCTATCAAGGGCAGCGCGCCGAGTGTCCACAGCACCAGTACGTAATCGACCAGCGTATAGTGCGGCGGCAGCAGAATCAGTGCGCCCGTCAGCGAAAGCGCGCTCAAACCGATCAGCAGCGCGTAAATCGCCCGTGCCGAAATCGGCAGCCGTCTCTGCCCCGCCGCGACCAGCAGCCCGATCCCAACGACCTCGTGAGCGAACCAGCCCCAGCGATAGTGCACAAATGTCTCTGCCGAAACACTCAGCAGCCCCGTGATCAACAGGGTCACAGCGGCATCAGCGATCAGCAGCACTCGCAATTGTCGCTTGCGCAAAGCGGCGATCCCGTAAACCAGCACGTAGATCGCTAACGCCAGCCCTTTAAGCGCGAGTTCATCCGTATGTAAAGCGAGGAACAGCAGTCCCGCGCCCAGAACGACGAACGCCGCGCGACGCATCGAGCAGCAGCGCCTGCCGCTAAAGGTTCAAATAGCGCTGGCACATCGAATTGTGAACTTGATTAACGACGCTCAATACTGCATCGGGATGATGCTCACCCAACACGCCGCCCGCTTCAAGATATGCGTCGCGCAGGATGCGCCCCCAGTTGCCGGTGCTGCGCAGCTTCACGTCGCTAATGTACTGCTCGACCGTTCTGGCTTCGTGACCACTCGGCGGTTCAAGCATCCG
>JBBSNT010000082.1:0-13256 GCA_038260485.1 Aggregatilineales bacterium | reverse complement strand
GTCCTCGACGTCACCGACGATTTCGACCAGCAAATCCTGCATGGTGATCAGCCCTTCCATGCCGCCATATTCGCCAATGATAATGGCGATGTGCAGTGCCGAGGCGCGGAACATATCGAGCACTTTGGCAGCGGGCATATTTTCGGGGACGAACTGCGGTTCGATCATGGCGGCGCGGATGTCGAACGATTCGCCCCGCAGCAAGCGCGAGAGCAACTGCTTGGCGTTGAGCAAGCCGACGATGTGATCCATATCGCCTTCACAGACGGGGAACTGCGAGAAGCAACTGCCGATGATTTTGGCACGATTATCGTCGTCGGAGTCGCTGACGTTGAGCCAAGCGACTTCCGTGCGCGGCGTCATGATCGACCCGACGCGGCGATCTCCCAAGCGGAAGATGCCGGAGACCATATCCTGCTCACCTTCTTCAAAGACACCGGCTTCGATGCCCTGACGCATCATCGTTTTGATTTCTTCTTCAGTGACGGGCGGCTCGTCGTCGGCGCTGACGCCGAGCATGAACATGACCGCGCTGGTCGAGCCGCTCAAGAAGGTGATCAGTGGCGAGGTCATGGTGGAAAGCATGTTCATGGGGCGGGCGATACTAGCGGCGATCCGTTCTGGGTAGCGCAGCGCGAGACGCTTGGGCACGAGTTCGCCCACAATCAGCGATAGATAGGTTGTGACCAGCACGACGATGCCAAAGCCAATCGCATCGGCATAGCGACCGAGCGGCGTGGGGCGGACGAGCGCGGCGACTTGCGCGGCAATCGTCGCCCCGCCGAATGCGCCGGTCAGAATACCGATCAAGGTGATGCCAACTTGCACGGTCGAGAGGAAGCGGTTCGGCTCCTGAGCGAGTTCGAGTGCGGTTTGCGCGCCCTTGTTGCCCTTTTCGGCTTGCTGTTGAAGCCGCGCTCGTCGGGCAGCAATCACAGCGGCTTCCGCCATCGAGAAAACACCGTTGAGTACGATCAGCAGCAGGATGATCAGGAGTTCCATGTTGTTTCCCTTAGATCGATGAACGCCTCTAGTATAACGATAGAAATTAAAAATGGGCTAGTGTACCTGCCAGTGCATGTGGATGAGAGTGCGATGGGGATAGAACAGGTAGCGCTGAAGGATGGCGGTGGTGACGGTGTCGTCGGTGGGATGTTCGATGCTGAGGGTTGAGCGCAGGCTGTAGCGGCGAGCGGCAAGATTGAGCAGCGCTTCATCGTAGAGCGCTTTGTCGGGCGTATCGACCAGCAGCGTCAGCTGGACGGTGCTGGCGGCGAAAGCCGTTTCCAGCCACATGACCGCCTGCAAATCGTCGTCCGCGCCGCGAATGACGAGCCGTTCGAGCGAGCGTAGGCTGATGGCGTCGCCAATGCGCGTCCAGAGCGATGGATGGAAAAAACGCTTATGCAGCGGGCGCAGCCAGCCGATGCCGCCTTGTTCGGCTGGGCGCAGGCGCTGTGCCAAGGCGAATTCGTTACGCCATTCGTTGGGACGGCGGCGCGTGATATAGATGTCGGAGTGATCAAACGGCGGCGGTGTACGCGCGGTGCTGCTGCGCCGCCACGTTGTCCACGAGCGTTCAGTGACGAAGCCAAGCCGCTGGTAAAGCTGATAGGCAACATCGTTATCGGCTTCGACCTGCAAAATCGCAGACGCGCTGCGGTTGCGCTGGCGGATCATGGTGAGGCTGGCTTCGACCAACTGACGCGCGATCCCGCGCCCGCGATAAGCTGGATGGACGGCGACGTTGGCGATTATCCACGTTGGGCCGGTGGGGACATTGGCGGGATAAATCGAGGTATTGCCGACAAGCTGCCCGTTTTCGATCCAGACATAACCCAAGCCGACGCCCTGCGCGAGATCGTTCATGCCGAGCAGCACGCTTAAGCCGGGACCTAAACGGCTGAGCGTGCGCATCTCGCGGACAGCGGCACGTCCGCCGGAATCCATGCTGGCGGAAAAGGCAAGTTCGATCAGATCAGCAAGCGGGGCGAGGTCGGTTCGAAGATTGACTGGGCGCAGTCCCGAAGACGTAGAAGACTCTTTCAGACGAAGGCTGACCACAGAATATCTATCCTATTCGAAGGCGTGTCCCCATCGTATGAGTGTGAAGAAACCTTGTCAATACAATGAGGCGTCACAATGGATTCTTTAAGCGAATGCTATAGTACAATGGTTTGAACCGCCCACTTCATTATTGATCGGGCGCGCAAATCATTCATTGTAGCGGGGAGGCACTTATGGAATCAACACGGTTGAAGGAATGGTTTCGCCGTGTGTACGCACGCTGGTCAAGCGTCGCACCGCCGGATGGACAAGGATTGGTCGAGTACGCCCTGATCCTTGTTTTGGTCGTGCTGGTCGCCTTCGTCGTCATCACGGTGATCGGGCCGTGGGTCGGCAACGACTTCTCTAATATCGTCAACACACTTTAGCACATACGTCCTCATTCTCTGCTAGGCGAAAAACCCTACTGTTGGTTTGGTAGGGTTTTTCGTTTACTATAGTTGCGTCTGAAAGGCAACTGCCGTCGAGTTGCAACTGCCGACTCGACTTAAGAGGAGAAGTGAGCATGTCACGAAGCAGTTATGGTTATGTAGGTCGGCGCTCTGGCGGCGCGGCATGGCAGTGGGTGATCATTGGCATTGTCATGGGCTTTGGCTGCTCGGTGGTGCTCGTGCTGTTAGGGTTGGCGGGTGGGATTTTGAGCCTCGACCCGAACAGCGTCGCCAATCTGCCGACTCAAACGCCGTTCGTGATCACGGCAACCGCTGCGCCTGTGACCGCGACGATTGCATCAACCGACGCCCCCGCAACAGCGACACAGGGCATTCAAGTGGAATCGCAAGTGCAGGCACCAACCGCCAGCCCGACGATTGACGCCACCTTTTTGACCCTCCAGCCGACGACCTTAGCAACGTCGAGCGTCTCACTGAGTGGGCAAAACTTAGCTCCCAATAACAACGCGAGCGGTGATGCCTTCGCCGCGCTGCGCAGCATTTCCAGCGAGCTTGTTCCGGTATCCGGTGGCACATTCACGATGGGCACCAGCCCCGGCGAAGTGAGCGCCGCGGTCGATGAATGCAAGGACGGTACAAATTACGGCGGCAACCCCGGCACCTGCGAAGTTTCCTACGGTGAGGATTCGTACCCTGAGCATCAAGTGACCGTGAGTGCCTTCAACATGGAAGTGACCGAAGTGACCTACTTCCAGTTCATGCAGTTCATGAACTCGCCGGCGATGGGCACGGGCAGTCACCGCAACGGCTGCGATGGCCAGCCGTGTATGCAGACCCGCACCGAATCGGAGACGAGCAACATCCAGTTCGACGGAGCGAACTACAGCGTCCCAATCGTGATCAACGATTACCCGGTGACCAACGTGACGTGGTACGGCGCGAAAGCCTACTGCGAGGCGATTGGTCGGCGGCTGCCTACGGAAGCGGAATGGGAACACGCCGCGCGCGGCAGCAACGACTATATCTATCCGTGGGGCAATACGTGGGATCCCACGCGCGCCAGCACGAATCGACCGGCAGACCCGACGGCGGCATACAGCACCTTCCCTGTCCTGTCGTTTCCGGATGGACAGAGCGATTACGGCGTGTTGAATATGGCAGGTAACGTCGCTGAGTGGGTGAGCGACTGGTACGATACGCGCTTCTACGGACGCCCTGAAGCCACTGTCCCCGACCCGACAGGGCCGGTATCCGGTACGGACAAGGTCGTGCGGGGCGGTTCATGGGATGCCGTGCCGTTCTTCTCGCGCAGCGTTCATCGTCAGGCGAAAGCGCCGAACGATCCGCAGGCATGGGTCGGCTTCCGCTGCGTCGAGGATGTCAACGCGCAACCGCAGTCGAACAGCCCGATTGGTGCGAACACGACGACAGGCGGCAGCAGCGATTTGCTGCTGCCAACCAGCGCTTCATCGATCCCCGGCGCGAACGAGGAGAGCATCGGCAACAGCCAGCCGACGCTGGCACCGTTTGTAACGTCAACGCCGCGTCCAACGGCAGTAGGAACGCTCGCTCCCGGCGGCTGATTGATTAATTCGGCTCAAGACTCAAAAACGCCCTCACGATTGAGGGCGTTTTGTTTGTAGGCGATGGGTCGGGTTAAGCCGTGTTGCGCGCGCTGGCTGTGCGCCTTCGTTCTCGTCAACGAGCTTGCGGCGGCTCCAAGGTGTGCCTAGCGGGGTAGAAGGAAGTAGTCCAAACCATAGTAACCGGCGGTCTTCCATGCGAGTAACAGCAGGGCTGCGCTTAAGCTTTAGGCGGTTTCTTGGAGGGGACGGTCGGGTAGATGGTGAGGAGCAGGTTATAGGCTTGCTTCTCGGCGTCGGGATCGTGATCCTTACCGGCGTTGAATTCGTCAATCAGCGCCATGAGCCGCGCGTAGAACGCCTCGGCTTGGTCGGGCGAAAGCCGACTGGTCGCGCGCCACATGCGAAAACGCTGGTGCTGGGGCGCATCTTCCGAATTGTCGATTAAGCCCTGCGCATAGCTGCGGCTTAAGTCGCTGCGGATCGGCTCGATCATCGCGTCGAAGGCGATCTTCAGCCCTTCAGCGCCGGCAGTTTGACCCGGCGTGAGCAGACCGCGCTCGATGGCGAATTCGCGGGCGGCGGAGACGTAATGCTTTTCGATGATGCCCGACACAATGCGCGTCTCGGTCACACGGATCAAGCCGTGTTCTTCGAGCAGGTTGACGTGGTAATAGAGCTTGGTCGGCGCGAGATCGAGATCCGCAGCGACCTGCTTGACGGTTTTTTGACCGTCAAGCAGAGCTTCGATGACTTGCTGTCGCAACGGGTCAGAGAAAACTTTGAGCGCTTCGAGGCTGGTGATGGTGTGAAGCGGTGCGGGCTGCTCTGAGATAGGTTCAGATGGCGGTGTGTCCGTTTCCATCGGCTTAGTTCAGATGGATGTCGGGTTTGTAACCCGTGCGCGGCTGATCCGCATCGCCCGAAAGCTGGACGATTTTAGCGCCGACGTTGACGATGCGACGACCGACCCACGCGAGAGTGGGGTTGTAACGCGGGTTCTGGCGGCGGTTTTCATCAAGCACTTCCTGCCCCAGATGATCCTTTTGAGCGCGTTCGATTAGTTCTGCTTGCATCCGGTTGATGCTGTCGAGATCCCATTGAATCATGCTGCTTTACCTCTGTGACTCACTATGTATGGAAAGTAGAAACAAGCCAGCATTGAAAATAATTTAAATATTTAGTTTGATTCTAGCACACAGCGGCAAAGAGTCAATCATGATCTTGAATATTTAAGATAATTTTAACGATTAATTCACAAGTCGTTCCATGCGGATGGTGAGCGGCGCATAGCCGAGCTTTTGATAGAAGGCTGTCGCTGATTGGTTGAACGCCCAGACGATAAGTGTGATGCGGGGCACGTCGTTCGCTTTGGCGATCTTTTCCGCTTCTGCCATCAGGGCTTCGCCGTAGCCTTTCCGCTGATGTTCGCTCTTGACCGCCAGCGCATGAATGTACAGGTGTCGCTGCGCCCTCAAGATATGGTTGGCGGGTTCGTCCTTGATCTCATAGTGCAGATAGCCGACGATCTCGTCATGATCGACGCAGAGCAGAATTCCCTGTGCGTGCGCGGCGAAAATTTCCTCGTAGACTTCACGCGGGAAGATGCCATCGGGAATGAAGCGTTCCGGCTTACCCTCGACGTGAACCGCCTGTAGTTCAGCGTCTAGGAGCGTGAGCGCCGGGAAGTCGTCGATGGTCGCGCGTTTAATTTCCAAGAGGGTGTTTCCTTTTCGTGTAAGCGTCGTGGGCGAGACCACTGCTTTATCATACGCGATGCTGCAACATTTGGGGACGCTGTGCGTATAGATAACAAACACCTAATTGTTGGGCGTTCCGCAGAAGGCAGCATGGTACAATAATGCACAGCGTAACGTGGATGTTTTTTGAGGAGAACCATGTCTGCATGGTGGGGAACGCGGAGCAACGTCTCGCCGCGTTTGCGCTTGGAAGTCGAAGCGATGCGGGCGGCATTTGACAATACGTTCAAGTTGGTCGTGCCGCAGTTTGGTCAGCTGCATTGGGAAGGGTTGGTCGAGCTGAATCTGGCGAGTTTGCGCTCGTCGGATCACGCGCTGAAGATTCTGTACCCGAACGACTATCCCAACCGCCCGGCTGAAGCTTACGTGCTGAAGCCGCGCATTTACAGCGAGAAACATCAATATGAAGATGGGCAGCTTTGCCTGTTCAACCCGAAGGATGGCGAGCGTTACGGCTGGAACCCAAGCCGCTCGACGGCGGTGACGGTGGCGGGCTGGGCGATCCAGTGGTTGTATGCCTATTATACGTGGCGCTCGACGGGCGAGTGGCCCGGCATCGAAGAACGAGTCGATCCGAATACACCGCTCCCGCCCCGGCGCTGGAGATAAGACGATGTTCAATCGTATGAGCGGACGCAGCGTCCCTAATCTGGTGATCGCGCGCCGTGTGCTGGACAAAATGATGGCAGCAGCACGCTATCATATCGAGGACGAAACGGGCGAGGCGATGGTCGGCTTGGTCGTGCCGGGGACGCATACCAATGGCGTGCCGACGCTGTACGTGCTTGATACGATTTCGCCGGACGAGAGCGCGATCCGTCAGTTTCACACCTTCCAGCAGGGCGACGAGCGTCAGGACGAATTGATCTGGTGGCTGCAAGAGAATTGGCAACAGAGCCGTCAGCCGAATATGAAATGGGACGTGCCGCTGCGCTATTTGGGCGACTGGCATAAACAGCCGGGCTACATGATTCAGCCGAGCGGCGGCGACCTCTTGACCGCGCTCAACTGGATTGATGATCCCGACAACGGCATGGATTTCTTGCTCGCGCCGATTGTCACACTGGGGCATCCGCATACGGTGGGCGCGTCGAGTGCGACCAGCAACTACTTGATGGTTCCGCAGGCGGAAGGCACAGGCTTGCGGGTCGATTACTGGTATATCGACCACAAAACGCGCATGTTCATGCCGATCACGCCGACGGTCTACCCGAACGAGCAGCTTCCAGCATTGGTCGCCTATCCTTGGCACCTCGCCAGCGAGGAACGTTCGATTCAGGAGATGCGCCAGCTTGAGGACGACGGCATGTTGATCACGCGCGTGCTCTACGACGCCGACGAACAGCCGCCGCTGGAAATCTGCTTTTTGACGACGCGGATGGGCGCGGACAAGTTCCTGATTCTGATCACGGACGCGGATTATCCAGCACAGCCGCCGCGCGCGCGCATCGCCCCGCTGATCGCGATGGGTGGGGACGATGACATGTACAAGGTGTTCGAGAAAGCGTGGCTGGAGTCGATTCCGGTTGACCTTACGCTCGACTGGACGCCCGACTCCACGCTGTTGGATGCTGTACACGCTTTCGAAGCGCATTTAGGGCTGGCGCAACCGGAAGCCGCAGCGCCGGAAGCGGCAGCCACAACCGCAGCACAAGTCGAGCCAGCGGCGTCGAGTGCACCGAGTGAAGCAAATGAGGAAAGCTCATGACGTGGGATCGCGTGGAGCGGCTGATCGGCAAAAGCAATCTCGACCTGCTGGCGCAAAAGCGCGTCGGCGTCGTCGGCTTGGGGTCGGGCGGCGGGTTCGCTGCCGTGAGCCTCGCCATGAGCGGCGTCGGTAAGTTCGTGCTGGTCGATGAGGACGTGCTGGAAGAAGCCAACATCGTCCGCCACGTCGCGGATCGGCGTGATATTGGTCGCCCTAAGACCGAAGCCGTCGCGGACTTGATCCACCAGCGCAACCCGAACGCCGAGATTTTCACCCTCAACGGGCGCATCGAGGATCACCTCGACGTGCTGGACGGACTCGACCTGATGGTGGTCGGCGTCGATGGCGAGAACGCGAAGTACATCATCAACCAAGCCTGTCTGGAACGGAATTTGAGCGCTGTTTATGCGGGCGTTTACGAGCGCGGCGAAGGCGGCGATGTGACGATTATCCGCCCGCACCATGGACCGTGTTACGCTTGTTGGGCAGCCGAATTACGCGACGATCTGGCGAAAGCGGACGATTCTGCCGAACTTGATTATGGTATGATCGGAGCAGAAGGAACGCTCGAAGCCGAGCCGGGATTATGGCTGCACGTCGTGCGCGTCGCGTCCGTTCAAGCGGACATGGCGCTGAACGAACTGCTCGACGGCACAGGCATTTATCGATCCCTGCCCGGTAACACGGTCATTCTGGCGAACACGGCTCTCGAAATTATCGCTGGAGAGATCAGCCCCCCATATTCGGCGGTTTGGGCGACGGTGGAACGGAACCCTCACTGTTTGGTGTGCGGGGACGGTATGGACGAAACAGCCGCCTCACTCGATCAACTGATGGAGATGACGGGGATCATCCTAGAAGAGCGCGAGGATAAGCAATCGTGACGGAGTACAACGAGTTTCCCGAAAGACCGGAAGCAACCCCTGAAATGACCGAAGAAAATTATACCGATGCGGCTGGCGCTGCGAATAACGCTGCTACGAGTAATGCCGACGTGCCTAGCGGTACGACCACAGCCACACCCGCTGAACCGATTCACCCGACCGACGAGACGCCAAGCAACGGCAGCGATCAACACGATCAGGACGCGCATAACATGGACAACACGAACGACTACAGTGAACGGCTTGAACGGTTGGGCGGCGAACCCGCTCCGGTGATTACGCCAGAGGAATTCGCCCGCTTACAAAAAGCCGGGCAAGTCCACATCGACGCGCGCGGACGGGTGCGTACCACCCGCCGCAGCGATGCCGAAGCGGGCGTCTCTCTGCGGAAACGCCGAGCGTGGTATGCCTGAAGGAAAAGCTGACCATGCAACTTCTGCTCCGGCGAACGCCAATGCACTGATCGCCATCCTCAAGCAAAATGGGCTGCTCGACGCGCGGCTCGAAAGCGCCTTTCGCGCTGTGCCGCGCGCCGCTTTCCTGCCCGACGTTTCTCTCGACATCGTTTACAAAGATCAAGCCGTGCCGACTAAAACCGATGAAGATGGCACGGTTTTGAGTTCGTCGAGTCAACCCTCGATGATGGCGATTATGCTGCGGCAACTTCAGCTTCAGGCGGGGATGAACGTCCTCGAAATTGGCACGGGGACGGGCTACAACGCCGCGCTGATGCAGCAGCTTGTGGGCGACGCGGGCAAGGTCACGTCGATTGAGATCGACGGCGCGGTCGCGGAGAGGGCGCAGGTGAACTTGCAGCGCGCTTCGAAGGGCGAAGTGATGGTCGTTCACACCGATGGGTCGAACGGCTACGCGCCGCGTGCTAGCTATGACCGGATCATCGCGACGGCGGGCATCTGGGACGTGCCGGAAGCGTGGGTGCGTCAGTTGAAACCGCGTGGTCTGCTGGTCGCGCCGCTGTGGGTGGATGGCTTCGAGGTCAGCGCGGCGCTGATGCTCCAGAGTGATGGATCGCTCTACAGCGAGGACAACCGCCTGTGCGGATTTTTGCGGCTGCGTGGGCAAGCGGCAGGTCCTGAACGCGGCGTGCGCGTGGGCACGAGCGCGCTGCACCTGTACGTGACTGAGGCTATCGACAGCGCTGCCATTCATCTGCTGCTTTCGGACGATGCCGAAGGAGTCTTTATCAACACGCCGCTGAGCACGATGGATTACTGGCAGGGCTTTTTGCCCTATCTGGTGCTGCACGTGCCGGAAGCGTTCACGCTGGCGCGTTACTACGTCACCGATGACTCGTCCGCCTACGGAATCAGCGTGGGCAGCGGCTTCGCGCTGATCACGCATGGGAGCGCCTGTTTCGTGACGGTCGATGGTGATAACAGCACGCTGGCGCGCAGTTTTGGCAGTGCTGACGCGCAGTTGGCGGTCGCTGACGCGCTTGAGGCTTGGGATCGAGCAGGGAAACCGCAGCAAGACAGGCTGCGACTGCGGCTGGTGCCCAAGACGAGCAGCCAATTTACGACGCAGCAGGGCAGCGTCTACAGCCGCCGCGATCATTATCTGCTGGTGTGGTTGGAGATGGGGGGCAAAAATGGCTGAGCAATACGTGTTAGTGATCGGCTTGGCGGGCTTGGACATTAAGGCGTATTCGTCCGCCCCGCTGGGCTGGAATCAGACGGTCAGCGGCGAGATTCGCAATAACGTGAGCGGCGTGGCGCGGAATATCGCTGAGAATCTAGCGCGGCTGGAAATCGAGCCGGTGCTGCTTTCGGCGGTGGGCAAAGACTCGCCCGGTCGCCGCGTGATCCACGAGTCGAAGGAGCGCGGCATCGTCGTCAACCACGTCCGGTTGCTCGATGAAGGGCGCACCAGTCAGAGTATGTCGATCATGAAAGCGGACGGCGAACCGGGCTACACCATCAGCGATTACGCGATCATGGCGGCAGTCGATTCGAATTACCTGTGGAAGCACGAGCCGTTGTTCGCGAAGGCGGCGCTGGTCGTGATCGATGCGACGCTGAGCGAGGAAGCGCTGGCGACGGTGTTTGAACTAGCGGATCGCTATACGCTGCGCGTTTGCGCCGACCCGACGCTGCCGTCACTGGCGGGCAAACTGTGCGATTATCTGCCGCAGCTCTACATGATCGCGCCGAACGCCGCCGAGACGACCGCGCTGTGCGGGCTGCCGAACCCGGCGACGACGCGCGACAACGCTATCGACGCGGCGCGGCAGTTGGTGACGATGGGCGTGCAGATCGCCGTCATCACGCTGGGCGCACAGGGCGTTGCCTACGCGGATGGCAGCGGCAGCGGCTTTATTCGCGCGGTGCATACCCATGTGGTTGATCCGACGGGCGCGGGCGATGCCTTCAGCGCGGCGGTGATCTTCGGGCTGCTGAACGACGTGACGGTCGATGAAGCAATGCGTTTGGGGATCACGGCGGCGTCGCTGACGCTGCAAAGCCGCGAAACGGTTCTGCCGAGTTTGAGTCAAGAATTGCTTTATGACAAATTGGTCGTTTAGCTTAAAAGAAGTACCGAGTACCGAGTACCGAGTACCGAGTACCGAGTACCGAGGGAAGTACAAAAAGATCGTGCGGCGTTGGTGCGTAGATTAAATAGCCCCTACATGCGAAGATTTATAGTTGAATTGGCGACGATTATCCGTAGGGGCGTCATATATGACGCCCCTACACGGCTCGGTGGGGGTTGATCGCTAAATGAAAAGCGGGAGCATGTGCTCCCGCTTTTGTTTCTCATTAGACGTATTCGATGTCGTCTTTGCCACTTCGCTTGGGTTTGTCGCCCCAATCCCCAAAATGACGCTTTTGCTTCTCCTGCCAGCGTGATGACCGCGCCGACCCATCGCCGTCGCGCCATCCACCTTCGTGCATGTTGCCCATGATCCTCGGCAGCACAAACGCGAAGAAGGCGAAGCCAGCCAGCATCATCAGCGGCAGGAACAGAATCCAGCCATGCGTGAGGATGATCAAACCGAGAAAGATCAGCGGCAGAACCCAGAAATTGCCCCGACGACGCCCGTGCCAATTCTCTGACGAATTCCAATGCATCACAGCAGATCCCTTTCATCTCTAGACAATCCTATTTACGCGACGGTAGAGCCGAAGTTGCGCGCATGATGCGGATGGGCAGATTTCTGATAAAGTTCTGACGTTTAGGACGGGTTGATACGGATTGCTGAAAGGGAATTGTTGCAAGGTTTCAAACTGCGCGCTTTGACCCCAACCCCCAGTGCAACCCTGCGCTTTGGTAGCTTCACTTAGCGGTCGAGCGAACACGCTTTGCAACGGCGCACCTAAAAGGGATTTAGAGGGTTGGCGAGCGGCATCCGGCGGCGTCTACGCAAAATACCGCCTTGCGCTTCGCGAGAATACGCTATACTTGTTTGCAGAAAAAATCTCATGCGAAGTGTCGTTCGCATGAGATTTTTGACTCAGGGCAGTCGTCGATTCGTTTTGTGGTTTAATGATCAGCGTCTATAATGAAGCTCATGATCAAGACAAAAATTCTAAACCCACCTCTCAAATGGGCTGGTGGCAAGCGTTGGCTTGTCCCTCAGCTAGAGCAAGCTTGGAACGCTAACCAAGATCGGCGGCTTGTAGAGCCGTTTTCTGGGGGCTTAGCGGTAGCTTTAGGTCTGCAACCACAATGTGCGCTTCTCAATGATATTAATCCTCATCTAATCAATTTCTATATTTGGTTAAAAAACGGATTAACTCCCACAAAGCCTTTTATAAATGAGTGCGATAACAAAAAGGAAGTTTATTATGAAAATAGAGCAAAGTTTAACGAGTTAGTTAAAACTGAAACGGGGCTACAAAGCTCAGAAGCAGCGTTATTGTTCTACTACTTAAATCGTACTGGTTACAATGGATTATGTCGATTTAATCGAAAGGGTGAATTCAACGTTCCGTTTGGAAGCCACAAAACAATAAATTATTTAAGTAACTTCGAAATCTACCGAGAAGCATTTACGAATTGGGAATTTTGCGTAGGTGATTTTACGCAACTTCCAATTGATAAGAATGATTTCATTTACGCTGATCCACCTTACGATGTCGAGTTTGTTAGTTATTCGAAAGAGGGGTTCTCATTTGATGATCAAAAGCGCCTAGCAAAGTGGCTTGTAGAGCATAAAGGACCTGTCATTATTTCAAATCAAGCAACAGCTAGAATGAAGATTGTGTATCGAAAGTTTGGATACAAATTAAAACCCTTATCAGCACCACGAAGAATTAGTTCTGATGGAGATAGAACTCCAGCGGATGAAATTTTAGCTTACAAAAACGTTCAATTTGATTGAAAGGAGAAAAACTTGCCTAGAGACACGGGGACAGTAATGTTCTCGAAAATATGATCATACCTGCATTAACACGTGCCGGTTATCAATGTGAAATGCAAAAGTATATAGGTATACGTCTTGGTGGTAGAAGACATCGGGTAGATGCTTTAGTTACGGATCGAGATAATCATCAAATACTAGTCTCTTTAAAGTGGCAGCAATCTTCAGGAACAGCTGAACAAAAAGTACCTTTTGAAGTTCTGTGTTTGATAGAGGCAGTTCGTACTAGTTCGGATTTTGATAAGGCATATTTAGTGTTGGGCGGCACTGGATGGACTCTTCGGGAATTTTACACACGCGAACTTGAAAATTATTTGAAGCATAGAGAGTACGTTGATATCGAACTGATTCAAACTTTCTGTGCGAACAAATGACGTAGGTTAATGAGCGCAAAAGCGAGATGATGAGCACCGAGAAAGTTGGCATCTTTGCGATCATAGCGAATGAGTAAGGCTCGGAACTTGTCAATCCAGGCGAAGCT
>JBBSNT010000081.1:0-13261 GCA_038260485.1 Aggregatilineales bacterium | reverse complement strand
TGTAGTCACGCTGCGGTATCGACTTCCGTATCATTAGAAACAAACACGAAGGGCGAGTCAGTGACTCGCCCTTTTTGATTCCGGCGCACTCTGTCGATATAGTGAACTGAAGGATCGTTCTGCCCAACTAGACTTTAAGGAGACGACATGGCACTCTATGATTTCGACTACGGATTTAAAACGCTGCGGGGCGAACAGGCTGCGGCGCAAACGGACGAAATGACGACGTGGCGCTCGGCGCGTGGTGCGCTCGAAGCGATTGAGTCGGATGTTCCGCCGGAAGACGCGGCGCGTATCAAGCAGGCGGTGGACGCAAAAGCTCAAGAAGCAGCACAGCCAACCAGTGACCGCAGCGCAATGATCATCACGTTGGTCATGATCATCACGGGCATCCTCGCACATTGGGTTTGGGAGACGCTCGCGGCGGGTTTGAAGACCAACATCTTCGATTTCGGTTCTGGTGGGGTGGTGATCGCGCGCATCGTGATCGCGGCGATTGTCGGGGTGCTCAATTTTATCGGCATCTGGAAGCAGTTGGATAAGGTTGATCCGACGCTGCGTATCTTCTTCGCCTTCACACAGGGGTTCGCGCTTGATGCGCTGACATCGCCGCTCGCCACTGCCGCCGCAACCTGAGCGAATCACAAAGCGGGAGTCCTCACCTGCATACGACTCCCGCTTTGCTTGACTCCTTTAGACGACTGCCACCGCTTCGACCTCGATCAGCAGCCCATCGCGGGCTAAGCGCCGCACTTCGACCACTGTGCTAGTCGGGGGGGATTTTGGACGTCAACGCAGCGGTCGAGCATCTGGAAGCTGGTCGGCGTGAGCGTACCGAGTGGGTCGGGTCACATGATCAGCCCTGCCATACAGTGAGTGGTGGCACGAACTACAAACTCAGCACGTAGGCAACCAGCGCGTCGATCTGCTCTGGCGACAGTTTTTCGGCGTACTGCTGGAACATCAAGCCCGCGCCGTAGCCGGGGACGACGAAGGCATTCGGATCAATAATCGACTGATGGACGTAATCCTCGGCGCTCAGCCCCGCTACCCGCGCTCCGGCGCGGTCGCTCAAGCCTGCCAGCGAGGGCGCGGTCGCCGTGTCCTCACCGCTCAGTGTATGACAGCCGATGCAGGCAGGCGCCTCAGCCGCGCCATTGTGGAAAATGGTATCGCCCAACGCGATCATCTCGGCGTGCGCATCTGACTCAGCGGTCGCGGATGCTGCTTCGGGCGTTGCTTCAGCGCCCGGCGTGTAGGTGACGCGGTAGATCGTCGCGCTGTCCCACTCCATCACGTAGAGCGCGCCGTCGGCATCGAAAGTCACATCAATGGGAGTGTAAATCGCGTCGAGCGTCTGGTTGAAGCTGGCGAAAGGCTGCCACGTTCCGGTGAAGCTGCCCGCGCCATCCGGCGTCAGCCTGATCAGCACGACCTGCCGTCCGGTCTGGACGTTCATGCTCGCTGGAAAATCCGCACCCGTGCCAAACTGCGCCAGATACACGCCGTGATATTCGGGCGGAAAGGCTGAATTCTCGGTGTAGCTGATGCCCGAACTCGCTGAGGACGTGAACAGTTCGACGACGGGCGGCACGGTGTCCGACGCCGAGTCAGGGAAGCCAAACTGATCGGGGAAGCCGTAGTCACGCCCTTGCTGAATGTGATCGAGTTCTTCCGGCGGCAGATAAGGTAGGGTCGCGTCGAGGCTGTCGGGGCTGTTATCGGCGGTGAACAGATCGCCCTCTGGCGTAAAGACGAGATCATAGGGATTGCGTAAGCCAGTCGCAAACGTTTCGAGGTCGCTGCCGTCAGGGTTGACGCGCAGGATCGACGCCTCTAACGGGTGGCGCAGCGGACCGTGATCAGTCGTCGAGCCGACGCCGACGTAGAGTTTGCCATCCGGTCCAAAAGCGATCCCGTTGTTGGAGTGGAACGTCCACCACTGCGAAGGCAGCCCTTCGACAATCGGCGTCACCGTGTCGTACTCGCCATCCCCATCGCTGTCCGTCAGCGTACTGATCCGTTCAGCATCGGAGATATAGAGCGTTCCGTCCGCATCGAAGGTCATGCCGACGGCGTGGTCGAGCAGATTGTCCGCGTCGGGATAGACGATGGTGATCGTTTCCGCGAATCCGTCGCCGTCCTCGTCGGTCAGGCGGGCGATCTCACCCTCAACGCCCAGCACGTAAAGCGAGCCATCTGGCGCGAAGGTCAGCGCTGTCGGCTGTTTAAACGGCAAATGCCCGTAGTAACGCGCGCTGAAGTCGGGCGGCACATTGATAATCGGCATGTCGATGACGCTGATCGTAAAGCCAAAGGCAGGCGACATTTCGCTGACGGGTGTGCCGCTGCCATCGTCGGCGCGCGCGATCACGTCTACCGACCAGTTGAAATGCCCCGGTGCTTGATAGAGCAGCCAGTCGCGCAGGTCGAAGGATGAGTCTTTCGTCCACGTAATGCCGTTGTCGGGATCGCCGTCGCGCCAGACGCGCAGGTCGAAGAACTCGTTTTCCGCCAACGGGTGACCCCACGACCACGTCAGCACGACGGCAGCGGCGTTGTCGAGCGCTGCATCATTTGCCGGAGCGGTTAACACAGGCGCTTGACGCGCGCGGGCGCTATCGGCGTCGCTGAGCGCGACGGCGACGGCAGCAGCTTGAGCTTGTTCACTTGCAATTTGGGCGTCGTTCAGGGTGAGCGCGCGCGTCATTACAACCGCTGCGATGAGAACGATGAGTCCTAGCGCAGCGGCGATCCATCCTCGATGACTCAATTTCAATCTTTGAGCGCCTTGATAACCTGTTCAATGTGGTTGACGTCGTGCAGCGTCGCATTAATCGCCTGCTGAAGCAGCGTAATACTGCCCCATGCCGGATGGATAGCCGTGCGTTCCCACTGCTCCGGTGACAGTCCGCTCAGCAGGTCGATGAACGTGCTGCGGCGGCTCAAGTAGCTAGCGAGCACATCGGCGAGGTTTTGAGTCGCATAGCCGTGTTCGCGCACGAGTTCGTTTTGATCGTAGCTGTTCAATTCGGGAGCGTCGCCGTTGAGCATCGCCTGTGTACGCTCGATGAAGATGCCATCGTAGTCATTCAGATGCCCGACGATCTCGACGACATTCCAGCCGCCCGCGCCATCGTGCGCGCTGACAGCCTGCCGCTGATCAACTCCTTGCAGGATCGTCTGCAAAATCACGGGCGTTTTGGACAGGTCACGTAGCGCTTTTTCGGGATTGAAGATCGACATAGTGTCCTCTGGATTAGTCGCCGCTGGCTGAACCCTGATCGGCGTTAAAACGATCTAAGCCTTGCCAATCACCGCGCGCGGCATAAGCTGCCTGCAGTGACCACGTATTCACGTCGCCAACCAAACGCACGCCACCCGTATCGAGCGCAGTACGGAGCGCGTCGTCGCTGCTGTTGGCGAGCTTCTGGAACGAGTCGATCCCGGCGGTTTTCAATGCTTGCGCTGATTTCTTGCCGATGCCGTGTATTTTTCGTAAATTATCGGGGCTGCCGGACGTGCCTTCACCGTTTTCCTGAGCGGTCATGCGCGGGCTGGCACTTTCGTCTACGACACCCTCCGGTGTGATCTCGCCAACCTGTTCCGCCTCATAGGGCTGCTGAGGCGCGGCAGTCTTCGCTGCGACGACTTCTTCTTCGGGCGCGCTGTGTTCCTGCGCGGTGACGCTTTCGTCAGTGGGAGGCTGCGCGGGTGCTTCTTTCTTTGCCGTCGCTTGATCAGGATCAGCATATT
The DNA here is from genome assembly GCA_038260485.1 of Aggregatilineales bacterium. GTDB lineage: Bacteria > Chloroflexota > Anaerolineae > Aggregatilineales > Phototrophicaceae > Flexifilum. The sequence continues at coordinate 9,505 of JBBSNT010000081.1, read as the reverse complement.
CGGTGCGCGCCGTGAATTTAACATCCGGTGCAGGCTCGCCTGTATCGCCGTCTTTCACCAGCGGAATCTTCTGGCTCGGAGCTTCATCGACGACTTCAGTATCGGCAGGCATATCGGTTTCCGGCGCTGCTGGAACGGGTTCAGCGCGGCTGGTCGGCGTCGGCGTTTCAGGGCTAACCGGCGTTTCCGCTTCTACGGGGAGGGGTTCAGCCGCTGGCGCGGGTGTTTCCGGGCTGACGGGTGTTTCCATATCAACCATCACCGGAGCGGCTGCGGTTTCCGGTGCGCTCGGTAGTTCTACTTCGATAGGTTCAGGCTCAGCCGCAGGGACGGGTGTTTCCGGACTAACCGGCGTTTCCGTTTCCGGCAGAGCGGGCGTTGGCGTCTCCGGACTCTGGGGAACTGCTACGTCCGCGAGATCGACACCTTCAGCCACTTTCGCCGCCACCATACCCGACGCTTCATCCGGCACGCCCTCTGATGTCACTGTGCCCATAAAAGGAAGCACGCTGGGAGTTTCTTCCGTCACGGTAACCGTCCGCTGCCCCGGCACATCCGGGTCAGGACGAATGGTCATCGTCTGAGGGTAGGGTGTGGTCGTTTCGGTAACGCGGTAAGTGTGAACGTCGCTGCCCGCAGCCAGCGTGCTGGTCGGCAGCGCGGGTTCGAGATCGTCGTCAGCTTCAACAGGCACTTGCGTGCGAAAGTTATAGCGCAGCGAGAGCGCCAGCCCAGCGCCGAGCACAAACAAGAGGAGTGGCAGCCACCATTCCCCGGCAGGTGCGCTTTCGACGACGCGGTTCATCGCCACAAACAGCGCCGCCAGCAGAAACAAAATTGCCAGCAGAGTTCGCGTCGAACGGTCAACAGACATGGTGTTACTCCCTCTGTACTGCTCCGTGATTTTCGGGCTATTATGACACAACTGAGACTGAAACCAAAAGAGTAATGGTTGCCAATTAGGGTTAAAGAAATTTGATGCGATTACCCTGAATACACTGTGCCAGACTTTGCTCTTGAACGAAAACTGCTTTACAATTAGAAAATAATAGCACGACTGTTCGGTGATAAATGACTCTGACATTACATCCCAAACCTACACTAGATGCGTTTATTCGTACCTGTACCCCTTTAGCTATCATTGAGCCGCTTGAAGCTGAGTTTGAGCAAAGAATTAATGCAATTGCAGATGCGATGCTTCAGTATGAAGGAAGGAACGATCCTGTAGAAAACCTGATTCGCTTTCTAAAAGCAGATCGAGATTTTCTGGGTATCGTCTTGGCTCTAACCAATCTTTCTCAGGAAAAATTCCTGCGTATTTTGAGTGCAGAGCGTTTTGCCAACGGAGATTATGGAACTGAATGGGGCATTGATGCCATCCATCGGAAATTTAGAAGTGACGCGGGCTTTGCTGAGCGAATAGCCCGACTTTTTATTGAAGGGCGGGAAAACTCGCTACTTGCCGAACAAGTGGCAGGTTTTTACCTAAATCAGCTTTCTTTGCCTCAAGACTGGAATTCACTTATTCATGATCATCAACTTATTCAAACTTCGATACGACGTAAATTAGCTGGAGAATATAACGTCAAAAAAGGCGCAGCAATTGAAACTTTAATCCGAGACCAACTTGACAGAATTCAGGAGAAGTATGGTGTTTCTCACACAAAAGGTCAGGTTGTTCTCGTAAGAAAAGAAGTCGATCATGTTTTGCCGTCGGTAGAACAGCCTTATGTCATGATCATGACCTCGTATATGGAAACAACGTCCAGCAGCCAAACAGCACGCGCGAATGAGCAGAGTGAAATGTCGAGCAGCGTCCGCCAAGATAACATCCGGTATGGTGGTGATTCGCGCGTCTTCGTCAATTTTGTCGATGGTGCTGGTTGGCTGGCACGCCGCTCTGATTTGCGTAAAATTCATGCCGCGTCTGATTACATCATCAATTTAAAGACGTTAGATCAATTAGAGCCGATTGTTTGCAAATACGTCCCCAAAAGATTCTTTACTAAACAGCCTCGTCCACCGGTGGAGGGTTCGATCAATGCTTGAGTTTGATCAGGTAATACTTGGTGACTGCCTCGAAAAACTGGCAGAAATTCCTGATGCTTCCGTCGATGTCTGTTTTGCAGATCCACCGTTTAACTTGGACAAGAAGTATGCCTCGTACCACGATCAGCAGCCGCTGGAGGAATATCTCGAATGGTGTGAGACATGGTTGTTGGAACTCGTGCGTGTCACGAAGCCAACCGGTTCCATTCTCGTTCACAATATTCCGCGCTGGCTAACCTACTATGCCGCGATCCTCAACAGGCACGCTCACTTTCGCCATTGGATTGCGTGGGACGCGATGAGCGCTCCGCTAGGTAAAACCCTTCTCCCAGCGCACTATGGAATCCTTTTTTATAGCAAACAGCCGAAAGACACGAAATTCTACGAGATTCGCGCACCCCATAAGAAATGTCGTGTCTGTGATGCCTATCTCAAAGACTACGGCGGCAAGAAAGATCAGATGCACCCTTTCGGCTATCTGGTCAGCGACGTTTGGACAGACATTCATCGTATTCGACATGCTCGACGGCGTGATGAGCATCCGTGTCAGCTTCCCATACCGTTGTTGGAACGCTTGATACTCATGACGACTGATGAAGGTGATGTTGTGCTTGATCCTTTTCTTGGCACAGGAACTTCGGCTGTTGCTGCGAAAAATCTTAATCGACGTTACATCGGTATCGAACTCGATCCGTTCTACGTCGAAATCGCTGAGGAGAAATTAGCCCAAATCACAACATCAACAATTTATCAAGGCGTCCCAGTATCGCTGTACTTGAATAGAATCCAAAGTATCCGCGACTGTGACGCGGCGAAACTATTCCCCAAGCAACTCACTTCAACTGAAAAGAAGCGGCGTAAAGCCAAAAAGAAACAAGAAACCAGCATCGAGATACCTCTACCGTTATAGAATCAAAAGAGCGGCAATCCCGGCAATCTTAGGATTGCTTGGAGATCGCCGCTCTTGTTTCTTACTCAGCAGGGGTGCGAAACTTCGTTTCGCCTACTGAATGAAGCTGTCCTGATCCTGTCGCAGATTCAGGTAGTCGCTGCTGGCGTTCTCGTGCCGCTCGAACACCAGCGCATCGTTGACCTCGTCGATCACGATCAAGTCGCCGTTGCGAACGCCGCCGCGCAGAAGCTGCGCGCTCAGTTCGTTCTCGACGTAGCGTTGCAGCGCCCGACGCAACGGGCGCGCCCCAAAGGCGGGATCCCAACCCTTGCGTGCCAGCCATTGACGGGCAGGTTCGGTCAGGTGCAGCGCGAGTCCGCGTTCTGCCAGCCGCTCCGCCATTTCGCGCAGTTGCAGGTCAACGATATGCTCGACCTGCGGCAGCGTCAGCGGCTCGAAGATGATAATCTCATCGATACGATTGAGAAATTCCGGTCGGAAGGTCTCGCGCATCGCCTTTTCGATCTTCTGATGGTCGGCAATCGCCTGCTCGTCGGTCGCTTGGACGAAGCCCAATGCCCCGCCGCGCTTGGCGAACTCTGTGCCGAGATTGCTGGTCATGATGATCACGGTATTGCTGAAATCGACCGTGCGTCCCTGTCCGTCAGTCAAGCGACCGTCTTCGAGGATTTGCAGCAGCGCGTTCCAGATGTCCGGGTGCGCCTTCTCAATCTCGTCGAACAGGATCACGCGGTAGGGACGGCGGCGAACCGCTTCGGTCAACTGACCGCCTTCCTCGTAACCGACGTAACCGGGCGGCGCGCCGAACAAGCGGCTGACGTTGTGCTGCTCGCGATACTCGCTCATGTCGATGCGAACGAGGGCGTCCTCGTCATCGAACATGAACTCGGCGAGGGCGCGGGCGAGTTCGGTCTTGCCGACACCGCTCGACCCCAAGAAGATGAACGATCCAATCGGGCGGCGCGGGTCTTTCAGACCACTACGGGCGCGGCGAATGGCGTGCGAGATCGCCGTGACCGCGCCTTCTTGCCCGACGATCCGCTCGTGCAGTTTTTCTTCCATGCGCAGGAGCTTTTCGCTCTCGGTTTCGAGGACTTGGCTGGTCGGAATGCCCGTCCATTGAGCGACCACTCCGGCGATGTCCTCAGCGCTCACAACTTCGTCAATCGTGTTTTCCTGCTGCCACTGCAATTTCGCCTGCTCGAACTCATCCTGAAGCTGCAAGCGGCGCATCTTGTATTCGGCGGCGCGTTCGTACTCGCGCGCCATGCCCGCTGCTTCTTCGTCTGCCATCAAACGAGTGAGCACGCTCTGCATTTCCTTGAGGCGCGGTGGCAGCGAATAGAGCGCAACGCGCAGCTTGGCGGCGGCTTCGTCCAACAGGTCAATCGCCTTGTCCGGCAGACGGCGATCCGAGACGTAGCGATCTGCCAACCGTGCAGCGGCGACGACCGCTTCATCAGAGATAGTCACTTTGTGGTGCGCTTCATAACGGTCACGCAGACCGAACAGCATGTCAATCGTCTCATCAACGCTCGGCTCCTCGACATAAACCGCCGAGAAACGCCGATCCAGCGCGCTGTCCTTCTCGATGAACTGGCGATATTCGTCGAGCGTGGTCGCGCCGACGCATTGCAGTTCGCCGCGTGCCAGTGCCGGTTTCATCATGTTACCGGCGTCGAGCGCGCCCTGCGCCGCGCCCGCCCCGACGACCTGATGCAGTTCGTCGATAAAGAGGATGATCTCGCCTTCGGCGCGCTGAACTTCTTCAATCGTCGCCTTCAAGCGCTCCTCGAACTCGCCGCGAAAGCGGCTGCCCGCCAGCATTCCGCTGAGATCAAGGCTGATTACCTTCTTGCCTTGCAAAATTTCCGGCACGTCGCCGTCGGCGATCTTCTGCGCCAAGCCCTCGACGATGGCGGTCTTGCCGACACCCGCCTCGCCGATCAGCACCGGGTTGTTCTTGGTGCGGCGGCACAGAATTTGAATCACGCGCATGATCTCGCCGTCTCGCCCGATGACCGGATCGAGCTTGCCCTCAAGCGCCATCCGTGTCAGGTCGCGGCTGTATTTCTCCAGCGTGCGATAGCGACTCTCCGCCTGCGGATCGGTCACACGCTGACCGCCGCGCACGTCCTTGATCGCATCGTTGATACGCTCGCGGGTGATGCCGTTATCGCTCAAAATCTTGGCGGCGGCGGTGTTGCGCTCGTTGAGAATGGCGAGAAAGATGTGTTCAGTGGAAATGTATTCGTCGCGCAGGCGGTTGGCTTCCTCGTTGGCGAGGTCGATGATCCGCTTGACGCGCGGGGTGATAAAAACTTGGTTCGTGCCGTGTCCGTAGATCGCTGCCTTGGGGCTGGCACGCAGAATTTCGTCCAAACGCGAACGCATCGCGTCTACGTCAACCGTAAGCCGTTCGAGAATCTGCGGGATCACGCCATCGGTCTGTTCAAGCAGCGCGAGCAAAATATGCTCGGTATCGACTTGATTGTGACCATAGCGCTGCAAAATCTCATAGGCGCGTGCGGCGGCGTCTTGCGCGCGTTCGGTAAATCGCTCGAAACGCATCATAGTGGTCTGCACCTCTTGCTAAGGGCGTCCGATTCCATTGTAGTACAGAAAAGTGGCGCTTTATGAAAATTGGAGCTGAGTCTGTGAACTCTAAAGCGCAGTATACCCCGCCCGCGTAAAAATTCCGTTTGCGCGGGGTGAGCAAAACTCAAGAGACCGAATTGACATTCTACCCGTTTGCCGAGATGAAGAAAAAGGCGCGTATTAACTTCTAGGACGCGCCCTTTTTGTGTTCATTGTGGGCGGTAGGTGCGTGCTGCCGCCAGCACCGGATCAATATCGCTGAAGTATTCTGCTGAAGATAAGCCAATCGGAACCTGTGGCGAGATCGTTTGGCGGGTATCCGTAACAGTGTCGCGGCGCGCCCGCGTTGCTATCTGCAAACTGAGATGCGAATTCGGTAGCATAAGCTGGCGCGCATTTTCAAACATGCGCGGCTTACCGCCGGTCGGCTCGCCCATGAAAACAGGCTGAACGCTGTTTTCCAACCAGATCGAAAAGAGAACCGCTGCCGAAAACGTGTTCCTGCCGATCAAGACGATCAGGCTACCAGAAGATTCAAACAGGTCATGATCGCTGAAGAAACGGCGGAGTGGCGTGACGGTGTTAATGTCGCCACCGTCGTTGTAGCGCATGTCGAAGATCACCCGTTGGACTGGCAGCGTCGCCAGCGCGTCGTCCAATTCTTGCTTGAAGGCAGCTAACGACTCGCCTGATTCAGTATCACGACTGACGACAGCATTGTATTGGACGTAAAGCGTCTGATCCTCGTCGAGCGTTGTCCACCAGTAAGCCAGATCGATTTTGCTCAGCGACAGCAAATCACTACGCGCGGGCAGCCTCACCGGAACCGGAACGGCAGCACGGTACGCCTCTAGCCCAACCGGCGTAGGGTTGAGTATGATCTGCTGTCCATCGGCACATTCGAGAACATAAGCCGATTGCTCCGCTTGATCGATCAGCCCTGTGCCGAGCAAAATATCGGTCATGCTGAGCAGCAAGGGAATTGTCACCAGACTGCTCCAATGGTTGTCATGGGGCGTAAGCTGAAGCAGTCGTTCAATCACCTGATCAATATCCATGCCGCCGATACTCACCAGCCGCGCACCGACAAGATCGGCATAGTTGGCTGACGCCTGAACGAGATAGATACCGTCGCTGAAAGGGTAGAACATCAGCGGCGCATAGCGAAAAGGATATTCATTTTCCGAAAACCAGAAGTAAGTATGTCCGTCTTCGAGCGCAGCGACGATTTCAAATAAGTGGACAACGATTTGTTGATCGGTCAAAACGGGGATTTGAGCATCAAGGTCGCTGACGAGCTGTTCGAATGTTGCTTGGGGCGTCGTTCGGAATGGCTCAGGGTGAATCGCCTGAATATTCTGCCATAAATATTGCACATCTTCGCGCCAGCGGGTATCGCGGTCTGACTGACGCGCGGCGGCGGTGAGCGGTTGAACAAAAACGAGCAGCAGCAGAAAGACGACCAAGAAGCGTTTCATCGATCAACATCCCAAAGCTGTGCGAACGGATGAATCGATCTACTTTCTTGGTCGTCCAGAGGTTCAGTCTGTTAGCGCTGAATTCTTGCCCGCCGCAGGTCTTCCTCACCTTTGCTCAACAGCTTGTCGAGCATGTCGAAGATTTCCATCGCGTCGCCTTCGACCAAGCGCACGCGCCCGCGATAGGCTTCGCGCAACCCCTCGACCACTTCCCACGGGTTGTCGTCGGCACCTGTCACCTGTAGATTGACGATCACACCGCCCAACGCCAGCGGCAGATAAATGTAGATCAAGTCGGGTTCCGCTTGGGCAGCGAGCCAAGCCATCACCTTGTCGGCGTAGTTGATGCGTTCAGCGCGGTCACCCAGATTGGCGCGCAGACGTGACCGGATCAGTGTAAAACCGAGCAGAATCGCGTCGTAGATCAGCGGCTCGAACAGGTAACGCGCGACGATCTCGTTTGGCGCACGGCGCGCGATGCTGGAGTCATGAGCCAGCACTTGGCACAAGGTCTGAAACCAGCGCTGATCCTCAAGGTCGAAGGTTGGATCAACCTGCGAGCGGTCGTCAAGCGTATAGGTCAGCATCTTGGCAATCGCCTTCGTCTCGCCGGGATGCAGCGGCAGCCCGCGTGCCGCGTAGATGTCATCAACCGCGCGCACCAGCGAGTTCAAGACAGCCGACGTCGATAGGGACACGGCAAGCAGACGCGCCTCATTAATTTGGCTCAGAAGGTTGCGCTTTTCCTCGCCCATCTGCTCCTGCGTCCACAGGACTTCGTAACTCGGCTTCAGCGGTGCTAGCAAATTAGGCATCTGCTTGGGCGCGATGTCGAACCGCACTGTAATGGTTTGATCCGACTGGTTGCCGGGTTGATCGATCCACTCGACGTCGCGCAACGCTTGCAGCTTGAACGGTGACACCGCCAACGCCGACGGGGGCACGCCGCGATTTGGCGTTCGCACCGCGTGGCTGCTGCGGCTGCTGCGATAGCGAATGTTGATGCGAATGGGAACATCATTCAGCGCCGGAGTCGGGGCGAGCGCGACCAGAGGGAGATGCAGCGCCCCGACCTCACCGGGACTCAGAGTCAACGAAACTGACTTCTTCGGCGTCGAGATCATGATACTCGTGCCGTCCGCCGCCTTGTTAGGAATGCTCAGCCCGACGGTGATGTCCATATTTTTATCGATCATGCTCTGCAAAATAACGAGCACTTCAACAGGCTGGTTAAGATAGGCACTGCGCGGGAAAATGCCGACTGCTGCTTGCAACACATCGTCGAAGGTGATACGCAGCCCTCCGGCAATCGCGCCCAGCACATCCGGGTAAAGCGGGTTGAACTGTCGATTCGGGGTCATTGTTTATCCACCGGGATAATAACCAAAACGCTGTCCCGTGCGAGCAATAATTTCTCTCGCCATCGTATAAACAGCGTGTTCTTCCGGGCTAAGGTCAGCGGCGCGTTCTTTAAGCGCGTCGCTGACGTCACGCAGTAAATCTGCCGGGTTTTCTTTCGCCAGCGTCATCTTGTCGTTGATCAGACTGCCGCCCATAATCAGAGGCAGATAGACGCGGCTGAAATCCAGCCCGGATTTCGCTTCGAGCAGATTGATCAACTGCTCACGATAGGTCGTGCGTTCTTCAGTACTGCCGAAATCCTCGCCCGTCGCTTCCGTGACGAGGTCGAACCCAAAATCGACGGCATCGCGCAGCAGGTCATTGTAGAGATAGCGCGTAATGACCTGCGTCGGGTGAGCAGCGGCACGCGCATCGATCTCAATTGTGCCCAGCATCCCGCGAAACCAATGCGGAAAGACCGGCAGTCCTTCTGTTGCGAACGGATCGTGACCGAGCAGCGCCTCGACGTCGAAGCCGCGCGCCGCGATATTCCCATGCGTGTTGAAGCGCGGGGTCGCGTATTCGAGCACCAGCGTCATCAGCTTCGCAATCGCCAGCGCCTCGGCATCTTTGAGCGGAAAGCCCGCCTCGGTGAAGCGCGTTTGCGTCGTTTCGACCAGCGGTTGCAGCAGCAGCGACCGTTTCAGGCGCGGCAGCGTGTCGATTTGCACCCGCGTACCGTAGTGCTGAAGCAGCAGACGGTCATCTTTGTAGTTCGAGAGCTTGCATACGCTCACCCATCCCGGCGTAAAGTCGGTGATCTTACCCACCGACCCCGACATCACGGTCAAGGGCACGTCGATGATGCTGCGCCCAAGCCGTTTATTGGTCGAAAACGTCAGCAGTTGCAGCGCATCAATCATGGCTTTCGTTTCGCCGCCGAGGAAGCTGGGATTGACTGTCCCGCCGCCCTCGCTGCTGCGGATACGGTTCGCTTTCGGCGCGCGCACGTCGATCTCGACGGCGATCTTGTAGCCGTCACTGATTGCGGTGTCGGGCAGCGTTGTCACGGGCAGCATCACGTAGCCCACTTCAGCGCTCTTGACCTCAACAACGAGACGCTCCG
>JBBSNT010000080.1:0-13325 GCA_038260485.1 Aggregatilineales bacterium | reverse complement strand
CCTTGCTCTTGTGTGAGAGCTATCCGAAACTCAGGTTATGTAAGTAAACATTGTATGTTAGGCTTCTGCCATTCCATGATTGAACCTGAATGATGGATAACAGTTGTGAGTTCACAAAAGATTTCTAAACCATTATTAGCATTATTGACGGAGTATGCTCATGCAGATTGTTACTGACAGCGCAATGGATTTATTGCCCGAACAGGCGCAAAGCTGCCCTATCCACGTAGTGCCGCAAACGTTTTCCCTCGACGGCAAAATCTATCGCAGCGGCATCGACGTTTCGGTCGAGGACTTTTACCATCTAATTGGGAATACGGACAGTTTCCCGACCACATCGCAGCCCTCGCCCGGTGATTTTGCTGAAGTCTATCGTAAAATCGCCCAGACCGACCCCGACATCCTCTCGATTCACGTCTCCAGCGGCTTGAGCGGCACGGGGAACGCTGCGCGTTTGGGCGCGCAGATGGTCCCCGAAGCCAACATCACGCTCTTCGACAGCAAAACGCTTTCCAGTGCGGAGGGCTGGCAGGTCGAGGCGGCGTCGCGCGCCATTAGTAAAGGCTGGGAACTGGATCGCATCCTCACCTTGCTGCGTCAGGTCAGCGATGCAACCGACCTGATCTTCACGCTGGCAACGCTCAAGTACCTAGCTCACGGCGGGCGCATCAGCCACATGCGCGGCTTGATCGGCTCGCTGCTCGACATCAAACCGATCATCGCGGTCGAGAAAGACGGCGGCACTTATGTGCAAAAAGCGTCGGTACGTTCGCTCAAGAAGGCGACCCTGATGGTGCCGGAATTGATCGCTAAGCAGCTTGGCGAGGGCATCGACCTGCGCGTGCAGGTCTTGCACGGGGATAACGAGGCGGGCGCGCAGCAACTGTCTGAGAAATTCGACAAACTGTTCAAATGTACGTGGGTGCGCACCAGCCCGATTTCCCCGATTCTAGGCGCGCATACGGGTCCCGGTCTGGTCGGCGCGGTCTACGCCCCGATGAGTATGTATCCCGAACTGCCCTAAGCCCTGCTTCGCTACGACTTGTCGATCCGTTCGTCGGTGACGGCGCTGCTCGGCACGAAGAACAGGATGTATTCCTTGTTCGCCGGAATGTAAGGGTCGCTGCTGAACTGCGCGGGTGAAGCTTCCGGGAACGTGTTCCGAATCAGCCGCATCGTGTTTTCCTCGTTGGCGGCGACGAAGAAAGCGTAATTGACGCCGTGCGGCAGGTCGAGCAGGTACTTCGGGCTGATCGTATCGGTCGTGACGCTGAGCAGAGGGAAGTAGCGCGATGGGTCGCCGTCACGGTTGAGGAAGTTGAGCCAGTCGCGCGGGACGTTCTGGTCGTGATCCGGCGTGCCGACGATGTAAATCTGGGTATTGCCGGGCAGCGCCAGCGCCCGCTGTGTCACGTCGATCCCGTCGCGGTAGCCCTTCGAGTTGCGCACCTGTACATTGAAGAAGTCGAGATGCGGCCCGTAGTAATACCACACTTGATAGCCCGCGATGATCACCGCGATCAAGACCGGAATCGCCCAACGCAGGCGCGGCTCACGGCGCTTGACCGCTTCAGCGTCGGGCTGACCGTCAGACAAACCGTCGGGTAGCAACGAAGTCGAAGACGGCAGCCACCAGAACGGCAGCAAATAACGGATTCCCGCCGTGAGCGCCAGCGCCAGCGCGGGCAGCACGACGTAATAGCGTGCTGAAACCAGCGTATCACGCAGCAAGCCGTTGCCGAGTCCCGTCGCCACGATCCATAACGGGATCAGGAAGGCGGGCGAGGGAAAGCGCCACGTCAAATAGAAACAGCCGAAGAAGAAGAAGGGCAGCAGCGCGTCATTGACGAGCGCCTGCTGTCCGCCGTAATAGACGCTTAAATCCCAATGCGCGCCGAACATCATGAAGGCGGTGAGGGTGTGCTGCACTTGGTCGAGCACGTCCTGCACGCTGATGCCGTCGGCGGAAAGCTGACTCCAGTACGACGAGCCTAAGCCGGAGTCGTTGAAGCGCCCGAACAGCGGCTGACCATCTCCGATCAGCGTGTAGTAGATCGGCGCGCCTATCAGGAAGGCGCAGACCAGCAGGGTGAAAAAGCCGCGCCATTTGCCACGCATTTGACCGCGCAAGCCGAGCAAAACCACGAAGCCGATCACCAGCGGCGGGAACAGCAGCCGTCCGCCCTCGTAGAAATACTGTGTCAAGCCGAGCGACACGCCCGCGAATGCCCACTCGATGCGGTTATTGTTCTTGAGCGCCCGCGCGACGAACATCAACGCCATCGTCCCGAACAGCGGGTCGGCGATCAAGTTCATCGCCACGCGGCTGAAATGGATGTGCGGCGGAAAAGTCGCCATGATCAACGCGGCGAGCAGCGCCGTTTTGCGGTCGAACAGCGCCTGCGCCAGCCCGTAAACCGCGAAGACCGTTAGCGTGCCGGTGATCGCGCTGACGAAGCGAAAGCCCGTCCATGTATGCCCCAAAATCGCCACCGCGCCCGACTGCCAGTAAGGAAAGAGCCACGTATAAGGCGATTGTCCGCTCATCGGCGTGAGCAAGCGCAGCGTCGATGTGCCTTCGATTCTGAGGATGCCGTCCGACCAATGCAGTTCGTCGATCAAGTAGCGCAGCGTGTTTTCCTGATTCCAGAGTCGCAGAAATGCCGCCAGCACCAGAATGCCGCCCAGAATAATGACCGTGCCGCGTTCGCTGCTGATCTCGCGCCACGCTGCGCGCAAGCCCGCCCGAATCGCCGGTGCGCCGCCAAAGCCGTAGCCGACGAGCAGACAGCCTGCCAGCAGCAGCAAAAATTGAAGGTTGATCGAGACCGCCATCAGCGGCGCGAATTGCAGCACCTGCGCGTTGATCTCTGCCAGCACCACCATGCTGATCGTGCCTGTTCCGGCAAAGACCCACCAGCGCCGCTCAAGGCGGCTAAGTGCATGGAAGATCGGTTCGCTCAGCGGGGGCAGGCGCTTGGACATAAAGACCGCGATGCCAACCACGACCCCGCCGAGGATCAGCTTCAAGCTGCCGTCGGGGAGATAGGCTTGTTCGGTGCGGGGGCGCAGGTCAAGCGCGGCGGCGATCATCAAGCCAAAGCCGATCAGCGCGGCGATAGCGGCGATCACGCTGCTCTGCGCGACCATTGGACGCGCGATCACAGGCTGAAGAACGGCGCTGTTCGCATCGACGCTGATCGCGTTGGTACTGATTGCATTGGCGCTAGTGACATTCTCAGCAGCAGCGTCAGCCTCAGCGACGCTTTCTACCGGCTCAGCATTGACTGCGCGCAGGCGGTAAACGCCCCACAACGTCGAGAGCGCGATCAATGCCAGCAGGGCTATCGTCGAATAGGGCGGTGGCAGGATAAACAGCAAGCCAACGCAGACGATGAAGCCGATCAGGTACAGCAGGAGGGACTTGATCATCGGTCGCGCAGCAGGCGGCTGAGGATCGTGCGGTTCAGTGTTAGTCGTTTGGGGGCTGGTCGCCATAAATGAGCCAAATCGTGACTTAATCGCTGTCTCTGTGCGCTATTTTACAGCCACTCAGGGCGCGCTTCCATTTATTTATGTCGATTTAAACGAAAGTCGTACAAATCGGAGGGGCGCAACCCGATAGGTGTTCCCTGCGTACTGTATCATGAAAGTGCTAATGCATTTTACTTCAAAGGAGAAACTGATGAAAAGATTGCTGCTCATTTTTGGAATTCTCGTGCTGGCATTGGGCGCGTTCGTTCTGCCTGCTGCCGCGCAGGATGAGGATTACACGACTTTGGCGCAGTATTTTCCGGTGGATGCGCCGCTCTACGCGGGTTTTCGCATCGACGATGCTTTTGTGCAGACGCTCGATGAACTGATGGCAAAAGTCGAAGCGGCTGTGCCCGGTAGTTTTGGGTCGATGTCCGGTTCGTTGGTCGATATGCTCGACGAAGCTGCCAGTTCAATCAAGCCGAATGGCACCTTCGCCAACACGATCCGCACGTGGCTGGGCGATACGGGCGCAATCGGTGTCTACACGCTCGCTGATACAGGTGACAGGACTCCGCTGACGATTGCGCTCACCATCACCGATCAAGACGAAGCTGAGGCGTTCTTTGCCTCGCTGCCCAATGCCGACCGCTACACGGTAACCAACGACACGACCGGCAGCGGCGAGGATTACACACTCTATTCGCCCCTCAGTACATCCAACGGCAACCCATACATCATCTTTCACAGTGACGTGGTGCTGTTGACTATGGATAGCTCGCTGGCGACTTCCGGCGGTGTGCGTGATGGATCGCTGGTGCACAGCGACGCCTTCAACACGGCGCTAGAGATGCTGCCCGAATCGCAGTACAACGGCGTGATCTACGTTGATACGCCCGCCGTACTCACAAAGTCAATTCCCGCGAGCGCCAACGCGGGGCAGATGCAGACGATGAGCATGTTTGATTCCATGCTCGACGCGCTCCAACCGCAGGCGTTCGGCTTCACCATCCTCAACGATCACGCGCTGACCATCGACATCGCCTCGCCAATCAATGCTGGCGCGGGCAGTTCCGCTATCTTCGATATGGCGGCGCTTTCGCAGCCTGTCGATCCGACATTTGCGCAGCTTATCCCCGCCGGGACGCCGCTGCTGATCCACTCGACCGACCTCTACGGCGGCTACCAACGGCTGCTCGACAACCTGAATACGCTCGCTCAGACGCTGCCAAGCAGTGCCGGACTCTCTCCCGACGATGTCAACTCGATGATGTTCGGCTTGAACTTCGTCATTCGCGGCTTGACCGGCTTGGAGTCGGATGCTGCATTAGGTTGGATGACGGGAGACTACGCGCTCTACCTGAAGTTCAGCCCTGAATTCACCGATTCGCCCAACTTCGATGATGTGCCGGATTCGCTGCCGATTGATTTCGCGCTCGCCTTCGCCGCCACTGACGCGGAGTCGGTGCAGGCGGTCTACGATGGACTGTCCGACTCGCTGAGTAACTTTGCCAGCGACAACGCCACCATCACCGAAGAAACGCTCGCTTCTGGCGACGACGCGCTGGTCTTGACCGCCAGCAGCAGCGACCTGCCCTTCCCGCTGGAACTGCTGATCGCCAAGAATGAAGACGTGTTCATCGTCGGGACGCGGCGCATGGTCAATGCCGCGCTCGATCCGCAGAACAGCTTGGACAGCGATGCAGCCTTCACTGCTGCGGGCGCGACTCTGCTGGAGAACCCGAGTGCGGTCTTCTATCTGTCAGGGAGTGGTTTACAGCCGCTCGCCCGCGCCATGATCAACAGCAGCTCGTCCAGCGACAATCGCGACGGTGCGCAGTTGAAAGCAGTGCTCGGCTTGATCCAAAGCGCAACCATCAGCACCTCGGTGCTGCCGGACGCTAGCGGCACGCTGGTACGCTTTGTCTGGACGCTGCCGGAATAGGCGTGCTTAGTCAGTAAGCAAACGTGAGTTAAGGATTTTGAGTGAGGAATTTTCACGTAGGGGCACGGCGCGCTGTGCCCCTACAAGGGACAAATCCGCTCTAGGTTAGGCTTATCCATAGCAAACAAAAAGGGGCATGGCGCACCATGCCCCTCGTTCTAACGATGGTATTTATAGACGGTCGCGGGTTTGCATGAACAGCGCGCGCTTGAGGCTCGGCAGGGTGTAGTCAAAGCCGCACGACTGGAAAAACGCATCCGACGCCGTGATCGCCATGATTTCGAGGACGTTGCGTTCCTGAGCGCGTTCGATGCAGGCTTCGACTAGCATCCGCCCGACGCCGCGCCCTTGCGCCACTTCCGCGACAGCAAGGCTGCGAATCTCCGCCAGCTTGCGCGAGTAGATTTCGAGCGCCGCGCAGCCGAGAATCGTCTCATCGGCATCGACGGCGACAAAGAAGTTCGGCAGCAGGTCACCGAATTCGTCGTAAGTGCGGTCGAGCAGCGCGCCTTGCTCAACGAATGGCTCGATCAGCGCTTCAATCACCGGAATGTCGGCGGCGACAGCGCTGCGGACGGTTATTTTAGTGTGAATATCCGACGCCATATCGTGAAGTTACCCATCTTCATAGACCACTCATCGTTAAATTCTAACCAATTATCGCGTTCTGTATAGGTTGAGGCTTGGTTTGGCGGCTACAACCAGCCGACGATCCGCGCCAGCAGAAACGCGATCCCCAATGAGAGCATCAGCAGGATGCTTGCGATCAAGCGTCCGCTGTCCTGTGCTGAATTGATCTCGCCTTCGGTCACGCTGACCCCACCGAGCAAATCGACGTAGAAATCGACGTTGACGCGCCCACGTGTGACTCGTGCCATGTAGTCGTGTCCGCTGACCATCAGCCAACCGCTGTCCTCGTCTTGCCAATCGTCGCCCAGCCGTTGGCGCATGGCGCCGTCGAGGATCGCGCGCGCCTGTTCAGGTGGGATCGGTTCAGGCGGAGGTTGGGCGCTGTCTTGAGGGGCGTCTCTTGAATCATCCATCGGCTTAACTCGTGATAGCGAACTCGAACGAGAACGGCCCGATCAAGCCGTTAGCGTCTTTCGACGCGATTGCCAATGATCCATAACTTGCGGCGACAAACCCTTTCCACGTGACGTTCGTTTCGGTGCTTTCGAACATATCGCTGTAGGTCAGCGCACCGGGCGGGCGCAGCGCGACGACGTAACTGGTCGCACCATCAACCGGCTGCCAGACCAACGTCCGCAGCCCGTTGCCGTTGTCGCGCAGTTGGATGTTCTCCGGCGCTGACGGCCCATCTGCCAGCGCGGTCAGGCAGGCGAGGATCGTTTTGGTCGCGCTGACCAGATAGGTCGCCTGCACGTCGTCAATCGTGTCGCGGTCGGTATGCTCACGACCGGGTTCTTCGAGCGCCTCGACGAAACGCACCGACGGATAGCCCATATCGCTGAACGACATGTGATCGCTGTAGCGTCCGGCGCGGTCAACGGCGGGCTGCATGTCGATTTCCATGTCCGGCGCGAGCCGTGAGCCGATCAGGTGGATTTCGCGGGCAAGCTGGCGCGATTTCGAATCATTCGAATCAGCGGAGTACATGCGAATCTGGCGGTTGTTGATTGAGCCGTCAGAGCCTGTTTGGCTGCCGATGATGTCCATGTTGATCATCGCGTTCACGGGGATATTGCGAGCGCGGATATAGTCGTTGACGAAGGCGATACTGCCTTTGCGCTGAATTTCTTCCGCCGAAAACGCGACGAAAATGATCGTCGCGCGGTGGCGGCGCTGGCTCATGATGCGTGCCATCTCGATCAAGGCGGCGACTCCGGTCGCGTTGTCGTCTGCGCCGGGGGCGTAGGAGTTGCCATTATTGAAATCGACCGAGATGCTGTCGTAGTGCGCGCCGATCACGATCACCCCGCGCCCGACTTCCGTCCCTTGCAGCACGCCGATAATGTTTTTGCCCGTGCTGGTCTGATCCGCCCAATCGATCTCGAATTCCTGCGTCTGGACGGAGAAGCTGTTCTGAAGCGACTGGGCACGGATGTCGTTGAACTGGTTGATGATGTAACTCGCCGCCGCGCCGATGCCTTCCGTCGCCGAAAGGGTCGAGGAATTGACGTGGCGCGTGCGCATTCCGAACAGCGCATCGACGTGCTGAAACAGGCTGTCCGGCTCAACCTGATTGAGAATGCTCAACAGGGTGGTATCCGAACGGGCGATGTTCGGGCTGATCTGAGTCGCCTGCGCCGGATATTCGTTCGGCGCGAGCGTAGCATAGCCGATGGTCGGCGGCGGCGTCGAGGTGGCGCGTGGCACAAGCGTCGGCGGTTCGGGCGATTCGGTTAGGTTGCACGCCAACAAAACCAGCAGAAACCAGAGTGTGAGAAGGGTGAAAACTACTGTGGGTCGTCTTTTCATCGCGGCAAATTTTACCACAGCTTGAAATAGTCGAGGCGAAATCGTTGGGGAAGCGTGCGCGGCGGCGGTGGGGGTGCTAAAATGAAGCAGTGAGCATTAGACTTTTAGCGGTGCGCTGTCCGTTTTCAGCCGGCTTTGGGGGGGCGTTGCGACACAGACATGTCGAATTCCCTATGCCGCCGCAAACCAGTTTTTTGCGAACCGCTAACCGCAAATCGCTAATTTCGTAGTCGAGGAGTCGTTTCATGCCCGGATGGTCTTCTTTTAGCGCCTTTCTGGACGAGGCTGTGCAGGCGGCAAGCGACGACGAGCGGCAATCGCTGGTCGATGACCTGCTGAACGAGCGCCCGCAGTGGCCTTGGATCGAGGCAGAGCAGGCGACTTTCATCTTCTCGCGCTTAGGGACGAATAACGTCGCGCTCAACCTCGATACCATCCCCGGTGATCCACCGTTTGCACCAATGACCCAACTTGAGGGGACGACGTTCTGGTACGTGACGCACTCGTTCTCGCCGGAAGACCTGCTGGACTACATGCTCGCCGTCGATGACCCGATGACGCCGCTGGCGCAGGAAAAGGACATTGTTGGGCGGGTATCACGCCATTGGCAGCCCGATTCGCTCAATCCGCTGCGCATGAACACCGCGCAGATGAACGTTTCGGTGCTGCGTATGCCGGAGGCGCGCCCCTTCCCCGATTGGTCGGCGCTGGCGCGCGTCCCGCATGGTCAGGTCTTTGAGCATCCGGTCGAAAGCCAGATTATGAATTATCGCGGGCGCAAAGTCTGGGTCTACACGCCGCCCAACTACAGTGGCTCAGGCATGGCATACCCGCTGCTGATCATGCAGGATGGGCAGTGGGCGATCGGTCCGCTGCAACTGCCCTACATCGCTGACGCGCTGATCAAGCACCGCCGGATGCAGCCCGTCGTGATCGCCATGATGCAGAGCGGTAATCAGGACGAACGCAACCGCGAGTACATCAGCAACGACAAATACTACAGCTTCATGCTCTCCGAATTGATGCCGTTCGTGCAGACGCACTATCGCATCGACTCGAACCGCGTGGCGGTGGGCGGCGTGGCAGTCGGCGCGGTCGCGGCAGCGCACGCGGTGCTGAAGAATCCAGCGGTCTTTTCGCGGCTGATGTTGATCTCGCCGCCACTTGGACGCGGGCCGTTTCAGGACGAACTGCGTGAATACAACAAGCGTTTCGCGGGCGCGGACGTATTGCCGAAGCGCCTGTTTCAGTCGGTCGGGCGCTACGAGGCGAAAGCCCGCTTTCACAAACCCGCTCACGCGCTCAAGCTGATCCTTGAGGGCTACAGCAGCATCGATTACAAGTTCGCGGAAACGGGCAGCGGTCACGGCTTGGTCGGTTTCCGCAGCATTCTGCCCGAAGCGCTGGCGTGGACGTTCCCCGGCGATGCCTTCGGCACTACCGGAACCTAGCGCTTGATCCGTCGCTGGATGGTGCTGGTCATTCCGGCGATTGTGCTGATCGCGTGGCTGATCGTGGCACAGCTTCCGCGCTGGACAGCGCCACAGCCGGGCTGGTTCGCGCCAATGCCGCAGGGCGGCACGACGCCGGGAGTCTGCGCGGCGGTGGCGTCGCTGAAACTCTACAGCGCCAGCCGCATCAATCCGGCTGACGGCATTGGCATCGAGGCGGCGCGCGAACGCGCGAATGAGATCGCCGCCGAGCACTACAGCGCTAGAGTCATCACCGTCGGGACGCCGCTGGCGGTCGAAGCCGCGCTGTCAGGCTCGGCACGGCAAGCCCTATATCTCGTGACGCTCCGTTTAGAGGCTGAAGCTTCTGACGAAACGAACGGCTCGTCCCTGCGCACCGACGCCGTGATTTACCTTGACGCCGTCAGCGGCAGCCCGCTGCGCTTGATCACGGCGCTGGAAGACTCGACCGGCGAAGCGACAGCCGAAGCGAAAGCCTGTGCGTTCGACGTGCGGGCGGCGCTGATCGCCGCGATCAAGTCTCCGCCGCTGCTGTTACTGGCTGCCTACATCCTCGTCACAAGCGGGCTGTTGGCTGTGCGCGGGTTGTTTAAGGCAAGGGGGATGGTTGGAACATGGCTTCGACGACACTAACGACCCTGTTTGATGGAGCGCGCGTGCGGCTCACGGCGCTGCGTCCAGATGACGCGAAAACGATGGCGCACTGGTACGAGGATGGCAAGTTCGGGCGCTTCTTCGATACCAACCCGGCGGCGCCGAGGACGGAAAGCGCGGTCAGCAAGTGGCTCGATAGTTCTGAACGTGACAAAGATTCCTTCGCGCTGGCGATCCGTCTGCTCTACAGCGACGACCTGATCGGCTACATCGACGTGGACGGTATTCAGTGGACGCATCGCTGCGGTTGGCTGGCGATGGCTATTGGCGATCCGGCGAATCGGCGCAAGGGCTACGGCGCTGAAGCGCTGGCATTGATGCTGCACTTCGCCTTCTACGAACTGAATTTACACCGCTTGCAGTTGACTGTTTTCAGCTACAATGAGGGCGCGATCAAGCTCTACGAGAAGATCGGCTTCACGCGCGAGGGCAGTTTCCGCGAGTACCTGCTGCGTGACGGCAAGCGCTACGATATGTTCCTCTATGGGCTGCTTGCCAGCGAATGGGAGCAGAAGCGCGCCAAACCCTCAAAAAGCTAGACGAGAGACGTAATCTTGAAGCATTTTGACGAACCACACGATGAATCGCTAGACGAATTGCTCGAACCGGTCGAGGCGTACTGCGTACGCTGTCGTGAATCGGTTGAGATGGAGCATCCGGTCGCCGTATGGACGCGGCGGGGGATGCCCGCGACGCGGGGCGACTGCCCGATCTGCGCGGGGACGGTTTTTCGCATGGGCAAGTCCTCGGTGCATGATCAGATCGCCGCGCCGGACGCGCCCGAAGCCAGCCAGCGCGTCAAGCTGACGCGCGAGACGGTCTACGTCGCCTTCGCGCCGCAGGATGCCGAGTT
Organism: Aggregatilineales bacterium; assembly: GCA_038260485.1. Classification (GTDB taxonomy): domain Bacteria; phylum Chloroflexota; class Anaerolineae; order Aggregatilineales; family Phototrophicaceae; genus Flexifilum. The sequence goes on along the minus strand of JBBSNT010000080.1, from coordinate 2,488 downwards.
CGCCGAGCAGCTTGCCGCCGACCTTGAGCGCGTCGGCGTCGAGTGTTGGCTGCACGAAGCTGAACCCGCGCGCGTCAATTGGGCGGGCGGCGTGCATCCGGCGTTGAGCGCCTGTGCGCGCATGGTCTACGTGCTTTCAGCGTGCGCGCTCGATGATGCGCGGCTCGAAGCGACGTGGCGCTACTTCCGCACCAAGAATAAGCCGATTGCCATCGCTCAGGTCGAATCCGTGCCACCGCCGGACGATCTGCGCCGCCGCCCACGTTTCGACCTGAGCACAGCTTACAAAACAGGTTTTCGCCAACTGCTGCAAGCGCTCAACGATGGGCGCTAAGCGCTGAGCATCACAGCCGCTTGAGGATGTACAGCGTGACTTCAGCTCGTACCGTGAAGCCCAGCTTCGCGTAAAGGGCTTGAGCGCGCTCATTCTCGCGGGTGAGGTGCAGAAACGGGACTTCGCCTGCGCCCGTAATCTCGCCGACGAGTTGGCGAATCAACTGCTGCGCATAGCCGCGCCGTTGATAGTCAGGATGCGTGCAGACGGCGCTAATCTCGCGGTATCCCGGCAGATGAAAGCGTTCGCCCGCCATCGCCGCAAGCTGCCCATCCTGCCAGATTCCCATGTAATGCCCTAGCTCAATCGTGCGCTGCATGAACGGTCCCGGATGCGCGATTTCCACGAGTTGTAGCATCGCCGGAACGTTCGCCAGCGTGAGCGTCGTGATCGGTGTGCTCATTTCCGCCGCCTCAATATCAGGCGACGCGCCCTCGTAAATCATCTGAATCAGCGACAACTCCCGCAGCAGCGCCCACTGATCCCCGATTGCCGGGTGGCTGCCCATGATCGTGACGATTTCTTCGGGGGCGACCAGCGCCGCTAAGCGCTCGTATGCCCGCTCGTCATCGTCAATTACGGCGCCAAACGGGGCAACGTCGCGCGGATAACGCCGCGCCAAATCATCACCGAGCGCCAGCGCGGCATGTTGGTGATTCAGCGCGTGCCAGATCGGGTTATCCAGAGATACGGTCGTGTTGATCATCGAATGCCGCTCGCTTTCATGTCAGGCTTTTAAGTGAAAGCCTGTATATACAGGTATTGTGCCAAAGGAGTTATCGACCTGCCAGCGAAACCATCTCCGACCAGTCGCCGATCATGCTGCGCCAACGGTCTTCACCGACCTGCTCAATCAGCCACAGCTATTTTTTGCAGCATCAAGCAGTCCGCAAAAGCGTGATTTGGCTGCTCTCTACTTTCTACCCCGAACTTAATTGACATATAAATTAAATTCTATGTTATAACAAAAGGAACTGAAGGTTACAGCCTACTCAAAAGGAGCACCAACCTATGGACGTTATCGGTGATATTCTTGCTGCCCCATTTATCTGCGTCGGCTGGTTGATCGTCGGCGCGATTGCGGGCGCTCTGGCACATTCGATCATGAAATCGTCCGCACCGCTGATCGGGGATATGGTTCTGGGCTTGATTGGCGCAGTCGTCGGCGGTTTCATCGTCGCGCTGTTAGGGCTTAGCCGACCAGAAGGCGGGGTAACGGGGGTGATCGCTAGCCTTGTGGTGGCGACGCTGGGAGCGGTCGCCTTAATCGCCATCGGCAGGATGATACGCGGACAGCGCGTCGCCTGACGATTTTAAGGGTTGGCAGCATCAAAGCGCTCTCTGTAATGAGGGCGCTTTTTTATCGCTTGGGACCAATCACGCTATCGAGATATTCGACATCTTTGCGTTTCGCAATCGTGAAATTGCGTCCGTGAAACGTCCAATGTACATCGAGTAGAGCACAGGTGTCCGTAAATAAGCCTCGTATATCTTCAGATAAATTCGTGAATTGGTAGCGCGGGTAAATTTTGCCGTTGATCACCGGCTCAATCCGGCAGCCATCCGAACGTATAAACCCTCTGAGAAATTCAATCGGATATTCGCTGATGATTTTTTCTTGCTACGCTTCGAGTTCAATCTTCCGCTTGTGTTTTTCCCCTGCCCTATGCTGAGGGAAAAAATTCAGCCATAAACCTGAATAGTTGTAGACTTCAACGCTGTTTTGGGTTTTGTAGCGAAGAATACTGGTTAAGTTTAGAGGGCAGACAATTTTCATAGCTTGTTTGCATTGTTCAATAATCTGGGGATACCGATGATCGAGCGAGACTCGTAAGCGGGGCGTCTTATGGGTATAGGTAATGCAACTGTTGCCTAAATACATGGCGAGCAGGTAGGCATAGGCTTGCCGATAGTCACTGCTCCACGTTTCCGGTGATAGCTGATATATTAGAGACTGCGCCTCTCTCGTGAAAGTATCATCGTCTTGCGTAGTTATCAAGAATATCAACGTATTCTAAGCCACTGACCGAAATTTATCCAACAGACGTAGGCGATTGGGGTGGTGCAGAGTGTTCTGTTGCTGCATCACTTCATCGACCGAGACTTGGAGTGTTGCCAGCGAACGGTGCATACGATTGGCGACCGCCAATTGCT
>JBBSNT010000079.1:0-13364 GCA_038260485.1 Aggregatilineales bacterium | reverse complement strand
CGGGCAACTTCGATCCCGTGCAGTGGTTCACACGCTTTCTGCCGAGCCTCACTTTTGGCGATGTCGATACGCTGTCGGCGAGTTTTGTTCAGGGGTTGTATCCGCTGCTGGTGATTGCCCTGTTGCTGGGATTGTTCGTCTGGTGGCGGCGCAATCGGCGGCAGGCATTATTAGTGGCCTTGCTAGGGGTAATTCCATTGCTCTTGCTTGGGGTTGTTTCAACCAGATTAGGTGTTTTTACCCCTCGGTATGTGCTTGGATCAGCACCAGCCCTCACATTGATACTATCCGTTTTAGTGTTGGGAATAAACCGGCGTTGGTTGAAGGTTATTTTTTTCTCTGTTGTGGTGTTGACCAGCTTAGTTGCATTAAGGGGTTATTTTTTATCTGACTATGCGAAGTCGCCGGATTGGCGAAGTTTAGCCTACTACCTTCAGGATAACGTTCAAGCAGGCGATTGGGTGACACAGGCAGCCGCTGACGAGTCATTCACATTTTACTGTGTCGAATATAGCATCACACCAAACTGTGATGCTAAGCTTCCAGCTAACCCCGATCAATCGCCCACAGAAATTAACTCTTTACTGACTATGCGAAGCGCTCAAGCCTCAGCCATCTGGTACGTCGCGCAGCCGCCAAACTGGGCGAACGCACCAGCCGCTGAAGATTGGCTCAATAGTCACATGCAGTTGGTTCGCTCTACGTGGGTGAACGGGATGCGTGCGCAGGAATTCAAATCATGGGATGTCAGCGCTGGCGAAGCCTCAACGGCGCCTTTAGCGACCTTTAGCGGTGTGGTGCAGCTTGCGAATGTGCAAACCTTCAACGAACCATCTGACGACCTGACCATCTGGCTTTACTGGCGACCGGTCTCCGTCACCAACACACCGCTAAAAATATTCCTGCATCTCCGTGACGCGAACGGAATTGTCGCGCAAGATGACCAGTTCCCGCAGGATGGGCGTATCTCGACGACCTCATGGACTGTAGACAAGCTCTACCGCGACTTTTACACACTGCCGATCAATAGCGTTAGCAACGGGGATTATTCGCTCGTCGTTGGCTTATACGACCCGGACTCAAATCGCCGCCTTCCAGTAGAAGGCGGCGACAGTTTCACGATACAGACAATCTCAATTCCTTAGGTTAGCCGAGTTCGTCAAGCCGCTTCTGCCACTTCTCGACGAGACGATTGTAAATGCCTTCCGAGACTTCACCAGAGAGCAATTTCGCATCAAGTGTATCGAGAAACGCTTGGATTTCCTCTTTCGTCTGCGGGTTTGATGTCAGCGCGCTGCCAGCGGCGGGCGAGGCTTGCTGTTGAGGCTGCTGTCCCTGCTGATTTTGCATCATGTTCATCATCATTTGCTGCATCTGCATCTGCTGCTCAGCTAAACGGCGCTGCATATCCGCCCCGTCAGGGTTCAGCACTGACCCAACCTGCTGTCCAACGCCTAGCCCGACGCCGGCACTCGCCAGCATCCCGCCCGCACCTTGATTGCCCGCCGCCGTCTCTGCAATTCCAAAGCGCCGTTCATTCGCATAGCGCTCGTAGGCTTCGGCTGTAACGTAGTTGCGAATCTCGTCGAGCGTGACGTCATCCTTCGCCGTGAACGGCACAGCTTCGAACGCCTTGATCCGCAAGCCAAGCGCTTGGAACTTCTCATTGACCTTGACCAGCATCGCGCCTTCGATGTCGCCGAGGATGCGGTTCGCTTCAGGAACGCTTTGCACGCCCGACTTGCCGATCAGTTCCGAGATTTCGCCGACCAGCATACTCTGGATGCGGTCGCGGATGTCCGATAAGCGTGTCATCGCCTTGCCGACGGCGTACTGCTTGACGAAGCGCATGGGGTCATCGACGCCGATGTCGATCACCCCGTGACCTTGCAGCAGAACAATGCCCATACCGCGCCCCGGCGTTTCCATCGGGATCGGCGGGCGTGTCCCCCACCCTACTTGCGGCATATCCTTCAAGTTGACGAAATAAAGGTCAGCCGTGAACGGCGTCCGTCCGCTGGTTGCCAAGCCGATCAAGCCCGAAAGGATCGGTAGGTTCGCCGTCGAGAGCGTATGCCGACCGGGTCCCAGCACGTCGAGCGCTTCGCCGGAACGCACAAAGACCGCCGCCTGACTCTCGCCGACGATCACCTGTGACCCCATTCGCCAATCACCGCTGCCCTGCTGCGGTTCGCGATAAGCGAGTTCTTCATTCTGGACGTTCGTATGATCGATGACGTCGATAATCCGAGGCATGGCTTCGCTCCTTTAAGCAGTCAATGATTTATTGATATTGGTCAAAACATCCTCGCGCAGCGAAAATGCGTCGTTCGCTTCTAGCGTCAGTTGGTCTAGGCTTCCGATTGCATCGTCTAAGCCTTCATTGCTGCTTACGCTCTCGTCGAGCTTATCCAGCGCAGCATCGATTTTGTCCACGTAGCGAATCAGCGCCTCGTCAAAGCTGTATAGACGATTCAGCTCTTCATCGCCAATCTTGACCGCTTCAGCAAAACCCGAATAGCCCGGCGCAGCCGCTTTCACACGGTCACGAAATGTTTGTAATTTCGTCTTGGCACTCTGCGTCTTGCTCATATAGCCCAAGCCTCCGCCATCGAGCACTTTGCGCTCGATCTGCACTCAGCGGTTAACGCGCTGTCCCAGTTGGTCAGATAGGTGATCACGCAGCATTCGGTCTGCTGTGCGTCGTGCACCCTTATCGACGTACCCGCGAAACCCCGGCAAGCGCGCGAGCAGTTGCTCGAAAGACCCGCGTTGGTTAACGATTTGATCGTAAAGGTCGGACATTCGCCACTCCTATTCCTTGTTGACCGTCTGCAGCCGCTTGTACAAACAGCGCTCAGACCCAAACATTTCATAGTTAAATTTCAATTTAATTGTACGACACAGCCCCCGCGACAATCCCCCACTTTCAGGGTGTCAGCCTCAGGATAGGAAATATTCCGTCCCACAGTATTTGCAGACGACAATTCCCTTGCCTGCCAGCGTGATTTCACCGCCGCAGTTCTTACAGTGATCAAGCTCACGCAGCTGCCGCGCGTCCGACGAATACAGGGTGCCATCGTTCCAGTTGACGTAGCCGCTGAACACTTGCAGCCCAACCAACTGATGCACCATATCCTGCACCTGCTCGACCGTGACGTGCATTTCCAGCGCCATGTCGTTGACCGCCACTTGCCCGCGACTCTTGAGAATGTCGAGCAGTTCGCGCTGCTTCTGCATCACCGATTCCTGCGCCGCTTCGGTGCCACCGCGCACGAACAGGTAAATCCCAAAGCCGACCAGCAGCGCCACCGGAATGAAGGCAACGCCCGCCCCAAGGATGGCGCCACTCGTCCCCGATGTCGACGTCTGACTAGCCAACCATAAACCCGCGATCAGCGCTAAGCCAAGCCCGACGACAGTCAGAATAATGCCCACCAAGCGACTGCTATTCATTCCCGCTCCGTTCGTGTAGGATCAACCAAACCCGCGACTTCCGCCGCCGCTGCCACCACCACCGCTGAAGCCGCCACCGCTCCAACTGCTGCCACCGCTGCGCCAGCTTCCGCTTGAACCGCTTGATGCATTCTGCGGGCGGCTGGTCATCGCGCTTGACGCCGAGTTGAGCATGTTCGATAAGCCGTTCGAAATCGATTCAAGCCCGACCGAGAGATTGCCCGACATCTGGTCGAGCGAAACACCGCCGCCACCTGCTTGCGCTAGCCCGCCCGGAACGCCGCCGTTACTGCTACCAAAGTTGAGTCCACGAACGGGTGACCCGGCGACGTAACCACGTCGGTACGGCCCGATGTACGTCGGGTAATACCAGATCGGGATCGGCACATAATCCACCTGCTTGAATTTGCTAATCCACGTTCGGTCAAGTCCAAACGCGACCGCATAAGGTAGATAGCGCTCGAATTGCGCTGACGCTTCCTCTACCTTAGCATATTTTTCCATGTTCCGAAGGTATTCGTAGAACGCTTTCCACTTCGCCGCTTCTTCCGCGCCTTTGCGCGTTTTGGCGGGCATCACCGGACCAATAATCAACGCGGCGACACCGACAACGCCAATCGCAATCGGAAGCAAAATCGGCACGAAACCAATCGTATCGCTCGAGGCGAGCACAACCCAACCAATCAATCCCGCAATCACCAAAATCACCACCGCAATTGCTGACCAAACCGCTCGCGTCGTACTGGGGCTAGTCTTGAAGAAACCTTCGGTCACCAATTCTGTGTACAGCTTGCTCTGAATATCAGTAATCACAGTGTAGAATTTCGTCCGCAGCGACGTCATTGTCCGTTCCATCTCGTTGCCCGTGAACAGGCGACCCATCATCTTCGTCTCGAAGGAGCGCAACCCTTCCAGCGGTTTATCGGTACGCTTGAACGTGAATTCGCTCCCACCGCCGATACCGAAGATACCTTCCTTCTTCTCTTCCTCGATCACAAGGTAACCCTTGTGCGCGAGGTCAATCACCGTCGAAATCGCATCGCGCGGGTCAGCGCGTTCATCGACCAGCGTTCCCACGACCGCCGGCGGCAAATCCGACGGTGGTTCGCTCAAGTACGTCGGCACAGGACCAATCTCTGGGTCACGCCCCTTACGCACGTAGAGGATATACAGCATCAGTACGCCGCCGATGCCGATCAGCAGCGACAGCGCCACAATACCGATGTTGATCAGGGGCATCACGTTCTCGTCGAAAGCCCGCTGCTGGTCGAAGTTCGATTGCCAAGCCGGAGCAGTCGCATTCGGATCATGCGGGTACTGTACGCGGATGCTAAAAACTTCATCGCCGCTGATTGTCCCGGTTGATTTAGCGACAACAGTCGTCCCGTTGACATCCACCTGCCCCGGCGCGCCGTAAGTCACCACCGGATCAACTCCTTCGCGCGGCGCGAACCCCGCCGGTAGGTTCACTGTCACGGTACTTGCCAAAATTGGGAAGCCGTAATGTTCGGATGGAATAGCATCCCACCACAGTTGATCGCCGCCTTCATAAACGCGCAGTGCGCCGTTGACAGTGTAGCCGATCTCGAAGTGTCCAGTCCCGTTGTTGAGAGGCTGGAAAAAGTACTAAGTAATCGACAAGCCGTCCGGCGTATTCGTCGCGCAGTACGTACCTGCGCGCTGCGAGCAATTCCCTTGCAGCGTCTGCCCTTCCTCGGTCACTTGAATGCTACCGATACTATCCAACCGATCCGTCGGGATGACGACAGAGCCGAATGTAAACTGTCCGTCGAAGCGAACGTCATAACTTTCAGTCACATCAAACTGGTTTCGCGTCGTATTCACATTGTCAATCGTGACGTCCCAGCGCTGCCACGTCACCGTGCGATCCTGTGCCACGACTGTCCCAGCGCTAGCCGAAACACTTAGAACCAGAACAGCGGCAAATACCGCAGCAAGTTTTTTCAGCATAGTCCGAATGACTCCTTCATACATTCTGCAATCAGTTATAAACCGCAACCCGTATTCTTGCCAGAACGACGGTAGCGCGACTTAGGGAGAAAGGGTAAGATCAAAGTGTAAAAACCTGTATATTTGGGGGGATTTGATGTCACGATGGGTTGTGCTATTCGTTGCCGCTTTTCTCCTGATCAACGTTCAGATCAGCGCAGCACAGGAGAATTCCCCTACCTCCACACCACCAAACACGATGACTTATGTCGTCCAGCATGGCGACACCTTAGGGCTAATCGCCTCACGCAATCACACAACGGTCACCGAACTCGTCCACCTCAATAATCTGCTCGATCCACAGTTGATTGTACTTGGGCAGCGGCTACGTGTTCCCGTTCCTGGAAACGCTTCACCCACGCCACCAGCAATCAACGCGGCAATTACACCGACCGACCCATTGAGCCTAGATAGCACGCCGGGTACAGACGTTCCTGGTGATCTTTCTGCTCAGGCACTCTCGATTCCGATTGTCAGTCCGGCATTCGACTATGGCATCGAACTGGAATTCGACGGACAGGACGCGAACACTATTGCATCGCAAATCACTATACTTGGGATGCACTGGGCAAAAGTCGAGGCGAACTGGCGAGATATCGAAGCGACTCGCGCCGTAATTGACTACACCGAACTTGATGCAATCGTCGAAGCGCTCCACAGCCGTAACCTGAATATCTTGATGACGATCAGCACAGCGCCGGACTGGACACGATCAGCACAGATCGAGAACGGACCGCCGGACGATCTCAGCCAATTCACGCAGTTTGCTCGCGCACTCGCGGAGCATTACGCGGGGCGGGTGCAAGCATATGAAATTTGGAATGAGCCAAATCTACGCCGCGAATGGAACAGCTCGCTCTACCCCGTCAGCGCCGAAGCTTACGCTGCCCTGCTGCGTAACACGTATGCCGTGATCAAAACGGTCGATCCAAGAGCAATCGTCGTCAGTGCCGGGCTTGCGCCAACCGGCTTCAACGACGGTATCAACGCGATTGACGACCGTGTCTATCTGAACGATCTCTATGCACAGGGACTAGCCCAATTCAGCGATGCCATCGGCGCACATCCCTACGGCTATGCGAATCCGCCTGACGCGACCTGCTGCGCCGCACCTGAAGGCGTGATCTCACACTACGGGCATCCAAGTTTCTACTTCCTCGATACGCTCAATGACTATCGCATGATTATGCTGAATTACGGGGATCAAAACACACTCATTTGGGTGACTCGCTTCGGCTGGGGAACGAGCATGGGCACTTCCGCGCCGCAGCGTAACACCGAATACGTCAGCTACACCAGCCTTGACCAACAGGCGCAGTATCTCGCACGCGGCTTTGAACTTGGCGCAAAACTGGAGTTTGTCGGCGTTATGATTGTCTACAATCTGAACGCCTGCGCTGCGCACCCTGCCAACACCGAAGCCTGCTACTACAGCATGCTTGATCCATCGGGGCAAGCGCGTCCGGTTTACAATACGCTGGAAATGATCTTCGCCAACGCGATTACCCGTTAAATGCTGCTATGGTCATCGGCGCGTCCAGCTTTCGCCTTCGCCGCGCCGCGCAGATAGAACAGATAGCGTTTAGTATCGAAGTGAAAAGGCATTTCGTAGGTTGTCGGCAGCACATCTACCTGCTGAATACGGTCGAGTTTGAAGGCGCGCACTCGGCTGGAGCCACTGTCGAAGCCAACCACGTATACCGCGCCGCTCGGCTTCGGTTCGATGAAATAGATCGACATTTCATGGGCATAAACGTTCGTGTTATCACGGCTGCAATACCACAGTTTGATACAGCGCTGTTCGCCCCATGCGCGTGTCAGCAAATCGAGCATGGCGGTGCGTGACGTGTCACTAGCGTGCTGCGTAAGTTCGGTCAGCACATTCGCGTGAGCAGCAACCGAGTCGGGCAGCGATTGGCTCAATTTTGCCATCGCAGACGTAAGATGAGGGTTATCAAGCTGTGACGCAGCGGCGGCGAGCAGCAGCGCCATCGTTTCGTTGAAGCTCAGCCGCAGGGTAGCTAGATACTGTTCTCGCTGGAGATAAAACCGCCCATCCTTCTGCTGGACAGGCACACCAACCTCAGTCAGCAGAGATAAATCGCGGTAAACAGTGCGGCGATCAACGCCGCACGCTTCGGCAATTTCGACGGCACGTAACCCCGAAGCATTCCGAAACAACAACTGTTCCATCTGAATGAGACGTTCCGTCCTGTTCGTCAATCGTGCTGTCATGCGCTGCCTACGCCCTTCGCTATGCCACAATTGCAGTATAGCAAAGGTTAATTTATTGCGCTGAACAAAGTGAGCACCGTCAGCGATAGGGTGTAGTTGTAGGCGTACTCGAGGTTGTAGCAGTAAGTGCAGAAGTCGAGGAATCCGTCGGCGTGGCAGTCGGAACTGCGGTCCGTGTCGGGCGACGAGTCGGGGTGCGCGTCGGCGAGGATGTAGCGGTTGAGGTAGTAGTTGCCGTGTCCGTGAAAGTCGGCGTAACCGTTGCCGTATCAGTCGGCGTTGAACTAGCCGTTGCGCTCGGTCTCGGCGTATCGGTTGAGGTAGCCGTTGGTAGCGGTGTATTCGTCTCAATCGAGAATGCGGTCGGTGTATGCGAGGGAACGACCGCTGTTAAAGTCGGGGGTTGTGTTGCTGTTGGCAGTTCATCGGATCGACGTACTGCGCGCACCGCCAATTCATCGCTCATCGGCACAAGCTCGAAGTTCAGAATACCGTTCACGCCCACTGTCGTGAATTCCTGACCGATCACTGCGCCTGTTAGCGGATTCCACAGTTCGACCGTGTATCGCCCGCTGGGCATCCGATCAAGCCGATAGCGAAATAAAAGCGGCGGACGCGGCTCACCCAACCGATCCCACGTATAGCTTCGATATTGAAGCCACGACAGCGCAACCCCCGCGTCAGCATCGCGCAAGGTCAACACACGCACAGGCGCACTCAGCGCGCCGATCTCCACAGACTGAAGCTGGAGCCAATCATCGCCTTGATTCTCAAGCGTGATCGTGTGTTCGCCCACGCTGAGCGGCACGCGCAGCGCCACATCTTTCGCCCCCGCGTCAAGCACGAGTTCAGCGGTGGTTTCGCCATCGACCTGTATCACCAACCGCGCGCCCGCCTGCGTTGAAGTCGCGCGCACACGCGCCTCAAGGCTTGTTGCGTGCGGAATAGTGACACGGTACTGCTGCGCTTGATGCCACTGCGTATTGTAGAGCCGCCCGTAGAGATACCCCGGCACAGTTGATACGTCTGGCACAACTCCGTCCGACGTGATCAAGTGTGTCACCGGCTCAGCATCATCCACTCCGTAGCGCTGCAAAAAGCCATCGATCCGCATCGGCTGGTACAGCGAGTCGTCATCGCTCAGAAGTGCGGCATCGGCGGGCTGCAAATCGAGCTTCGCCCAATTGACGACCGAGGCAAACGCCGCCAGCGGCGGGTAATAGCGCTGAAGGTCGAGCGGCACGACGTAAGTTTCACCAAAAGCGGACATTGCACCACCGCCAGCGCCAGAAAATGCCGACGCCCACAACGTCGTCTGTACGCTAATTCCTTCGACATCTTCGCGTGTTGGCTCAAACCACGGGTTAAGCGAGAAAGCATTTAGGAGTACAGGCACTTCAGCAGCATCGAGATTCTGCCGGATCGCACTAACCGACCCGACCACCTGATCAGCGACCGTCTCGAATGGACGGCGCTGGAAAAACCATGCCTGCGTGAAGTCAAGCACCGGACTATCGAGGATCGTCGTATCGAAGTCGCGACTGCCAGCGGTGATCAAGTGGCGATTCTGATCAACCTGACGAAGATAACCCGCCATGGTTTGCAACCAAGCCGCCGCCGTTTGCGCGTTGTAGTTCGTCGTGTGGTCGATTTCGTCAATCATTTCCCACGCAAAAATCTGCGGGCTGTAACCCCATCGTGCAGCGATATAGCGAAGTCGCCGCTGGAACAATTGCCGTGCCTGCGCCGACGAGAAGAATATGCCCGCACCGCTCAGCACGCCGCCCCTGCGGACGTTGTAACCGTAGTCATCCCAATCAGCGCTGGTATCAGGGCGCGACGGATTCTCCGGTGCTACAACAGGTATACCTTGATAAGTCGTCAGCGCTTGATGCCACAACACGATAATTTGCAGCGATACGCCATACTCAGCCGCCATGTCGAGGATTTCGTCGAAACGTGCGGCTTCCTTCTGCGATGCAGTATAGTTACCCGCCGCGCTGTTCCACTCCAACCCAATGAAGAACGGATCATCAATCAGCAGGCGCGCGTAGTTTCCGCCACTGGCGCTCAGAGCTTCAAGCCACCGGCGATACGCAACTAAGCCACCGCCATCATCCCACGACCAGTTGAGATTATGTCCAATCGGAAAATAGGACTGCCCTGCGTCATATTGGAAATAGCGCTTATTCGCGCTGACGTGGATAAAACCGGGACGCGCCGATGCTTCGATGCTGAACGCGCCCGTCTTGGTATCAACGGTTGTCCTGTCATCGCTGATTTGCAGCGAATATGACCAATCTCCCACCTCATCCGGCGAGAACCGCACCTGCCAAATCGGATCACCGGAAGCCTGCAGGTTTTCAACGCGGCACGGCTCGACACAAGTATCGGTGTAAGGCTGCATCCAGAATCCGGGGATCACAACCTGCCGCCCTGATGGACCATGAAATACGCCTACCAGTTCAATGTCAGCGCTGTCAAACGGATTTGTATAGAGATTAGGGTCAATATCCACCGAAAACGTGATCGCATCGTACAGTGCGTGTACCTGTCCGTTTGGAGTAGCAGTTTGATCAGGGGTTTGGACAGGCGCTTGAGCAAGCACCGTCCCACCGATCAGAGGGATGGCAGTAATCGCAAGGATAAGCAAGAAGCGGCTACGAAAGCTATTCATAATTCCGAAGTGTAACCTAGCTCCGAAGAACGCACAAAGACGTTAGCTTTCGTTAATCTCCTGCTGCTTAAATCTAGGAGTGCCTTTCGTTACGAAAAGGTACGTAGGAGTATAATGCTTTGTAGGTATGCTCACAAGAAGCACCCTCGATGCGTGGGCGTCGACTTGGAGATAGCGTTTATGATCGACCTCGCCAATGGACAGCTTGACCGCTACCAACTCCGGGAACGCCTCGGTTCTGGTGGGATGGCGCGCGTCTACAAGGCATGGGATACCAACCTCGAACGCTTGGTGGCGATCAAGATTCTCCACGAACATCTTGCAGACGACCCGACTTTTAAGGAGCGTTTCGAACGCGAAGCAAAATTCATCGCCAGCTTCAACCACCCCAACATCGTCCAGCTCTACGATTTCAACGTCAGCCAGCGAGAAGGCTTCCCACTCTACTACATGGTCATGTCCTACATACCGGGGCAAACGCTGGCAGATCACCTCGACAAACTCGCTGACAAGGGAGAGCGTCTGCCCCGCGAACGTGTCCTCGCCCTCGTCACTAATATCACCGAAGCGCTCAGCTATGCCCATGCGCGTGGCATGGTGCACCGCGACGTCAAGCCGGGGAATATCCTGCTCAACGAGAACGGTGACGCTATCCTGACAGACTTCGGTATCGCCCGCATGATCCAGAGCAACCGCCTAACTCAGGATGGCGTCTCGACCGGCACGCCGATCTATATGTCACCAGAGCAGGCGAACGGTAAACCCGGCGATACGCGCACCGACCTCTATTCACTTGGCATCATTGTCTTCGAGATGCTGACTGGTCAGCCGCCATTTGTAGATGACAACAGTCTCTCCGTAATGCTGAAGCACCTGAATGCGCAGCCGCCTTACGTCTCCGAGTTTATCGGCGCGACGCGCTACGATCTGTTCGTCCGCAAGGCGCTCGCCAAAGAGCCGGACGACCGCTACCAAAATGCTGAGGAATTTCTGCGCGCATTTCGGGCAACTTTTTCGCAGCCCGATCACGGCCGGACGACGATCCTGCCTTCGCAGGAAGCAATTCCAGTGATTAAGATGCCAACCTCTGCGGCGACCAGCTTATTCATAACGATCTCACAAACAGCGCGCAAGAATCCGCGAACGTCAGCAGCTATCGTAACCGTCGTTACCCTCGTGGTAGTGCTCCTTATCTTCCTGCTGCTTAGCCAACGCAGCGCGCGCTTTGGCGCTGAGCCATCCGCGACCGCCGAAATTGACTCAGCGAATGTCCCAAGCATGACGGACACCAATCCGTATTTCACCAGCAGTTTCGCCCCTGACGATATGCACAATGCCTACTGGTCAACCGACGGCACAGAATTTCTGACCCGGAGTTTCACACCGGACGGACAGTATCAGTTGCAGAATACGCGCATCTCCACTGCCGAAACGAGCATCGCCAAAACCGATACCGTCTACTCCAGCATGGCGATAGGCATCGTCGCACGGCTCGAACCGTCCAGCCAACCCGCCAGCGGGTACGGCATTGTCTTTCGCTACCATGACGAGGACAACTACAACGTCTTTGCCGTCGATGGTATGGGGCGCTACAGCATTTGGGTGCGGAGTCAGGCGGAATGGCACGAACTGCGCCGTGCCGATGAAAACTGGACGTATGACGAGGCAATAAATCCACTTGGCGAGAATAATGATCTTTCCGTCACCATCATTGGCGATTTCATCACAGGCTACGTCAATAACAAGCGCGTAACCCGTGTCACCGATGGCACACTCGACGGCGGGAAAATCGGACTCTATTTTGCGACCGACGACGGTCCAGCAACCGTTACCGTCGATGAGTATCGTGTTTACGCCAGCGTCCCATCGATGACCGGGCAATAAGCCAGCCGCCAATCCATTCGTATTTGGATACAATTTGAATAAGGCGTTACCGCAACGCCTTCATGCCTGGATGATTACCCCAATCGTGTCTGAAATACCGCGATGTAGAGCGGAATTAAGCATGCCACCGCGAAAAACGCCAGAATAGCCAGCATCACGGTCACAATATCGAGCGTTGAAGGTGTCTCTTGCCGCAGCGGACGAGATGCATATTGCTGCGAATTGAGCAGTTGGCTCGTATTGCCGCTGTGCTGCTGCGCTGCGAACGGTGAAGGTTGCTGCGGGCGCGCTTGATTGCTCGATGGCGCGACCGGCGCAAGGTCATAGCGTTGGGTTGGCATAGGTTCGACGCCCTGCGGTAGCGGCGGACGCTGTTGACCGGATGCCTGCTGCCATGTCGGTTGCTGCCAGCTAAGCACGGGCGGAGGTGGCGGCACAATCGTGCTTGGCTGCTGCTGGCTCGGCTGAACGTTCGGCATATTCGGCACAGTCAGCGGCAACGTTCGCTGCTGCTGAACGGAGTCGTCATGCCCGCGATCACGATAGCTGGCGAGGATATGCCCCAATTGATCCGCCATTCGGTAACGCGCGGCAGGTTCTTTGCTCATCGTCTTGTAGACGATCCGCGAGAGCGCTTCTGGCACGTTAGGGTTGAAGTCGGTGACTTTCGGAATCGGATCACGGATGTGCGCCAGCGCCAATTCCTGCTGGTTCGCGCCCGTATAGGGCAAACGACCCGTCAGCATCTCAAAAATTACGATGCCAATCGAATACACGTCGGATGCGGGTGTCGGCTTTTCGCCGCGCGCCTGTTCTGGCGCAAAATAGTGCGGACTGCCCCACACAACGGACTGCTTTTCACCCGGCTGCTGGTCGCTCAACGCTTGCGCGATACCAAAGTCGGTCACTTTTACAACGTCATCTTTGGTGACGAGGATATTCTGCGGTTTCACATCCGCGTGAACCAGTCCGGCGCGGTGGGCGAAGCCGATTCCGCCGCAAATCTGAATGGCGATATTCAACGCCCGGTCAATCGACAGCGCCCCTTCGGACTTGATGATCTTCTTCAGGTCAGTGCCTTCAACAAACTCCATCACGATGT
>JBBSNT010000078.1:0-13382 GCA_038260485.1 Aggregatilineales bacterium | reverse complement strand
GCTTCGCCTGGATTGACAAGTTCCGAGCCTTACTCATTCGCTATGATCGCAAAGATGCCAACTTTCTCGGTGCTCATCATCTCGCTTTTGCGCTCATTAACCTACGTCATTTGTTCGCACAGAAAGTTTGAATCAGTTCTTTTTTAGACTCCTATTCTGTCCTCAGACCGGAGTTGATTCACAACAACTGTATTCGCGCCGTCCTGCAAACAACCTCCTAAGGGTGCTTCCCCTCAGCACTCAGCACTTTGTCGTAGACCGTCAGCGTCTCTTTCGCCGTCTTACGCCAGCTAAAATTGGTCGCCTGAGCCAGCCCGCGCGTGATCTGCGTTTCGCGCAGCGGCGCTTGGATCAGCAGCGCGATGATCGCCGCGCCCATCCGCCGCGCGTCATCGACCAGATAAGCGGCGTCCCCCGTGATCTCGCGCATCACCGGAATGTCGCGCGCGACGACCGGCGTGCCACTTGCCATCGCCTCAATCACGGGCAAGCCGAAGCCTTCGTAATTGCTCGGATAGACGAACACGTCTGCGAGTCGGTACAGCGACGGTTTATCGTCATCATCGACGTAGCCGATCCAGCGAACATACTCGCTGATGTCGAGCTTGTCGGCGTAGTCGTGCAAATTGGGGAACATCGGCGTGCCCCATTCCGGTTCGCGCCCGCCGATCACCAACGGCAGGTCAGGACCATGTGCCGGACCCGCGTAGGTGAACGCCAGCAGCGCGTCGTTGACCTGCTTGCGCGGGTCGAAGCCACCCAGATAGAGCACGAATTGCTCCGGTAGCTTGTATTTCTCGCGCACAGCCGCATCACGCTCCGCGCCCATGCGCGGGTGATAGCGCTCGTCAGCCGCGAGATAGGTCGTCGTGATTTTGTCCATCGGAATATCGAGATAGCGCACGATGTCCGCCTTCGCCGCGTCGCTGATCGTGATGATCTGTGACGATCCGCGCGCTGAGGCGCTCACCAACGAGCTATACAGGCGCGGCAGCAAGCCCGCCGAATACTGTGGCAGCGCCAACGGAATCACGTCGAGCACGCTCGTCACCATCGGCGCCGGCGAACTGAGCGGCGCGCCCCAGTACGGGACGTGGGCAATGTCCGCGCGCGACTGCCCGACCTGCTGCGGGAATATCCGCTGCTCGAACCAGACTTTGCCTAAATTCGAGCGCGATCCGCCTGTCGTGATCGCCTCGACACCTTCCGGCAGGTCGTCCCCGCCGACGCCCTGCGGCAGCACCACCGACATCTGTAAATCGGGCGCGACTCGGCGCAGCGCGGGCAGCAGGTGACGAATCACCTGTCCACTGCCTGTATTCGGTTGATCCCAGAACCAGCCGTTATAGACGACGTGCATCAGGACTCCGACGTGCTGTGAGCAGCGTCCGTGTGTTCATCGGACGTGCAATCGCCGCATACGCCGTAGAATTCTAACAGATGCCCCGTCAGTTGAACGTCGTAGCGGGCTTCAAGCTCGTGGCACAGTTGATCCAGCCCGCAGTCCTCAAACTCGATGATCCGGTTGCAATTCGAACAAATGATGTGGTGATGATGTCCGTTGGGCATCAGCACGTAAGTCGGTGTTACGCTGCTATCGATGTAGGTCGGGCGAATAATCGAAAGCTGCGTGAACAGGTCGAGCGTCCGAAAAACGCTCGCCCGCCCGATGCTGGAGTCGATTTCGTTGACGCGCTCCAGCAGTTCCGTCGAGGTCATGTGTCCGTCGTGCGCTTCGAGCGCCGCCAGCACCGTTAGGCGTGCATTCGTGAGTTTATGCCCGGCGTCGCGCAGGCGTTGCGCGCGCGGGCTTTGGGTTTGATCATTCATTGACTCTGTGATCTCCATGAGGCTAATCATAGCACATCGGCGCGTCATTCGATGCGTTTTTTCCGGTTTACTCATGCCCACAGCCGATCAGAATTGAACCGGAATACCAGCAAATGGGTTTATACTAGAAAGAACTTACACCGAGAGGATCGCCCGGTGGATCAAGCCCTGTTCGATGCAACGGCTGCACGAATTAAACACACCTTCACCACCGAAATCGACCGCAACTTGCCCGAATGGGCGCGCCGTTCGAACCCGATTGTGCGCCGTCATCTCGGCTCGTACTGGAAGACCCTCACGCCGGATATGCATTTCATTTTACGAGTTTATCTCGCTCAGGTCGGCTTGATTCTAGTCTCATTCCTTGCACCGGTCTTGTTTGTGCTGCTCATGCCCACCGTCACCCTCACATTGGTGCTGCTGCCGATTGGCATCGTCGTCTATGGGCAGATTCTCTACCAGATTGGCGAATCGGCGGCGATTTCCATCGTCAAGGAACACCGCAACGAAACGCTCGACCTGCTGCTGATCATCCCGCGCCCCGCCAGCCAGATTCTTTTGAGCAAAGTCGCGGCGGCGGTTTGGCGGCGGACAGAAAACCTCAGCCTCATCTTGATAGGCGCGGCGCTTGCCAGCCTGCCGCTGATGATTATCCAATACGACGTCTATTTCTCGCTCGACAATCACCCTATCCTGATGCGCTTAGCGTTGATTGCCGCGCTCGCTGTTTCCATCCTGCGTGTGATCATCGAGCCGATCATGGTCGGCGCGCTCGGCGTGATGGTCGGCACGGCGGTGCCCTCACGTCTGCCTGCTCTTGTCGGCACGACAACGCTGACTGCCGCCTACTTCCTGCTCATTAACCTTGCCCGTCTCGTTCCCACCGACTTCAACGGGCGCTTGCTCATCGAAATCTTCCTCCCGCTGGTGCTGCCCTTGCTGATTACGTGGGGCGCTTTCCGCGCCGCCGCCTATCTCCTCATCCGCGACTGACAGGCGTAGGGCAATCGTTAGCACATTACAGAGAATATTGGGTACAATGGCTGTAATGCTTTGCTGCCTTTACAGGTTTCATGCCTGCACTTGTTCGAGGAGGAAAAGTTATGAAACGTACGCTCTTACTGCTGCTAATGCTGCTGTTGGTGCTCCCAATGACTGTTTTTGCTCAGGTCGGCACCCCCCAACCTGACCCCAACGCAAACGTTACTTGGCCCCCGCCGGTTTACGTCGTTCGCGGTGATTTCCCGATTCGCGGAACGGCAAACCTGCCGAGCATGACCAACTATTTCATTGAATTTCGCCCGCTCAACGACGACTTGACCCCACAGGGGACGAGCGACGTTTGGTTCCCGGCGATTCTGCCCAACCAGTCCGTCGTGCAAGACGACGTACTCGGCATGTGGAATACCACGTTTGTTGAAGATGGCTTGTATGAACTGCGCCTGACCGTCAACGTCAGTCAAGGGACAGCGGTCACGCAGATCGTCTCGCCCCTGCGTATCGAGAACGTGCCATCTCCATTCGCAGCGACACCCACGCCGACGATGATGCCAGCAACCGCGATCCCAACTCAGCCGCTTGCCACCGCCGTGCCGACCGAAGACTCGACGCCGCGCGTCACGATTAGCTCTAGCCCATCGGGCAATGTCCGTCAGGGCGATAGCACCTTCTACAACATCGTTGTCTCGGTGCCGCTTGGTACAAACGCCCGTATCCTCGGTATCAGCAATCGAGGCACAGGCTGGTATCAAATTCAGTTGGACAATGGTCAAACAGGCTGGGTGTCGCCGAGCATCGTCACCACCTCCGGCAACCTGACCTCGCTGCCGCGCGTCGAGCCGCCGCCGCCCCCGCCGCCCACCATCACGCCGTTCCCGACCGGCATCCCCGCGACGCCAGTTCCGCTGACGCAGGCGAACTTGGTCGCAGGCAACATCTACGTCGATCCCAGCTCGCCAACCTGCGCGCAAACCTTCATCGTTAGCCTTGACGTTGCCAATCTCGGCTCAGAGGCAACCAGCGCGACGGGTTCAGTCTCGCTGGTCGATACCCGCACAGCGGACGGTTCGCAGCAAGGTAATACGAACGGCGGCTTCCCGGTCTTGCCGCCGGGCGTGACCTTCAAGGTCAACATGCCGCTGACGGTCAGCACGTGGTACAACGAAGGGCACACGATTACGCTCGTCATCGACCCGGGGAATGAAGTTCCTGAAACCAACGAAGGCGACAACACCCGCACGCTGAACTACGTCCTGCAAAAGGGAAGCTGCCCGTAATTAGCGAAGCACACAGCAGTTCATGTAGAGGCAGGTTTGAAACCTGCCTCTACACCCACCATTTGCAGCTCACCGCCGCGCTTTAAGGAGACGATATTCATATGAGGCATCGATTTATAGTTGTGCTTATGCTCGCGCTTTCAGCCTTCGTGCTGTCTGTGCTTCCGGCATGGGCACAGGATGAAAACATCCAGATCACCTTCCCTCCGCCGGTTTACAGCTTGCAAGGAACGGTGACAATCACGGGCACGGTCAACCCGCCCGATTTGCAGAATTATTTCTTTGAGATGGCGGATTTTAACGCCGACCCCAATACCGTAAGCTGGACGCCCGTTTCTCTGCCGAGCCGCACCCCCGTTGTCGATGGGACGCTCGGTATCTTGAACACAGGGATTGTGCCGGACGGCATCTATACGCTGCGCCTGCGCGTGCAGCACCAGTCCGGCGAAACCAGCTTTGCGACGGTCAGCCCTATTCGCATTGGAAACGCGCTCGTTCATCCCGAAGGCGAACCCGCCGCTCCGCTGAATACCGCACCGCAGCAGCAGCCGACTGCCGAACAAGCCCCGCCGCCCGCCGCGACGCCGGAAATCGTGCCGCGCCCCAACGTCGTCAATGACCTGCCTATTCCGGTCGGTGGACAGTTGGAGTCGTTCGACGAAACCGCCGCAACCTTGATGCGCAACGCGGGCATGACGTGGATCAAGTGGCAGATTCCCTTCACCATTGGCGACAACTCGCTGGTGGATGTTGCTCGTGACCGCATCAATTGGTCGCATCAGCAGGGCTTCTACGCCTTCCTGAGCATCAAGGGCAATAAGGACGAACTCGACCAGCAGGGCAGCGACTACTACCCGCAGTATGCGGACTTTGTCGGGCGAGTCGCTGCACTTCAGCCAGACGCGATTCAGGTTTGGAACGAAGAAAACCTTGACCGCGAATGGCCGCAGGGCAAGATCGACCCGCGCAGCTACGTCGAAATGCTGCGTCAGGCTTACGGGGCGATCAAAGCGGTCGATCCGTCGATCACGGTCGTCACGGGCGCGCCCGCGCCAACGGGCGCAGAGGGTGCGTTCGGCTTGGATCGCGTTTGGAACGACGACCGCTATTATCTCGGTATGGCGAACGCAGACGCAGCCAATTACGCTGACTGTCTCGGCATTCACTACAACGAAGGCGTGATTTCCCCGCGCCTGCAAAGCGGTGACCCGCGCGGCGACTACCCGACCTACTACTTCCCCCTCATGATGCAGCGGGCGCTCAATCCCTTTAACAGCAGCCTACCCCTATGCTTCAGCGAACTCGGCTACCTCTCGCCCGATGGCTACGGTGTGCTGCCTTCAGGCTTCGCATGGGGCGCAAACACAACCGTGCAGGATCAGGCAGAGTGGCTGGCGGACGCGGTGCAGATTGCCGCAACGACCGGCAACGTCCAACTGTTGATCGTCTTCAACGTCAACCTCACCCAGTTCGTCGAAGGTGACCCACAGGGCGGCTATGCGATCATCCGACCCGATGGCTCATGTCCGGCGTGCGATGCGCTGGCAACTCTACGCGGCGCGGGTTGATTACGCTTCGGAAAGCGCAGCCCGGAATTCCGGGCTGCGCTCGCCTGAAATTCATGGCTTTACTTTCTTAGAAATTGATATGTGATTCTTTACAATTTTATGATATTGTAGTATATCACGCACATCATTACACATTTATTACGTCAGTCTGCCATGCGAGGAAATGCCGCATGAGTACGAACCAAAAAGGCACGACTTCCAGAGACGTTGATATTCCCGCATCCGCACTAATGAGTAACGAAAAGCTCCGCCGCATTCGTATTGATGAACTGTCCGATGGCTACTATGAAGCTGATCTGACGGGTAACTTGATTATTGCCAATCGCAGCCTATGCAATATCTTTGGCTGTGGCGACCTCGGCGCGATCAGTGGCGACAAGTATTTCCGCCGCATGGACGAGAACAACATGACTCGTCTCCGCGAAGCATTTCACTTTGTGGTCGAAGAGGGTGAACCCGTCCCGGCGGTCGAGTGTCAAA
The DNA here is from genome assembly GCA_038260485.1 of Aggregatilineales bacterium. Taxonomy (GTDB): domain Bacteria; phylum Chloroflexota; class Anaerolineae; order Aggregatilineales; family Phototrophicaceae; genus Flexifilum. The sequence goes on along the minus strand of JBBSNT010000078.1, from coordinate 7,228 downwards.
TCGTCCGCTTCGGCGGTGACCTGCGCTCGGTCGAATTTTCGGTCGCGCTGCTGCGCGGGCGCAACAATGAGCCAATCGGCTTTCGAGGCATCGTCCGTGACGTGACCGAGCGTTGGCGCGCGGAAGCTCTGCTCAGCCAGCGCTTCGACTTGCTCTCGGTGCTCCAGCAGGTAGACGTCGAACTCAATCAGACTTTGGCGCTCGATTCAGTCTTGAGCGTCGCCCTCAACGCCGCTCTGCTTTTAAGCAGCGCTGAAGCGGGTTTTATCGGCTTGATCGAACGTGACTATGTGCGTTTGGCGCGCTCAGTCGGCGCTTTTACAACCCAGTGGATGGCGCTCGACACAGGCATCATCGCGCGTGTGATCCACAATCAACGCGGCGAACTTGTCCCCGATGTAACAGGCGACGCCGACTATGTGCCCGACATTCCCACCACTCGCGCCGAAATCGCCATCCCGCTGATCTCGCACGGCAAGATCGTCGGTGTCCTCAATCTCGAAACCACCAGCTCCGAACACTTCACCACGCAGATTTTCGAGTTTGTGCAGGTACTGTCGGCGCGTGTTGCCTCCGCCATCGAAAACGCCCGTCTCTACGAGACGCTGCAAGTACGGCTCGACGAACTCGGCACGCTCTACACGCAGGTCAGCAACCTTGAAGCCCTGAAAACAGACATGATCCGCGTCGCCGCCCATGATCTCCGCAGCCCGCTGGCAATTGTCGGCAGCTACATCGAACTGCTTTCCGAAGACCTCGCCCCGCAGTTGGACGACGCACACCGCATGTACGTTGACGCCATCCGGCAGGCGGTGGTGCGCATGACGCAGATGACGACTGATATCCTCTCACTTGAGCGCATGCACGAGCAGCGCGATACGACGCTCGCCCGCGTTCAGTTGAGTTCCCTGCTAGAGCACTCGATCAACGAGCACATCGGCGAAATACGCCAGCGCCGTCAGGAGATCAACCTGTTTATCGATCCGGCGGTCGTCTACGGTGATTCGACCGAGCTTTACGAAGCGATCTCAAACCTCATCGGCAACGCCATTAAGTACACGCCGGAAAACGGCAAAATCGAAGCGCATCTCCACCCGGATGGCGATCAAACCATGCTTGAAATCGTCGATACCGGCTTCGGCATCCCCGCAGACGATCAAACCCAACTGTTCCAGCCCTTTTACCGTGTTAAAACCAGCGAGACTTATGCCATCGACGGCACCGGGTTAGGCTTGTACCTCGTCAAGAAAATTATCGAGCGGCACGGCGGTAAAGTCCACTTCAGGAGCGAATACGGTAAGGGCAGCACCTTTGGCTTCTGTCTGCCGCTGGCGAAAGCCCCCGAAAATAGCGAACCAACAGAGAGCTAAATGCCAACCGACGATCATCCCAACCTCGATTTGATCGGCATGGTGCAGCGCGCGCGCATGACCAACGATGCTGACGTGCAGCCTTCTCAGGTCAACGCCGTTTACTGGATCGAAGCCAAGCCCAAGCAGCCGCAGCCCGAACAGGCAGCACCCACGCCACGCGCGGGGTATTGGCTGATTCACACCACGCTGAGCGAGGTCGATACCTTGTGGGCGCGCATCAAAACAGCCACCGAAAAAGGTCAGCTAGGCTACAAATCGAAGGTCGCAACCGCATCACGCGGGCAGGTTGACGAACGGCTCATTCACGTTATGACCTATGATGCCGCCGACACCGCCGACGTGGAGCGCGTGCGCGCAGGGTTGACGCACAGCGGCTTCACCGACGATCTGACTTATCAACGTTCGTAGTCGCTTTCCCGTCCATACCAAAATTCACGAAAAATTATCCCCTAAATCATCCAATTCACCCTACAATACGAGAGATAGCCTCGATGTTATGTTGATCTAGACTGGCTCTGCGTTCTAGAGATATGACTGTGCTGAAAGTCTGGCAGTGAGGAGTCAGCAGAGCAATCGCGTGTTAAATAAGGGAACTCAATGACCTCTATCGTAGCCCTCAGCCAAAATATCGCCCTTCTACTCGCGCTAATTTTCCTCTATGGCTTCGCCCATCCGCTGCTCGCGCGTTTCGCGCGGCGTGTCATAGACATCCTCAATGGGGTGCTGTTCGGCTTGTTTGCGATCATTACCATGATGCAGCCAATCCAGATTGCGCCGGGAGCATTCTATGACGGACGCACCATCATCATTGCTATCGCCGGACTCTACGTTGGACCAATTCCAGCGCTGATCGCCGCTTTCATGGCAGGCGTTTACCGCCTCTCGGTCGGGGGCATAGGCGCGTATGCCGGCGTCGGTTGGGCATTGACCGCCGCGCTTCTCAGCATTCTCGCGCGCCAATATCTGCTGCAACACGGAAAAAAACTCCCCAGCGCCCGACAATTGATCGGCATCGGCATCGCCCTTTCGCTGCTCCGCGGCGTGTGGGTGCTGCTCATCTTCAATTTCGACCTGTCTCTGCTAGGGCGGATGATTCCCAATACCATCCTGCTCTACCCGTTGGGGATGCTGCTGGTCGGCAGCCTGCTGACTAGTCAGCGCCGCAGCCGCGAAACCGAAGCGGCACTACGCGCCAACGAGCGGCGTTTTCGGGGCATTTTTGACAGCAGCAGCCAACACATGAGCTTGCTCAAACCCGACGGCACGATCCTCGAAGTCAACGAAACGGCGCTCCGAGCATGGCATCTCCAGTTCGAAAGTGTGGTGGGGCGGCGCTTCTGGGAAATCTTCCCACTCATGCCAACCGAGGCGCGGCAAAAGCTACAGGAGTCGATTCAACGCGCGGCACAGGGCGAGACGATACGTTATGAAGTCGATGATTGGATGCCCGACGGACTGATCTTCGACTTCGCCCTCACGCCAATTTTCGATGAACACGGGCAGGTCGTCCTGATCATTCCCGAATCGCACAACATCACCGAACGCAAAATGGCAGAAATGGCGCTCCACGAAAGTGAGCGGCGTTACCGCGCCCTGTTCGACAGCGCCTTCGAATTTATCGGTCTGTTGAAGCCTGACGGTAAGATCGTACAGGTCAACCGAACGGTGCTCGACTTTTACAGCGTTTCGATGGATAGAGTTGCCGGTCACTACATCTGGGACATCCTCCTGTCGGATCGCTCAATCGAACAGATGAAAGACGTCGTGGCGCGCGTAGCACAGGGCGAATTCATTCGCTATGAAACTGAAATCGTCGGCGTGAACGACCGCCACATCACGGTTGATTTTTCGCTTAGTCCAATTTTCGACGAGGCGGGTGGAGTCGTGCTGCTGCTCCCCGAAGGACATGACATCACCGAGCGTAAGCACTACGAGCGCCAAACGCTCGAACTCGCGCTCGAACGCGAACGCACGGGCATCCTCAAGAAGTTCGTGAACGACATTTCGCACGATTTGCGAACGCCTCTTTCAGTGATTGTGCTCAATCTCGAACTGCTTCAGCGCACCAAGGATACTGCGCAGCAGGAACGACGGGTTGGCGTGCTGATTCAAGCGTCGAACCACTTAACGCGCCTGCTTAACGATATGGTGACCATGCTCAACTTGGGCGACGACAGTGACCGCGATATGGCGTCGAAGTTTATACTGCAGAGCGTCAACGAGGTCGTCCAGAAGGTGATCGATGGGCAGCAAAAGAACCTTCAATGCAAGCGGCAGAACCTCGTCGTTGATCTCGCTCCGGCAGACGCGGTCATTCAGGCGGCGGACGACGAACTTCACCGCGCCTTGACCAATCTCGTCAGCAATGCCGTCAGCTATACCGCCAGAGGCGGAACCATCACCATCACGACACGGATTGCCCATGACCGCGCGTTCATCGAAGTCCGTGATACAGGCATAGGCATCGCCGATACCGACCTGCCAAGCATTTTCCAGCGCTTTTACCGCGCCGATCAAGCACGTTCGATTGATACGGGCGGCACCGGCTTAGGCTTGGCAATCACCAAGAAGATCATCGAAGCGCATGGCGGCACGATTGAGGTCGAAAGCAAGGTTGGCGACGGCAGTATGTTTCGCGTCAGTCTGCCGCAGGCATCTCAAAGTATGATAACGTCCACGCGACAATTGGCAATGCTCAAGTAGCCTCATCCCCGTTTTGCCGCCTTCCTCGCCCGCAATTTAGGGGCGGGGAAGGGCAAAAGAGGCTTCTGCGAGGTGACGGAGACGGCTTAGCTACAGCAGCTTACCGATCACCTTCCCGAAAATCAGCGTCAGGATCATCTTGGCAAGAAATCGCACGATGAACATCAAAATCTCCTCTAACTTTGCTTCTATCTGATCTACGTTTCGATAGCGCCAATAGTTGCGATCCGTCCCCCTTTCAGCGTTACAATCAGAGACGCCAAGTTATTATAGAACCTTAGGAGTACGTTTCATGGCAGACTCACCAGAAATTCGGGATCATGTTTCCGCGCTCAACCAGCGCAGCCGAACGCTTGTCGGCGGCGTGGATCGCGCCGGCGCGCGGTCGATGCTAAAAGCGATTGGCTTAACCGACGACGACCTGAACAAACCCCTCATCGGTATCGCCAACACGTGGACAGAAATCGGTCCTTGCAATTTTCACCTACGCCGCCTCTCTGCCAAGCTGAAAGAGGGCATTCGCCGCGCCGGTGGCACACCGCTGGAGTTCAACACCATCAGCATCAGCGACGGCATCACGATGGGCACGGAAGGCATGAAAGCCTCGCTCATCAGTCGCGAAATGATCGCGGACTCAATTGAATTGGTCGCGCGCGGCAACTACTTCGACGGCGTGATCGCGCTCGCCGCCTGTGATAAGACCATGCCGGGAACAATCATGTCGCTGCTCCGGCTCGACGTGCCTTCGTTGATGCTCTACGGCGGCTCGATCATGCCCGGTGTGCTGCGCGGTCAAGCGATGACCGTCGTCAACGTCTACGAAGCCATTGGCGCGCACGCCGCCGGAAAAATCACCGACGCCGAGCTTAAAGAAATCGAAGACGTCGCCTGCCCCGGTCCCGGCGCGTGCGCCGGGCAGTACACCGCCAATACGATGGCGATGGTCGCCGAAATCTTGGGCATCTGCCCGATGGGCATGGCAGACATTCCCGCGATGGACGAGGCGAAAGATCGCGCATCGGTTGACGCGGGCGAACTGATCATCCAACTCATCGAGCAAGACCTGCGTCCAAGCAAAGTCGTCACTAAGCAGTCACTGATCAACTCGGTCGCGGCGATTGCGGCAAGCGCCGGCAGCACCAACGGCGTCTTGCACACACTGGCATTCGCTCGTGAAGCGGGCATCCCCTTCACGATTGACGAGATCGAGGACATCAGCAAATCGACGCCGCTGATCTGCGACCTGACGCCGACCGGCAAGTACAACGCCGTCGATATGTACCGCGCGGGTGGCGTGCGTCTGTTGGCGCAGCGCTTGATCGAGGGTGGCTACATGACGGGTGATACGCTCACCGTCACCGGCAAGACGCTCGGCGAAGAAGCCGCGACCGCGCAGGAAACGCCCGGTCAGGACGTGATCCACACGCTCGACAACGCCATCAACTCGCATGGCGGGCTGCACATCCTCAAGGGCAACCTTGCCCCCAACGGCAGTGTCGTCAAGCTTAAGGGCACAGAGCCGCAGACCTTCCGGGGCGTCGCCCGCATCTTCAACCGCGAGGAAGACGCTTACGAAGCCGTCCAGAACAAACAGATCAAAGCGGGCGATGCAGTCGTCATCCGCTACGAAGGACCCGTCGGCGGTCCCGGTATGCGCGAGATGCTTCAGGTCACGGCGGCGATTGTCGGTCAAGGACTCGGCAGCGATGTCATGCTGCTGACCGACGGGCGCTTCTCCGGCGGCACGCGCGGCTTGATGATCGGGCACGTCTCGCCCGAAGCGGCAGTCGGCGGCGCGATTGGTCTGCTCCAAGAGGGCGACATCATCAACGTGGACGTTGCCGCGCGCAGCCTCTCGGTTGAACTGAGCGACGAAGAACTCAAAGCGCGCCGCGACGCTTGGACGCCGCCCACCCCCAACTATGCGGGCGGCGTAATGGCGAAGTACGCCCGCCTCGTCGCGCAGGCAGACGACGGCGCGGTCACCAACAGCGCCAGCGGCTTGGTGCGCTAAATACGAATTTGTCGTCGGGGCGCACGGTGTGCGCCCTGTCTTGGCGATTGACCTTCTTTGTGTCCTCTGTGGTTGATCTCCTTTCGGTTTCGCTTTGATCCGCTTTACCCTGCACCCATCGCGAACCGCTCTAGGATTTGCCGCCCTTGTCCAGCATAATAACGTCTATCTTGCCTAACCATTCCCTAACGTTAGGAAATGCCCTATGGTATCCCTAAACACTTTCGGCGCGATCATGACCTACTCTATCGAACTCGAAACGCACCTGCGCGACTACTATCAAACAGCAGGCGAAAGCGACCGCGCCGCCGCCAGCGACAAGCGCCGCAATACGCTAGAGCGCGTCCGCCGCGAGAACGTCACCGAGATCAAACTTGAACCGATTGAGGGGTTGGACGAAGCCGACTACGCCATCAACTGGGACGACACCTCGCCAGCGGGGCAGGCGGCAGCAGAACAAACGGCAGTGCGCTTTTACGACGCCGTCGCGCCCAAGCTCAACGTGCGCGAAGCACAGCGCGCGCTCGAACGCTGCGCCAAGCAGCACCGCGAAACCGCCAGCGCTTGATCCTGATTTTTTGAGAGGAACTTATCGTCATGAAAATCATCTTGGGTTTACTGTTATCGCTGTTGATCGTCTTTCCGGCGCTGGCGCAGGATGCCACAGAAGCCGTGACCGAAGTCGCTGCCGCCGAATGTACGATTGACGTCAGCGGCGTGCAAACGCTGCTCGAACAAGCGGCAGCCGCTGAAGGCGTGGACGCGGTCGGCTTGATCGCACAGGCGCGGGCGGAACTGCTGCAAATCGAGCAGGACTGCGCCGCCGCCGGAGTCGTCCTGCTCGACCAGAGCTACAGCGCCCCTGAAGCCGTGTTTACGGTCAGCTATCCGCATGGCTGGACAATCGGCACGTTCACGCCCAGCGGCACCGGTGGCGTCGTCTTGATCGGCAACACCCCGCTTGCCGACCGTCTGCTCCAAGTCGCCGAACCGCAGATCGAAAAGGGCGAACAAGCCGTGCAGGTGCTGGTCGGCGCGCCACAGACCGCCGAAGGCAACTCGTTGCAGAGCGTCATCGCCGACTTTGAGCAGTTGATCGGCTCGCTCTATCAGGACGTCAGCACTACCGAATACTATG
>JBBSNT010000077.1:0-13393 GCA_038260485.1 Aggregatilineales bacterium | reverse complement strand
TGCCCGTTTCGTCAGCGATGATGATCGCGGCACAGAGGACGCGCTCAGCCTCATGCGCGCCCCTGCTTTCAACCCCGCCCAGACCGTCATCCTATCCGCCAAATCCAATGACTCGCTAGGGGCAGAGCGTGATCTGCCCGACACATCCGTCATCATCACCGCCTACACCGACACCCGCGTCGCCGTGACGGTCGAATCGTCCGCCCCCGCCACCCTCGTGCTGACCGACGCCTACTACCCCGGCTGGATCGCCACCGTCAGCGGCAGCGAAACCCCCATCCAGCGCGCCGACGTGATCTTCCGCGCCGTCTCTATTCCGGCAGGTCAAAGCGAGGTCGTCTTCGCGTATCGTCCGTATTGGCTGCCGCTCGCGCCGCTGGTCGGCGGCGTCGCGTGGCTCATCGCCCTCGCCGCCGTCATCGTGATCTGGAAATCGGGGTTGGGGGCAGGTTTGAAACCTGCGCTCTAGTCTTTAAATCCCCTCTCCATGCAATGGAGAGAGGAAGGCAAATTTCGTTTGCACGGGGTGAGGTTAATCCTTCACTCGTTCCAAGTACCACGTCAGCACGTCGATCTGCTCGCTGTAGTGCAAAATCGGCGGCTCGTCGGGCAGGTCGAACGCCTGCACCATGCTGTTGACGCTGATATTGGCTTCGGCGTGTTGAAGCGCCCAAGGTCGGTGATGCACGTCGCAGCGAAACAGCCCGCCGCGCGCATCCGCGCAGTACAGGCAGTAACGTTCGGTCAGCCATGCGTCGAGCGACCCCGCTTCGGCGCGAAAGACGGGTGAAGTCGGGCGATAGCACGCCTCGAAAGCAGCATCGGCGTGGTCGCGCTGCGAGCGATAGCGAACCCAGTCGGTCTGCATGATCGACTCCATCTCGGCGTGATAGTAGGGCAGATGGAACAACCCGCGCGCGACCGTCACCGCCAGCAAATTCGCCGCGTCCAACGATAAAAACCAGACGCCTGCTTTGCCGTCGCGCTTGACGTAGGTGCGCACGTTCAATTCGGGGAAGGTCGATAAACCGGGGACGTTCAACGTCCCGCGCGGGTGAACGTTGCGCATCGTGAACGGCACAATGCCGATCCACGCCGCCCCGTCGAACGTGTCGAGTTCCAGCCCGTCCGGCATCAGCGCCGCGATCACGCTCGGCGCGACTCGCCAATGCGCGAACAGCAGCTTGTACCACGACTGAGTCATCACCCATGGGCGCTTGGGCAGCGTCCATGGGCGATCTTCAGTTTGTTCGAGGATCGATTTAGCGGACGGGAACATCCACCGGGTTACCATCAACCACTTTGACGTAGCTCGCAGCGACCCATCCGGTGGTCCCTCGGAAGACGACTTGATACCACCCGCCGTCGCGTGTCTTGCCGATCAGCGGCATGATCTCGCCCCACGGGATGCGCCCGATCTGCGTCGCCAGCACAGTCGGCTCAGCCCGCAGCCGCAGCCCCGCCTGTGACTGGACGACGACTCCGGTCATCGCCGCCGGGTTGCCCGCCGTCGTATACGGGCTAACCACCGGCGCGTTGAACTCGTTGCCGTTGACGTGGAAGTAGTAGCTCCACACCCAGCCTTGCTGTCCGTACATCTGAATCAGGAACCAGTACGCCGATTCATCGCGTCCGACCACTTGATAGGTCTGCCCGCGCAGCACCCGTCCCACCGCCGGCGCGCCAATGAACGGCGCGTTATGCACCAGCAGCACTTGCGCGCGGATCACCGTGCCAGACAGAGCGCCTGCCGGAATCGGCGGCAGCGCTGTCGGCGGAATGCGCGACGCCGTCACCGGAACAGCCGCTCCGACACCGGGCGTCAAGCCGGGTGTCAGTGCCGTGCTTCCCGAGACTTGGAACCACTGGACCTGCACCGCCGCAAGGTCGATGAATTCGACATACTCCACCGTCAGCGAATGCGTCCCCGCCGTCAGCGTCTGCTGAACACGGTCAGTCGTCAGCGTTCGTCCGACGAAGCGGTCGAGCACCAGCACGCCGTCGATAAAGACGCGGATACCATCGTCCGACGAGGCGACGAATTCATACGTTCCGGCGTTGAACAACTGTACCGAGGTGAATCGCACCGAGAAATTATCCGCGTTGACCGCCGGATTCGGGGCGTTCGTACCCCAGTTGATATTGATGCCATTCGGCAGTTGTTCTGTGTAGACGACCGCACCGGACAAATCGGTGCTGTTGTAGTAGCTCGCCGTCCAGTTCGTGCCGAAATCCTGCGCGCGGTCAGCGCTGATCATCGTGCCAAGGGCGAGCACCGCAACCAGCCCAACCAGCCATAAAGCCCAACTCCGCTTGGTCATAAACAAACCCGTCCTTCCCTGCATTTTTCAAAAGTATACATTGCTTAGGCTTACGCCGCATTGAGACAATACTCACAGACCACCCGAATGCGGAATCCGTAGGCGCAGCCCGGCGTGTCTATCTCCGCGTTACAACGGCAGCAGCGGCAGAATTTGATCAGCCAGCGCCTCATTCCCGCGCACGCCCGGATGCCCATCCGCCGCACTCACGCGATCCGTCCCTCGCTCAATCAGCACAACGTCGGAAAAGACGCTCGCCGTCATCCGCCCGAAACCATCGTCGAATGCCACCAAACGCAAGCGCCCGCCTGCGCTCGCCCGAATCTGGCGCAGATCGTCAAGGTAGCGTTCGATCTCGCCGCGCGCGATCAAATCGTCACTGTTGATCGGGTGCAGGTACTCCGGCAAATTGCCCAGATAGAGTGCCAGCCAACTGCCCATTTCCGGCGCAGACGGCTTGGAGTGCGCGAAATCTGGACGTTTTTCCGGCTCGGCGTCGTTGTTGATGATCAGGTAGACGAAAGCGTCGGCGTCAGGAAATGGGTCGATACTGCGCCGCACGTTCGTCGAGTTATAGCCGCTCACACCGGCATTGATCACGTGCAGATCGGGGCGTTCCCGTGCGATCAAGTTGACCCACGTTTGCGCGTCGTTGACGCCGTAGCCGAAGGTCACGCTGTCGCCGACAAAGACCAGCACTTTGTCCGCCGTCCGGTTGGTGTCAGGGACGGCGCGCGTGCCGTCCGGCAGCAGCCTGAACGTGAATACCGATAGGGCGTGCGTTCCGCTGCTGAAATTGTAGCCGCTCGTCGAGGGTATCATCAGCGACGACAGCACCATCTGGTCGCGGAAATAAGCGAAGCCAAGCGGATCCAATAAGCTCAACAGCGCTTCGGTCGAGAGGATCGACGCAAGCGTGATCAGCAGCAGCCCGATCAATAGCCGACGTGCAGATTTTAGCAAACCCGTTTATCCTGAAAGGTGTCTCTGAGGAAACACGGAGCTAAATAATGCTTGATTTCAATCCCGAAGGCAAAAAAACCATTCTCTCGGTCGATGGCGGCGGAATGCGCGGCATGATCTCGATTGCCATGCTCGCCGAGCTAGAGCAAATGACGGGCAAGCCCTGTCAGCAGTTGTTCGACATGGTCGGCGGAACCAGCACCGGCGCGATCATCGCCGCAGGCTTGGGCATCGGGCTGACCGCCAACGAACTGCTTGAGCAAGTCTACCGCGAACGCCTGCCGAAAGCCTTCCCGCCCGCGAATCTGCTCGTCTGGCTGCGCTATCTCCTCACCGGAATGCGCCACCTCTACCCGCTCGAACCGTTCATCGAAGCGCTGCAACCGCTGGCGAGGGGCGTCAAGATTGCCGACCTCACGCATCCGATTGTCTTTATGACCACCAAAGACGTCCGCATTGGCGACACCTATTACGTCGTCAGCAAAGGCCCCGGCTTAGCTGCCGTCGCCGATTGGCCCCTCTCCGGCGCGGTGGCTGCCAGCGGCGCAGCACCGATCTACTTCCCGCCGGTCACGGGCAATCTGGTGGACGGCGGCGTCGGCGTCAACGCCAATCCCTGCCTCGCCGTCGCCATTGAAGCGATGGAATACATCGGCGCGGACGAGGGTTTTGTCGATAACGACGTGATGCTGGTGTCACTGGGGACGGGCTACGTCCCTTACCTGTTCGGTGAGGGCGCCGCCGCGCGCTTTTGGTTGAAGGATTGGATTGAGTATCTGATCATCAAGGGGCTGGACGACGCCGCCTTGCAGCAGGCATACAGCACGCGCGCCATCTACGGCAATCGCATCGATTTTCGGCGTTATAACCCGCAGTTGACCCGCGAAAGCCTTGCCGAGTCGCTCGGCATCACGACCACGCTCGACCCGACCAGCCTCTCGCTCGACTCGCACGAACCGGCGCAAGTCGCCCTGATGGAGTCCATCGGGCGCGCCTACGCCCGCAAAATCGACTGGTCGCAGCCCAATGCCATGCCTTGGGACACGCCCGGCGGGCATGGCAAACCCAACATCAACCGCGCCGCCGTCGATTGGTCGAAAACGCCCTTCCGCTGAAAAGCACAACCAGCGATACACACGCGCTTAGCCCAACCTATACGATCCACCCGGATCAAGCACAATCGGCTGCGCGCTCGTCTCATTGCTGACGCGGTTCGCCCACGCGCTGGCGTCCTGCATAATCTGCGGGAAGGTGTTGTAGTGCATCGGCACGACCGCTTTCGGCTTCAGGTAGCCAATCGCTTTGAGCGCGTCGTCAGGCCCCATCGTGAAGAAGTCGCCAATCGGCAGAAACGCGAGGTCAATCTCCGCGTCACCGATCAACGCCATGTCCGTGAACAGCGCCGTATCGCCCGCGAAGTACAGCGTCAGTCCGCTCGCCTTGGTCGTGATGATGTAGCCGCTCGATAACCCGCCGTTCGAGCCATCCGGCAGCGACGAACTGTGAATTGCTGGCGTCGATTTGACGCTCATGAAGTCGAAATCGGTGTGTCCACCAGCGTTCAAGCCGTAAACGGTTTCGACGCCCTGCTCTTTGAGCCAGTTGCCGATCTCGAAGTTAGTGACGACGCCCGCGCCCGTGCGCTTGGCGATGCTCACCGTATCACCCAGATGATCACCATGCCCGTGTGACAGCAAAATCACCTCCGCCGCCAGTTCGTCCGGCGCGGCTGCCGCCAGTGGATTGCCATTGAGGAACGGATCGACAACGACGGGATGACCATCAACATCCAGCGCGAACGCGGAATGTCCTAGCCAAGTTAGTTTTACGCTCATGTATGGCTCTCCTGACGAAATGGATTTCGTTTTTGTCTTTAGTCAGCCCAGTATACTCTATTCTGCCGCCGCCAATTCAGCGATGCGCCGTGAGATGTTCGAGCTAACATCCGCCCCGATCAAGGCGGCGTAGCGCCGGTAATTCTCCAGCGCTTCCGAATTAAAACCCTGATTATAGTAAATATCGCCCAAAGCGAGATAAACAAAGGGATTATCGGGTAGTAGTTCAGCAGCACGCTGCGCGTGTTCCAGCGCGCTGCCCCATTCTTTACGGTCATTTTCGATGAATGCCGTCTGGAGCAGCGCCTGTCCGTTGTCCGGGTCGAGCACCAGCGCTTGGCTGAAATCGGCAAGCGCCGTCTCAATTTCGTCGTTCAATTGGTGAGCATAGCCGCGTTCGTAATAAGCGGTCGAGCTGCTTGACGCGAAGCGGATCGCTTGATCGTAGTCCGCGAAAGCTTGGTCGAAGTTCGCCGAATCACGATAGACCGTGCCGCGTCCGAGATAACCGTCTGCTGATGCGGGCGCAAGTGCAATCACGCGGTCGAAATCGTCAATTGCCAGCGCGAACTCGCCATTATCGTAGTGAATCCAGCCGCGTTCGAAGAAGCTGTCAGCGTCGCTAGGCGCGAGTTCAAGCGCGTGGGTCAAATCGGCAAGCGCGTGGGCATAATCACCCAGCTTGTGATAGGAATAGCCGCGCTGGTAGTAGAAATCGGCGTCGTTCGGGTTTTGCCCAATTGCCGTGTCGAACAGTTTCACCGCGTCGGAATAACGCGCTTGATCTTGCAGCGCGATGCCCTGCTCAAGCAACTGCGGTGGCATCACTAACGTGGTCATAAACGGGGAAACCAGCGTGACCAGCGCAACGCCGCGCGTCGAGATCGCCAATGTTCGCACGGGAAGGACAAACGTCCCGAAAGGAATCACGCGCGTGCGCAGCGGCGCAATCGTCGCCACCAGCGTTGGCATCGGCAGCAAGGTGGTGATCTCCGTTGCGGTGAGGGGCGTCGCCGTTGGCGCTTCCGTTGGCGCTGAAGTCGAAGTTGCGGTGGGAGTCGCGGTTGGCGTCGGGACGGCGGCGACCGTAAAGACCGACGGCATTAGCGTCCGCGCGCCGATAAACAGCAGCACCAGCACGATCACCACCCCAAGCACGGAGAGAATAGTTCGACGTGAGCGCACCTGTCCTTGGTCTAGCGTAAAACGCAGCCTTAATGAGGTAATCAGGCGTTGAATATCACTGCGAAAATCCGGATCGTCGCGAATCGTGATCGCATTGTGATAGGCAAGCTCGCGGATGCTTTCTGGCAGTTCGGCTGCCGATGGCATCGACGCCCCACCGACCAGCACCGGAATCAAGCGAATGACCTTGCACGCCAGCCCCGCCTCGATTTCGATGCGAACAAAGTCACTTGGGCTGTCTAAGCGCCGCGAGCCGTCCGTTGCCTGCGCGTTAAGCCAGTTCGGTCCGATGATGATCAGTTGGACTTCGCAAGCATCGATACCCTCCTCGATCACTTTGCGAAAGTCGCTGCCCGCCGGAATATCGTAGACGTCCTTGAAAACTTGGTCTTCACCGTAGACGTTGACGAGATGATCGTAAATTCGACCGCTGATGGTGCTGCTGTCGCTGCGGCGGTAAGAAATAAAGACTCCCGGCATGACCGTCCTCCTAGCTCTGCTTCGCCAACCTGCGAGCGATCAGTGTGTCACGGGAATAGTAATCGTGAAGGTCGATCCCTGATTCATACCGGGGCTGGTGGCAAAGATGCGTCCCCCGTGCGCTTCGACCATCGCCCGCGCGATGCTCAAGCCAACGCCGATACCGCCCTGCTTGCGCGTCATATGGTCTTCGACCTGATAGAATCGCTCGAAGATGCGTTCGAGCTGCGCGCTGTCCAGCCCGATCCCGCTGTCCGTCACCTGAAGCCAAATCTCATGCACGTTGTGCAGTTGGGTTCGAATCGTGATTCGTCCGTTTTCCGGCGTAAACCGAAGCGCGTTGTTCAAAACGTTCGTAATCGCCATCCCCATCCGGTCGCGGTCAATCGCAATCATGATTTCAGGATTTGGCGCGGTGTAGTCCAGTTGATGGCGCTTCGCTTCGATCAGGGATACCGCGTCGTGGACAATCTCGTTCAAAAAGCCCTCGAACGCCACCGTTTCACGCTTCAATTCGCCAGCGTTCTGTTCCATGTAGCGTAAATTGACCAGGTCCTCAATGATCCGGCGCAGTTGCAGCGCGCTGCCGACGACTTTCGAAGCCAGTTCGCGCACTTCGTCGTTATCGGTTTCCTGCAAAAAGCTGGCGTAGCCGAGGATCACGCCCAACGGCGTGCGCAGTTCGTGCGAGGCAATAGCGATAAAATCGCTTTTCATCTTGTCCAGTTGGCTCAGTTCTTCGTTGGCTTTTTGCAGCGCCGAGACCATCTGCGCGCTCTCGATAGCGACCGCCGCCTGGGACGCGAGGATCGACAGGTAGTTCGAATCATCCTCAGTCCACGGCAGACTGCGCTTATTGACCGCTTCCAGCACGCCGATCACGCGGTTGCGCGAACGCATCGGCACGCCCAGCAGCGAGCGCGTGTGAAATTCGGTCGCTTTATCGACCCCCGTGTAATGACGCTCGTCTTGATCGGCATTGGCGACGCTCACGGTACGGTTTTCGCGCAGCACCGTTCCGGCGATACTGCCTTCCATCGGCACAGTCGTTCCGATCAGCGATTGACCGCTTGCGCCGGTCGTCGTTGCCGCGAACCGCAGATCGTCGGTGTGATGATCCCACAGCAGTACCGATGCCGCTTCCGCGTCAACGATCTCGACCGCCGCCTCCATAATCAAGTTGAGCAGCGGCTTTACACGCAGCGTCGAATTGAGCACGGCGTTGATTTCAGAGAGCCGCGTCAGAATAATGACTTTGTGTTCCAAATCCTTAGTGCGGTTTTCAGATTGCATCGCCATTTTCCATCTCGTCTGTCGCTTATAGTGTAGCGGCAATCGCGTTGAGTGATATCAAAAGTTTCTTTTGAAAAGTAAATATCTTTTTTTAGTTGTTGTAGTAGGGCTGTAGAAACTGTTGATAACTTAACCCATCTTAACCCACACTAACAGCTTATCGCAGAATATATCCCTTTTATCCGCAAAAGCATTTTCTATTTGGGTAAAACTTGGGTTATGCCGAGCATTTGTTCTAATACTTATGAACACCATCCTGTTCATAACTTTGCCGACTTATGAACAGTTTGAACAGGCGCAGTCGAAATGGCTCTTAATGGGGTGCTGCCGACTCGCCGCTTGGGATCGTGACTCGATGAGTTATGAACAGGCAGACCCGAGTTATGAACAGGGTTATGAACAGCTTTTGAACAGCCGTACACAGTCTTTAATATTTAGGGGTCGTGAACTTGGATAATCTTGGGTTAAACCGCGCTGCCAAACTTGGGATAAACACCCGCTAACCGCGCCGCCAAGTCTCCGCTTAATCACGTCAATTTTCTTCTAGGTTGCTTCTTAAGAGGTGGCAAGCTACGATCTAATCGAGGCTTAACGGTTAAATCGAGCGTAAGGGATAGTCTAAATGTCACTGTCAGTACCGGAAAATTTCCACGACCTTCTCACCCGACCGATTCTCTGTGCCATCACCACCATCAACCCCGATGGACAGCCCCATACCGTGCCCGTCTGGTGCGACTATGATGGCGAACACGTTCGGGTCAACATGCCTGCCGCCACCAAGAAAGCCCGCAACCTACAGCGGAATAACAAACTCTCGCTGCTCGTCATCGACCCGCAAAATTCAGGGCATTGGGTCGAGGTTCAGGGGCACGTCGGCGAGGTTCGTGACGGTGCTCACGGCGCGCGTGAGCACATCAACCAGTTGTCCGAAAAATACACCGGCAACCCCGTCTATCAGGCGCGCGGCAGCAGCGGCGACAACCGCGAGATGATTATCGTCGAAGCCGTGAAAATCAACGGCTATTAAGCCGTCATTCAGCGATTGTGCGATCAAAAAAGTCACCCCATTGCGGGTGGCTTTTGATTCAAGGGTATCGCTGTTGAGTTTTAGCGAAGTGGCTTACGTGAGCATATGCCTTAGCTATTTTGATGTAATCGCCCACACGAATTACGATTGAACTTTTTCTGACCTAGATATTACTTCACCCGACGCCAAAAATCCTCGTGTTCAACTTTCCGAATGAACGGCTGTTTACCATACTCCCAGTTAATGAAAACATGGGAGAAATTGCCTTCAAAATACCCTTCGAGCACATAACTGTTTTCACGATCGATTGACTCGAAAGAAGAGCCGGAATCAGCTAGCATCCTTTCTGCGATGTTGCACTCAACTATATTTTCCCTCCAATTCTGAAAACCTCCGACTTCTTCAAGTTCGGCATTAAAGACGGCTTTTAGAGTGTCGCTCCTAGATGGCTTGCTAGGTTGCGCAGAGGGGACACGTCCTCTATTGGGGGCTTCAGGGGGTAGAATATAAAGTTCAACAATGACATGCACAAGCATCGTTGGTGTACTCCCATTAGTGAAAGACCGAACTAATGGTTGCCAACGACAAATTCCGAGGTAGAATTCAAGTTGTGGAGCTTGAAACTGCCAATAGAATTTACGTTGGCAACTTTTTAAGCCTATGCCGTACTTTTCCAGAAGTACGGCATTTTTATTTCCTTATCTCCGTAGATTGTTGTTCATTACTCTTAAGTGATTCCCTATGTTAGCGGTTGATGCTCATCGGCATCACGATGTAGACGTAGTCGCTCCGGTTTTCGGGGCGGATCACGCCCGCATGGGCTGATCCGTTGCTCTCGATCACGACGCGCTCGTCGTCCAGCACGTTCAGCACGTCGATCAAGTAGCGGATGTTGAAGGCGACTTCCAGCGACTCGCCCTCGACCGAAGCGTCGATCATGCCTTCGTTGTCGCCGCGCTCGGCGCTCTTGCCAATCACGGTGACTTCGCCCGGTTCGCTGGGTCCTTTCGCGGGCGCGACGAAGATGCGCGCGCTGTAGTTGCTGTCACGCGCGAAAATCTCGGCACGCTTGCACGCGCGCAGCAGGTCAGTCGTGTAGACCGTCACCGCCGTGCTGTAGCTCTTGGGGATGATCGCGCCGAAGTCCGGGAACTTGCCTTCCAGCAGTTGCGTCGAAATCGTCGTGCTCTCGTAGTAGAACAGCGCCAAATCGCGCTCACCCGGCAGCGTAATCCCGACTTCTTTTTCCTCGTCGTTGATGATGCGCGCCAGTTCGCCCATCGTCTTGGCGGGGATCACCAGCGTGCGCGGTTCGCTGAAGCGCTGCTCAAGCTGCGCCGTCCGCACCGCCAGTCGATACCCATCTGCCGACGCCAGCGTCATCACGTTGCCTTCGAACCGTGTGTACAGTCCGGTCAAAATCGGGCGGTTATCTTCTTTCGCCGCCGCGAATGCCGTCTGGTTGATCATCTCGCGCAGCATCTTGCCGGGCAAAATCACGTCCGGCTCGACCGGCTCAGGCACGGGCGGGAACTCCGTCGCGCTGATGCCTTTGATGTTCGAGTTGGTCATACCGCAGCGCACGTTGACGGTCTGCGTCGCTTCGTCGAGCGTCAGATCGACCCGCTCCGGCGACAGGTTGCTGACCAGTTCCAGCAGCGTTTTCGCGGGCAGCGTGATCGTGCCGGGCTGATCGACTTTCGCGCCGATGTAGGTCGTGATGCTCATCTCTAAATTGGTGGCGGAAAGTTTGAGTCGTCCATCTTCGGTCGCCAGCAGGATATTCGCCAGCACCGGGAGCGTGGGACGGCTGTCTACTGCCCGGCTGACGATGCTCAAGCCTCTGGCGAGTTGATCCTGTAATATCGAGACGCGCATATCGCGTTTGCTCCTACGTGAAAAATTTGGATTCTGTAATTGACGTGAGTATACATCATGACGCGGGCAATTTGCATCTCTGATTGCCCGCCCGTAAGCAATCGCTGTGGCTGCATGTCTTATCGCGACCGCACCGTGAAATAGACCGTGTAGCGCTCGTCGGTGATCTGGTACAGCGGCTTGAAACGTAACCCCACCGCCTGATTCTTCGCCCGATAGCCCGTCAGCCAGTTACCCCATTCGCGTTCGTGATGTGCCGTCAGCATCGTCGAGGCGTCGTCCACGTCACCGACCAGCAGCCGATCCTCGTCGCACAGCCCCGCCAGCACCACCGGCCCATCGACAAAGGCGCGCAGTTCCGGCGCGTCCGGCACCGGCACGGCGACCACCTGCTTCGGCAGTTCCAGCACGAAAGTCTCGTCCGACCACACGCGCCTCAGCGCGTAAAACGACGGCGTGTCACTCGGCAGATCAATCCGCTCGCCGTTGATCGTGATCGACGGTGCGCCGCTTAACCACGCGGGCAGCCGCAGCTTGATCGTGAACTCGCTCGGCTGCGCGCAGGTGACATGAAAGCGCACCCGCCATGCCTTCGGGCGATGAGCTGCCCCCGCCGGATTGATATTGTTGGCAGCATCGCCGCCCGACGCGCTCGCGTCCGCCTGTTCGATGCTGATCTGCACCCCATTGATCGCGGTTTCGAGTTTACTGGGGATGTACTGGCTAACGACAACTCCATCCGTATCACCGTAGTAGATAATGCCGTTGTGGAGGGACTGTGCCTGCACCAGCGTGCCGTGACAGCACCAGAAATCGCAGGTTTCCGACCCCCACAGCTTGGTCGCGCCCGCTTCCAGCGGCAGGTAGTAGGCGACCATCCCCGTCTCGCCGTTCTGCTGAGCCAGCAGCCCGTTATACAGGTTGCGCTCGATGTAGTCCGCATACACCGGGTCGCCCGTCCACCGCAGCAGATAATCCGCCAGCCGGATCATGTTGTAGACGACGCAGTGTTCCTGCGTTTTAGGACCGAGCCGCGCCGAAAATTCGAACGGCGGCGTCCAAATTTCGCCCGACGTTTGCCCGCCTGTGCAGAACGCCCCCCGGTCGGTGACGGCGCACTTCCAGTACGCCTCGACGATCTTTCGGTAGCGTTCGTCGCCCATGACTTCGTAGACCCGCGCCGCCCCGTGAATTTCAGGGATCGTCGTATTCGCGTGCATGTTGGTCAGCACGTCGCGCCCCTCCAGCAGCGGATCAAACAGCCGCCGCTTGGTGTAGCGCTCGATCAGCTTCAGATACTTGGCGTTGTTGGTCGCGCTGTACAGGTCTGCCCACAATTCGAGCATCCCGCCCGTCTCCACGTCGAGGAGTTCGTCCATCTGCTCGCGCGTGAATGGTTCTGTCCAGCGGTAGAACCAGTCCGCGAACTGCTCGGCGATCTCAAGCGCTTGCGTGTTGCCCGTCAGCGCGTACATCTCGAACAAGCCCATCATCGTCTTGTGCGCGACATACTGCGGCGCCCACGTCGATTGTCCTTGATCGAGCCAGTGGAAATACTTCTCAGGGATCGACCCCGCCCAGCCGTCGCCGTTCTTGATCTGGCAGCGCCCGATTTCCGCGACAATAAAGTCGGCTTTGCGCTTGAGATCGGCGTCACCCGTCGTCTTGATGATCCGCGCCGCCGCCGAAAGCCAATGCCCGACGAAATGCCCGCGAATCTCGCTCGTCGGCGATTCCCAGCCCCAGTGACCGTCGTCGCCCGCGTCGTGATGCCCGTACTGGGTCACGCGGTACGCGCCCTCGAAGCCGTTATGCACCAGCCCCGCCTCTTGATAGAAGCGTTCCAGCAGGTTTTCAGTTTTCAGGCGGCTGACGTAGGCGCGGTTGAGGTCGAAGCGATCTCTAAACAGGCTCGGCGTCAGTTGCACCTGATCGAGTCCAAAAGCAGAAGCCATGAAATCTTCTCCGGTAATTCAAATCTGCGCGGGATTATAACGTAGGCATCTGACCAGTTCGCCTAAAGCAACGCCTGAAGCAAAGCCTAAAGCAACGCCATGCAGTCGTAGCATTTAGAAACGCCTTTAGTGCGTTTCGTTTTTTTAGCGATGGGTTTAAACCCGTCGCGGCACTAGCGAGAGTGCCATCACTTCCGCTTCTTCGCCAGCAGCTCGCGATACAGGCTGTCGAGGTCTTTCACCAGCCGCTCGATCCCGTAGCGGTCGAGCATCAGCGCCCGCGCCGCTTGAGGATCAGGCGGATTGTTCAGCACGTCGATCAGCGCGACAGCCAGCGCGTCAGCCAGTGCCTTCGCGTCCTCGGACGGCACCAGCCTGCCTAGTTCACCCTGATCGAGCAGGTCGGGCAAGCCGCCGACCGCCGTCGCCACCACCGGACAGCCCGCCGCCAGCGCG
>JBBSNT010000076.1:0-13454 GCA_038260485.1 Aggregatilineales bacterium | reverse complement strand
CCTACGACGACTACGGCTACGAGGACGGGGCGGATTAAGTTGAAGTCGCGGAGGGTTTAAACCCTCCGCTAAAAAGCAGCGAGCCGCCCCCTTAAGGGGCGGCATTTGATCAGCGTTTGCGAGGCAGCGGATTGCGGATCGGTTCTCAGTTAGCCTGCTGGTTCAGGCGTGATTTCCGGCATGGTGAACTGCGCGGTGTCGAGGATGCTCTGTAAATCCTGCACGGCGCGGTCGTCGTCCATCGCCGTGATCGGGTCGGCATAGACGTAAAAGACGAAGTTGGCATTGAACTGGCGAATACCCGCGAACCAGCCGCGCGTATCGGGCAGTTCGGGGCAATCGACCGCCGCGAACTGGGTGCCAATGGCTTGCAAGCCGCCGACGCTATAATTGCGGCGCAAATCCGTGCCGACGTTGCAGCCTTCCTCGACAATCGCCAAGCGCAGCAAGCGGGTCGCATCCGTCCAGATGTCCGGCTCAAGGTTCACGTCAGTGAGCGAGGTTAACTTGACGAGGTTGGGGAAGCCCCAGAGCAGCACAATGTAACCCGTCCCGCCGGTGATGGGTCCCTGATAAACCGCGAATGGGATCGGGCGGATGCCGTCAATATCCTGAAGCACGAGCGCATCGTAGGCAAAATTCCACCCGTCCGGCAGATCGAGCGCGACCGGCGGCGGAATAGGATCATGCGCCAGCGGATCGTAGACGTAGCGATCCACGTCGGCGGTCGCTTCGGGCGTCGCGGCTTGCGCGTCGAGGTCAGCCGCAAGGGCGGCGTTAGCGCGCTGGAGTTCGAGGTCAATCGTGAACTTGAGGCTGTCGGCGTCGCTGAGCGAGGGCAGATCGTTGACGAGGATGAAGGGCGTGGCGGCGAAGGTGGTCTGATTGTTCGCCTCTCTCGCCGCATCGTTGAGGATGGTGTCCGATCCGCTGCTGGCATAACACGAACTCCACTGTGCCTGATTCAATCCGAGCGCGTCCGCGCCGCTGGTGAGGCGCTCGCTCGAAAAAGCATCACCGCCGTACTGACTCTGCCACGCAAACAACTGATCAGCATATTCCCAGAACTGTCCCTGCTCGTTGGCGCAGACGGCTGCGCGCGCGGCGCTGCGCCCGCCTGTGATGCTGCCGACACCGAACAGCGGCACGAAGACGAGGCGGATTTCGCCGTTCTGGACGCGCGGCAGCAGCTGCGGGAAGCTCTGCTGCCAGAACTGCCCCGACGCCGGATCATCGAAGGCGGCGTAGATCGAGACGTTAACGAGCGCGCTCGGATAGCCGAGATCGGGGAAGCCTTGCAGCACCTGAGTCTGCGGCAGCACGGCGTAGGGATCGGGCGTTTGGGCGGCGAGCGGCGCGGCGACGAAAAGGAGCAGGAGCAGCAACGACGCGCTAATACGCCATTGGAGGGGCGCTGCACGCAGCACCCCTACGGACACGAATCGCAATTTGCGTGAATTCATAAACAAACCGAACCTTTATCCATTTACCAGTTTAATTTTACTTCTCGATGCCAATAGCGCAGGATCAAGGCACCGCCGGGGACAGCCGCCGCGAGGCGGTAGAGCAAATCCCAATCATCGTTCGCCAGCACGCGCCCGACCAGCACGCCGATGCCGTAGACCAGCGCGCCGCCGATCATGCCGACGAGCGGATGCAGCGCGCCGAGCGCGAACATCGCGCCCAGTGTGACGATGGCGACGACGACCAAGCGCGCCAAACGGGGGAACAAGAGGCGCAGGTCGAAGTGGAAATCGCGCGTTAGCACGAACAGGACGATGATTTCCGCGCCAGTGGTCGAAAGCGCTGCGCCGATCACGCCGATGCGGGGCAGCAGGAACAGGCTCAGCGCCAGCTTGAGCGCCAGCCCGCCAACGCGAACGACAACCAGATAGCGCTGGCGGTTCTGGACGTAGAGCGCCTGCGCGAAGACGTTGACAACCATCGTCGTGACCGCGTACCAGATCAGCACACTGAGGATCGGGGCGGTGGCGCTGTAACCCGCGCCGAACAACAGCACGATGGTCGAGGAAAACAGGCTAAAGACCAAGCCAATCGGCAGCCCGATGATCAGCGTAAAAAAGGCTAGTTTCTCCGCCATGAAGCGGAAGGTCGCGTCCTGACCCTCGCCGCGAAAGGCGCGCGACATCATCGGGTAGACGGCGACCAGTATGGTCGTGCTGAGGACTTCGACCACGCCCGTGATGATGACGAGGGCGGCGTTGAGGTGGCCGGTGTCGGCGTTGGTCAGCAAGCCGGTGGTCAACAGCTTGTCGATTTGGACGTAGGTCATATTGATGACAGCGGCGAGCGCCAACGGCGCGCTGTTGACGAGCAGCGGACGCGCAATCGACCAATCGACCGGAAAGCGCGGGGTCACACCGGTGCGCCGCAGGATAATCCAGAGCGCGCCCGAGCGCCCAATCCCGCTGAGGATGGTGACGACGTAGACGCCGATCAAGCCGAAGCCCGCCCAGAGCACTACGCCCGCGACGACGATGCGAATCACGATCTGCGCCACGTCGATGACCGAGGTGGTCACCATGCGCTCCTGCGCCAGCAGTTGATCATATGCCATGTTGCCGAGCATATCGACGAATAGGCTGATGCTCGCGACGGCGACGAAGCCTTGAAGGGCGCTGTCGTAGCCCTGCCCCGCCGCGTTGATGCCGACGTAGGCGACCAGCGCCAAGACGGTCTGGATCACGAGCGTTGCCGAGAGGTAGCGTCCGGCGGTTTCGGGGCGGCGGGCAACGTCGCGGATCACGATCAGGCTCATGCTAAAGGCGGTGACGGTCACGCCGATGCCGTAGAGTGCGCCAACGGCGGCATAGATGCCGAAGGTCGCTTCACCCAAGGCGCGCCCGAGGATCAACTGCCAGCCGAACAGGATGGCACTGCTGAGAATGCGGGCGGCGGCGATTGCGCCCGCGTTGCGGGCAGCGCGGCGGGCTTCTGCGCCGGAGAAAGCTTCAGAAACGGATTCAGTCATGCGATCAGTTTAACCGCCAAAGCTGGCTACGGTTAGATCGAAAAGTTGGAAAGGAGAGATTAAACCACAGAGGACACAAAGCACACGGAGAAAAACTGGATTTGTTTTTCCTCTGTGTCCTCCGCGCGCTCTGTGGTTTAAGGCTTCCGAGGCGCTACTGCTGGCTGCGGGCAGCGCGCACCCAGCCACGATGGACGGCGCGGGCTTCCTCAACGGCGACGAAGGCGTCCTCGTGGGTGGCGCGGATAACGCCGATCATCTTCGGCACTTCGCGGTTGACGACCACGCTGCGGAGCATGGTCACCGCGCCGTCTTTGCCCTCGCCGACCGTTTCGGTGACGGCATAGCCCTGATCGCGCAGGGCAGCGGCGATCTCGTGCCCGTGTTCCGACGCGATCACGTTGACGGTCATGAAGCTGGTGATGAAGCGGCGCTCGATGACCATGCCGACGTAATTGCCGACCGAAAAACCGCCGCAGTAGGCGATCAGATTCATGATGTTATTGAGATCGGTGGCGACGCTGGAAATCGTCACCGCGAACAAGAGCGCCTCGAAAAATGCCAGAAACGCCGCCAATAAGCGCTGCTGGCGTGTAATGAGCACGAGCCGAACCGTGCCGATGCCGGTGTTCAGGATACGCAGCAGGAAAATCGCCAGCGCAAAAAGCAGCGCCTCGGTCGATAAATCGAGAACCATACACGTTCAATCCGGAGTTAAGCCATAAGACTTTTGAGCTTATCATATCACGTGCACTTGTGCATAAGTCGTAAATAAAAGTTGTAAAGGCGTGCTTGCGGCGTTTAGGAATAAGCGTAGAGTAGGAACATAGGCTTCTCATTGTAAGGGGCACAGACCACTATGGTTGTTCTATCGCGTCAAAAGGTGCGCTGGCTTTTCGCCGTCGCATCGTTCGTCTCACTTCTTATCGGTACGGTGATCGTCAGCGCGCAGGACGGCACCGCAACACCCATCACGATTAGCGAAAACAGAACCGCAGACATCACCGATGTGAACGGCAGCACCGCCTTCACTATTCAAGTCGGTGCGCCGCAGAGCGTCAACGTGCAAGTCTTGGCGATTACGCCCGGATTTGTACCCACCTTCCGCGTGTTTGACCCGTCGTCGGTGGTGATCTTCGACACGACGAACCCCGGAACGCAGACGAGTGTCGCCGGAATGGTGAACCTCTCCAACACGGGCGAGTATCGGATCGAGGTCAAGAATGTGAACGGCACGCCGGGACAGTTCTTGATCAGCGTTCAACCCGGTTCGCCGCTTTCCCCGCCGGAACTGATCGCACCGGGACAATCAGCGAGTGGTACGCTCGACCCGCAGGCGACGCGGCGAGCGTTCGCCTTTACCGCTTCGAACAGCGGCATTCTACTGGTCACCGTTCGCAGCAGTGACCCGAATGCCGATCCTACTGTTGGGCTGCGGGACGCCAACACCGACGAAACGCTCGCGTTTAGCAGCGCGCGGCTGGCGGGCATTCGCTATCGTATCCCGGCGGGCGCGGGCAATTACCTGCTGGAAATTACGCACAGCGGCGGCATGGCGGCAGAGCCGTTCACCGTCTGTCTCGAAATGGAAGATGGCTCGACACCGTGCGCGGGCGGCGCGAGCAGCATTGCAACGCCGATTGCGCAGGTCGTGACGGTCGCTCCTGCGACGGCGATGCTTTCGCCCACCCCTGTGCCGCTGGTGATCGATCCGAACGGGGCGTGTATGGTCGCCGCGACAAACGGCATCTCTATCAACGTTCGCAGCGGTCCAAGCACGGATTACAGCATCGTCAGCCACCTCGCGCCGGGAATGACCGCGCCAGTTTACGGCAGGCTGCCGGACAATACGTGGCTTCAGATCAACATTAGCGGCGTGATCGGCTGGGTATCGGCGTCGGTCGTGACATTGGGCGGGAACTGCGGCGGCATCCCGATTGTGATCCCGCCGACTCTGCCGCCAACGGCAACCTTCGCGGCGACGGCAATGCCAATGGCGACTGCCACCGCAACCGCAACCGCAACCGCGACGGCAACGGCAACGACGTCGGGCGGAGGGGGCGGCGGGGTGATCCATCTGACCCTGCGCGCGCCAATCGTGACGCTGTTATTCCAGCCGCCAGTGTTGCTCCAGCATCTCGACTACACGGCAAGCGCTAATTATGGGACTGCGAACCTCTCGGTGGGCTTCTCGCCTGACCCGTACAGTGTCGGGATGACGACTGGCGGCAATGTGAACGTGTCTTATCTGGGCAGCAGCTGCTCCGGCTTTGCGACCAGCGCGCCCGACCTGCGGGTCAACTTCGGCGGTAGCGGCGCTTCGCTGCTGCGACTCTACTTCGTGGGCAGCAGCGGCGACGCGACAATGGTCGTCAACGACCCCTACGGCAACTTCTACTGCGTGGACGACTCGTTCGGCTCGGTCAACCCGACGATTGATTTCAATAATCCGTCGGGCGGCAGCTACGATGTCTGGATTGGCAGTTATACGTCAGGGGTAAACGTGAGTGGCACACTGTACGTCACGGAAAACTCAGGTAACCATCCGTAAGCGGGGCGGATAAACAAGCGGGGCGCATCGGTTGATGCGCCCCGACACAGAGGGTCGTGCTGCCCTTACGAGCCGTCGCCGCCGAGCGGGATGAGCAGGGGACCTTCGGTGGTCGCCTGCGCCGCGTTGCTGTAGACGCGGTTGAAGGGGATGCCACACTGCCCCATCGATTCCTCGAACGCTGCTAAACGGTCATTGTTTGGCTCGGACTGCGTCAGTTCCAGCGAATAGCCCGTGCGCAGCAGCGTGGCGGCGTTGGCACAGTCGCCCAAGTCGGCATAGGTGCTGCCCGCATAGTAATAATCACGCGGGGTCGCTGCGCCCATATCGACGATGTGTTGATAATTCTTTGCCGCGTTCTGCGCGTTGCCGAGCGCGAGTTGAACGGTCGAGAGATAACGCAGGCAGGAGAGATTATCGGGGTCAACCAGCACGCAGCGGTTGAGATAATCGGCGGCTTTGTCGGGGTCGCCATAAACTTGATACTGAAAATAGCCGAGCGCGTAGAGCGCGTCGAGGTTTTTGGGGTTGCTCTCGGCGACTTGTTCCAGTTCATCGAGTCCTTCGTCGTAATTCTGGAGCTGCCAGTTCGTCCACGCCATTTCGACCATGATCTGGGGCAGATTGGGCGCGAGCGCGTAGGCGGCTTGGTAGGCGTCGAGGGCGGCGACGAAATCGTAATTGGAACTGTAGTCGATAGAGCCGCGCGCAAAATTCGCTTCCGCGTTGTCAGGGTCGAGCGCCAGCGCTTGATCAACGCGAGTCTCTGCCTGTCCCGGCTGGTCGGCGGCGAGGTACGTTTGCGCCATGAATGCCAGCGCGTTGGCGTTCTTCGAGTCAATCGAGAGCGCTTGCAACCCGCTGGCAATCGCTTCGGCGTAGTCTTCGTTGCGCGCCAGCGCCAGCCCGCGAATCGCCCACGCATCCGACGAGAAGGGATTCGCCGTGACGGCGTGCTCGGCGGCGGTCAGCGCTTGTTTGTAATTACCCTCGATCAACAAGCCGTAGGTGTAGCGATAATGAACAAGCGCGTCGTTGGGCGCGCCCTGCGCCGCCGCGCCATATTCGGTGACGGCTTGCTCGATTGCGCCTTGCGACCACGCATTGTCGCCGCGCACGATGTGATCAGTCGGGTTGATGGTCGGCAGTGCCGTTGGCGCGGTCATGGTGGCAAAATCGCCGCTGGCTTGATCGACCGCGTTGGCGATGAAGCTGCGCACGGGCGGTCCCAGTTGGTCACGCCGGTCGTAGACCTGCCAGCCGATGATCACGACGGCGAAGGTTAGCCCCCAGAGCCAGAGCCAGCGCATCGAGAACAGGTGACGGCGCTTGTGCCCGGCTTGATAGCGTTTCGGTGTGCGCAGATACATGGATTAGAAACTCCCAATCGGCGTCGGCGGGACGGCGGTTGGTGGGATAGCAGTGGGCAAGGCGCGTCCACCGAAGCCTGTACAGTTTTCGGTGATGAGCCGCAAGCCGCTGAGCGTGTTGCTGAGGACGGGGTTATCGGGGTCGTTCGAGGTCGCGCGGACGCGATTGACCGATTCGGACAGAATGTCCCACGCCTCCTGACAGTGACCGAGATAGTAATGCGACAAGCCGCGCAGATAGTAGCATTCGATCTCTTGATCAGCTTGCGGGCGCGAGGCTTCGAGCGTGACGCATTTGTCGAATGCCTCAATCGCGCCTTCGTAGTTTCGCTGCGGGTACTCGGTCTGCCCTAAGGCGCGCCACGCTTCGGCGTAGTCTTCGCGTAAGGTGAGCGCGTCTTCGCAATAACCCTGCGCGCGTTTGTGCTCACCGACCTGCGTATAGGCTTCGCAGAGGCGGAGATAGGCTTTCGCGTTATTCGGCTGCATGGCGAGGATTTGCTCATAGGTGGCAATCGCCAGTTCGTAATCCTGCTGACCGCCGTTGGCGTCTTGAGTCGCCAAAACGCGGTACATGCTCGCCAGTTCGAAATAGGGCGAGGCGAGGTTCGGATTCAAGCCAACCGCCTGCTCCAGTTCACCGAGCGCGTCCTCGTAGCGACCGACCCACATCAGCGCCAGCGCGTAGACACGGCGGGCGTCGGGGTCGAGCGGGTCTTTCTCGATGGCGGTTTCCGCCGATTGCAGCGCCACGTCGTAGCGGTCGATACTGCGGTACGCGCCGCTGAGCGCAGTGTAGAGCGGCGCGAAATTCTGGTCAACCTGCAAGCCCGCCTGCCCGACCGGAACGGCGTTGGCAGAATCGCCGGCGAGGTCGAGCGCGCGCGCTTTAATGGCATAGCCGCGCGCGTCGTTGGGGTTCGCCTGAATCGCCTGTTCGCCCACTTCGACGGCTTCGGGGTAGAGCGTCTCGTCGTCTGACCCCAGTTCGATCAGGATGTGCCCGTATTCGTAGAGATAATCGATATTTTGGGGCTGCTGCATAACGGCGCGGTGAAAGAGGTCGCGCGCGCTTTCGAGATCGCCCGCCGTGAAGTCCGCCATGCCCTCGTTGGCGAGGTCGCTGGCGTAGGGGGTGGGCGGTGGCGCTTGCCCGACCACGTCGAGCGCCATCAATTGGAGTCTGCTGAAATTGCTATCAACAAAAAAGAGGAAGCCGCCTATGATGACGACGTAGAGTAATACCCAGCGCCAGACACTGTGACGACGCCGACGGTCACCGAAGAAAGGCTGCGAATAGTCTCGCTTAATTTGCATACCAGTAAAAGCCTCACCGCTTACAAGCTCCCGAACCAACGCGCTTACGCCGGTGGGGGAATAGTCTATTATAAGGAAAGTGGGCGGATTGATCCAATCTCCTATTGTGGCGGGGGATTTCTCTGTAATCGCAGGGGCAGGTTTTAAGCCTGCCTCAACGCCAACGGTCTGGCGGCAGGTTAGGCAGTAAAGCGCGTGCAGATCATGATACCGGACGCCCAATCGAGCTTGACGGTGTGCAGGTTGGGGCGGGCTTCGAGGTTCGCGATGAGGCGATCCACGTCGGCTTGATGGTTGGTTTCACGCCACGACGGTTGGTGCAGCAGGTCGTCGATGACGTAGATGCCGCCCACATTGAGCAGCGCCAGCGCTTGATCGAGGTGGCGGAACTTGCCGACGAACGTATCGGCGAAGATCAGGTCGAACGAGGCGCTGGTTTTGTCCAGAAAAGTCTCGGCATCCCGGATGACGAAGGTCACGCGCGGGTCGTAGGCGAGGTGCTTCTGAGCAATCGCGCTGATCTCGGCGTCGATCTCGATGGTGGTGAGCGTCGATTCTTCGTCCATGCCGTCGATCAGCCAGCAGGTCGCCGCGCCAATGCCTGTGCCGATCTCCAAGATATTGCCGCCGCGCTTGGATGCTGCCAGCGTGCGCAGCAGCGCGCCGGTCAGCGGCTCGCTGGAGAGCGGAAAGTCAATTCTCAGCGCGTCTCGCTGGATGGCGTCGAGTACGGCAGGGGCTTTGGCGGGGGTTTTCATGGATGAGGTTCCTCTCAGTGATTCGGCTGCGCTGAGGTCAAAAAATTGCTCCCCAGCACTCAGGTTACTCTGGTTTGTGCGGACGTTGCTGGGTAACCGCTGCCAGATAGTCCGCGCGCGTGAGGCGGAAACAGACCAGCGACGCCCCGTAAAAGCGATCCGTGACGCCCTCATCGCGCATTCCGAGCTTGCGCATGATATTCTGTGAGGCAGTGTTTTGCGGAACCGCCAAACCGTAAATCTCGCCTAAGTCGAGCGTTTCGAAGCCATAGGTGAGACTGGCGCGGGCGGCTTCGGTTGCCAAGCCGCGCCCCCAGTAGGGTTTCGCCAGTGTGTAGGCGATCTCGATCTGTGGCGCGTGGGGGATGTGTTCCAGCCCCGCGTGCCCGATCAAGTCGCCCGTCGCCTTGTCCTCGACCGCCCAGACGCCAAAGCCGTGCAAATTGGCGTGCTGGCTGAAGTAGTCGATCAGCCACACGCTATCGGCGCGGGCGCGCGGTTTGCCGCCGGGAAGATAGCGCATGACGTCCGGATTGCTGCTGATGTGGGTGTAGTAAGCGTCCAGATCGTCGAGTGTAAACGGGCGCAGGCGCAGCCGGTCGGTTTCGAGGGTTTCCATGAGCAGGGTTATGATCGACCGCAGACCGGCTGAAGGTCAAGGTCGCCTGTCGGGCGTTGTTCGAGCGTCAGCGGCACGTCGAAGGTGTCGCCGCCGCGCACGACCAACAGCGTGATCGTGTCGCCGGGTTTGGTGTTGGCGACCAGATAGGCGACCAGATCGTCCATCGTGTTGACGTAGTGCTGGTTGACCGCGACGATGATATCGCCGCCCGCGCAGATGTCGCGCCCGCGCACGGAAACCGAGCGATCACCGCCGTGCAGGTCGGCTTTGGCGGCGGGCGAGTTCGCGCTGACGTTTTCGACAAGGACGCCCGCCGAGACGGGCAAATCGAGGTCGTCCGCCAAGCCCGCGACGCTCAAGCCGTTCTCTGCCGGGACGGTGTAGATGCCCAACCACGAGTAATTGACCTTGCCCGACTCGATCAGCTCCGGGACGACGCGCTGTACCGTGCGCGAGGGGACGGCGAAGCCGACGCCCTCGAAGATGCCGGATTCGGTGCGGATAGCGGTGTTGACGCCGATCACCTGCCCGTGCGAGTCGAGCAGCGGACCGCCGCTGTTGCCGGGGTTGATGTCGGCATCGACTTGAATGATTGACGGGTTGTTGAAGCCGCCGACGATGTTGGTGACCAGTTCGGCGGACGGAAGCTGACGCCCCAAGCCGCTGATGATGCCGACGGTCATCGAACTCGCCAAGCCGAACGGATTGCCGATGGCAATCGCACGCGCGCCGACGTGCAGCGTATCCGAGTCGCCAAAGACGACCGGAACGAGGCGGGCGCGATCCACATTATCGACCTTGACGACGGCAATATCGGCGTAGGCGTCAAAGCCAACGAGGGTCGCCGGAGCGACGGTGCCATCGTGGAAGGTGACGAGAATGCTGGTGGCGTCGCTGACGACGTGAGCATTGGTGATGATGTAGCCCTGATCGTTGTAGACAAAGCCCGAACCGCTGGCTTGATCGGTAATACCGGGGTGCGGCGTGTTGATGGTCACGTCGATGTTGACGACTGAGGGTGTAACGCGGTCGTAGATGTTCATGAGCAGCAGGTATTCGGCGTCGGCAGAGTCGATGATCGCCTGCGGGACGGCGGTCGGCGTCTGGTTCTCCTGCTGCTGATAGGACACCAGCGCGTTGAGCGGTGTGCTGGCGACCGCGTTCGGCGGCACGGCAGGCGCAGCTTGACAGCCCGCGATCAAGAGGGTGAGCGCGAGCACCGCCCCACTCATTTTCACTTTGAGCATGATTCTGCTAAACCTCAAATCGGCATCGATTCGAAATACTCTAAACAAAAACAGGAACGTCGGTGATTAACGTTCCTGTTCATTGTACACGGTCTGGATGGAAAACGGCGCTAAAAGGTCGCGCGCAATTGCTCGACTAAATCGCGCTGTTCATCGCTCAGGTTTTCGGGCACGGTGACCAGCACGCGGGCGAAAAGGTCGCCATGACGGTCTTTTTGACCGATCAGGGGCATCCCTTTGCCGGAAAGCCGGAACCTGCGCCCCGACTGCGTGCCTGCCGGAATTTTCAGCCTGATAGCGCGACCGAGCGTCGGTACTTCGGCTTCGCCGCCGAGCAGTGCCGCGAACATATCGACCTTGACGTCGGTGGTCAGGTCGTCGCCTTCACGCCCGAAACGGCTGTCCGGCTCGACCTCGATCATCAGGTAGAGGTCGCCCGATTGACCGCCGTTGAAGCCCTGTTCGCCTTCACCCGCCAGCCGCACTTTGGTGCCGGTTTTCGCGCCTGCCGGAATGTTCACGCGGACGGTGCGGTCGCCTTTGGTGATCAAGCGGGTCGCGCCGGTGTAGGCTTCTTGCAGCGTAATGCTGACGCGCTGCTCAAGGTCTTGACCTTTGCTCATGGTCGCTGCACCACTAAAGGGACTGCCCACGCCCGCGCTGCGCTGACGCCCAAAGAGCGATCCGAAAATATCACCGATGTCGCCAAAATCGACGTTGGTGTTGGTGTAGTTGAAGGGCGCGCCGTTCGCGCCGCCTGCGCCGCCCCATCCTGCCTGCTGTGGGTTGGTCGTGCCGAACTGGTCGTACATCTGGCGCTTCTCTTTATCGCCGAGGACTTCGTAGGCTTCATTGATTTCCTTGAAGCGCGCTTCCGCAGATGGATCGTTCAGGTTGGCGTCGGGGTGGTGCTTCTTCGCCAATTTGCGAAACGCCTGTTTGATTTCTTTCTCATTGGCACCACGACTTACGCCGAGCGTCTTATAATAGTCTTTTGCCATAACCCGCTATGTCGTCTCAGTTTCGGGAGTCGAAAAAATGGTTGATCTCTCCTTCTATGGTATGACTTCCAGCGAGGGGAGTCAACCAAAATGCGACATTTCTTACAAAGAATTTACGAGGCAGAAAACGGGTAAAAATTAGCCTTCGAAGCCGAGTTCTTCGTCCTCATCGGCTTGCGAATCGTGTTCAATTTCAACCAGAATATTGCTGGCAACTTGATGCCCGACGACGGCACGTTGACCGTCGATCAAGGCCGTGATTGGACCGTTATAGGGGTCGCGCTCGACAATTTCGATCTGCGCGTCGAGTCGAAAGCCCCGGTCGAGCATGTGCTGGAGCATCCCGGAGTCGCTGGTTTTCAGGCGCGAGATGGTTGCTTGCGTGCCGGGGGCGAGTTCGGTTAGAGGTTGGAGCTTGCGCTGCGTGATCACGCCTTCCGCCGAGGGAATCGGGTCGCCGTGCGGGTCGAGTGCTGGATGACCGAGTTTAAGCGCCAACGACTCAATGAAATGGTCGGAGACGGCGTGTTCGAGCCGTTCGGCTTCGCTGTGAACCTGACGCAGTTCGTAGCCGAGTTCGCGCACGAGGTAGAGTTCGATCAAACGATGACGGCGGATGACCTTGAGCGCGATTTCGCGTCCGGCATCGGTCAGGATGACGCCGCGATACTTCTGATAATCGACCAAGCCAGCGGCGACGAGCCGTTGCGCCATATCTGTGACCGAGGGCGCAGTAATATTAAGCGCGTCGCGCAGGGTGTTGGTCGATACCCGTTCCGACTGCTGTTGTAGGGTGTAGACTGCCTTCAGAAAATCCTCGACCGACTTCGACTGCGTGACTTGTTCGGTCATAATCCCGCTCGCTTCTTAACGTTCTTCAAATTCTAACACAATTAGCAGAAAGCTCGCCGCAAACGTTATAATCCTGAATGCAATAGAAAGCTGGTCAGCCACAAGCAGCCGCGACATCAACCTGAATAGGGGAATTGCAATGAGCCGTTTACAAGAGGTCGAACGGAAGCACGAAAAACTGCGCCACCTGCTCGACGAACGCGATGCCGACACGCTGTGGATACGGCGGACGACCAACCTGACGTGGATCACGGCGGGGACGGAAGTCGCTATCGACGTGACGAACTCTACCGCACCGTACAGCATCATGATCACGCGCGACAAGCGCACGATCATCGCGGACAACATCGAGACGCCGCGCATTCGCAAAGAGGATAAGCTGGACGACCTCGGCTTCGAATTTGCCGTTTCGAGCTGGTACGCGACTAAACTTCCAGAGATGCCCAACCCGATCAGCGACTTAGACGACGCTGTCGAGGGCGAGATGCAAAAGCTGCGCTGGATACTGGATGATGACGAGCAGGTGCGCTATCGAGCGCTCGGCTTCGACACCGCCGCTGCGCTCGAAGAAGCGACGCGCGCCGCTAAACCGGGCGACAGCGAATGGGAGATCGCCGCGCGGCTCGACGCTGCTTGTCGCAGGCGCGCCGGACTCGCTATCGTCAACTTGATCGCCAGCGACGACCGGATTCCGAGCTTTCGCCACCCGTACATCACCGACAAGCCGTTCGAGAAATACGTGAT
>JBBSNT010000075.1:0-13669 GCA_038260485.1 Aggregatilineales bacterium | reverse complement strand
CTGCGCGTGCGCCACAGCTGATGCAAAGCCCCGGGCAGGCTGCCCGCCGCGCAGACGACCACATCTTCAGGATGCGACAGCGTATTGACGACGCCGACGACCTCGCCTTGACTGATCAGCGGACCATGTTCGAGGTTGTAAATCCGCGAGACTTCTTGATCCCACGCGGCGTTGAAGTCGTGGGCGCGGGAGCGGTAGGCATCGCCCGTATTGTAGCCGTCGAGTGCAGCAGCGAGTTCGTCTAGAGTTACCCGCGCATCACCCACTAGCGGGATCGCGCTGTGCTTGTAGGCGTCGAATTCAGCGACGTTGATGTTGACGAAGCGCACGTTCGGATTCTGGAAAGCTGTTTTCGAAGCGGTCGTGAAGTCACTGTAGCGCGTGCCGACGCCGATCACGAGGTCAGCCTCGCGGGCGATCACGTTCGCGCCTTCCGTGCCCGTCGCCCCAACCGCGCCGAGATTAAGCGGGTAGTCGTAGGGCAGCGATCCTTTACCCGCCTGTGTTTCACCCACAGGAATGCCCAGCTTTTCGACGAAATGGCGCAGCGCGTCGTATGCCTCGCTGTAATGGACGCCCCCGCCCGCGATTAGAATTGGCGCTTTCGCGGCACGAATCCACTCGGCGGCACGCTGAAGGGCAGCGAAGTCAGGACGCGGACGCGCGATATGCCAGACGCGGCGCGCGAAGAAGTCGTCGGGATAGTCGTATGCCATCGTCTGTACGTCCTGCGGCAGCGCCAGCGTCACCGCGCCTGTTTCGGCGGGCGAAGTCAAAACGCGCATCGCTTCGGACAGCGACGTGATGATCTGCTCCGGTCGGTTGATGCGATCCCAATAGCGCGAGACGGGCTTGAAGCAGTCATTGACCGAAAAATCCTGCGAGTGTTCCCATTCCAACTGCTGTAAAACGGGCGCTTGGATACGCTCGGCAAACACATCACCGGGCAGCAGCAGCACCGGCAGTCGGTTGACCGTCGCGGCTGCCGCGCCCGTGATCATGTTGGTCGCGCCCGGTCCGATTGAGGACGTACAAGCGAAGGTCTGCAAGCGGTTCTTGGTCTTGGCGTAGGCGGCAGCGGCGTGTACCATCGCCTGCTCGTTGCGCGCTTGGTAAAAGCGGAAATCGTCAGCGTATTGCTGGAGCGCCTGACCCATCCCGGCGACGTTGCCATGCCCGAAGATACCCCAACAGCCGGCGAAGAAGGGCGTCTCTAAGCCATCACGCTCGACATATTGGTGGGTTAAAAACAGGACGAGCGCCTGTGCCATCGTTAATTTTTGTGCTGCCATTAAAAAATCTCCTATTCGTTTGCTCACTCAGTGCCCTAAAAACCTGCGTTCAAAATTCTATTCCGCTTGCGATGGGAAGTCACGATGACTTGTCGAAACAGCGACTCGTAGATTATGATATCAGGCAGATTCCAACGCACTGAAATCAGGAACTATGCTCCCAAACTTTCTCATTGTTGGCGCGATGAAAGCGGGTACCTCGTCGTTTGCCGATCTTCTCAACCAACATCCTGACGTCTACATCCCTCATAAAGAACTCCATTTCTTCAGCAGTCGCTTCGAAAATGGCGATCCACCCCGTGAAGATTATGAACGGTTATTTCCGGATTGGACAAATGAACGCTGGATTGGCGAAAAGACACCCACCTATTCCTATCAGGTTCAAACGCCAGCGCGAATCGCATCATGGTTGCCCGACGTTAAATTAGTGTGGCTGTTTCGTGAGCCAGTCGCACGTTCGTATTCACATTACCAATTTTTCCACACGCTGGGCAAGGAATGGCGCTCGTTTAAACAAGCGCTCGCGCGCGAGAAACAGGGTAAAACACGCGACTTCACGATGCGCTATGTTGACCGAAGCATTTATGTTACGCAAGTGGAACGCTACCTTAATTACTTCCCGAAAGAGCAAATGCTGTTTCTGCTCTTTGAGGAGTTCATTACGCAGCATCAGAAAACCCTGCAAAAGACGGCAGCCTTCTTTGATATAGACCCGCTGCTATTCTCGCAAGAAGCGCCACCCCACGAGAACAAGACACGGCTTCCCGCGAGTCCCTTAGTACAGTGGGTGAATTACTCTCTCTTTAAACGTAAAGGCTGGCGGATTCGGCAGGCGGTCACCACCCTTAACCGGCGCTTTGGTCCAGAGAAATATCCCCCTTTAGACCCTGAACTACGTGCAGAATTATCCCAGTATTTCCAACCGTACAATCAGCAGTTGGCGGCAGTAACAGGTTTAAACCTCTCGATCTGGGCGAAATGAGCGCTTAACCTCGAAGTATATCGATTTCCGCAGCTTATCCGTTTTGATTCACACGCTGCGGCGTCCACTCAAATTTCGGCACAACCACGACAAATTCATACGAAAATCGCTCGTGCGTAGGGTAAACCGATCTGACCACTAGGGGATTTCCCCTCAGTGATTTTGCATAATCTTTTCTCTGTTCGATGCTGAATAGGCAAGAGCATGTTAAAATATATAGGGTAAGAACTATATTTTCTATGGCGTAAGGGAGACTCATGAAACATTTTAAAGTTTTAATGGTGATTTTAGTGCTCGCCCTGCTGTCCGTCAGCATGGTGGCGGCACAGGACGAAGCCCCCTCCGGCGAGTTGGAAATCTTCTCGTGGTGGACGGGTGGCGGCGAAGCGGCGGGCTTAGAAGCCTTGATCGCACGCTTCGGCGAACTATACCCTGACGTGCAAGTCGTCAACTCTGCGGTTGCAGGCGGTTCGGGCGTCAATGCCCGCGCTGTGCTGACCACGCGGATGCTTGGTGGCGACCCGCCGGATACGTTCCAAGTACACGCTGGTAAGGAACTCAACGCCGTGTGGGTTGCGGCGGGCTTGATGCAGCCGCTCAACGACATCTACGAAGAAAATGGCTGGATGGATCAGTTCCCACAGGGTCTGCTCGACCTGATTTCGGACGATCAGGGCAATATCTACAGCGTTGCTGCCAACATCCATCGCTCGAACGTGATGTGGTACGTCCCCGCCAATCTCGATAGCTGGGGTGTGACTGTTCCGGCGGACTGGAACGAATTTGTTGACACGACTTGCCCGGCACTGCAAACCGCAGGCGTGACGCCGCTGGCAATCGGTGAAAACTGGACGCAGGCGCACCTGTGGGAGAGCGTCGCGCTGGCGGAACTCGGCGCAGAGGGCTATCGCGGTCTGTGGAACGGCGGGACGGCGTGGACGAGTCCTGAAGTTGTCGGCGTATTCGACACCTTCGGCAAAGTTCTCGACTGCACCAACGATGATCGCAACGCCTTAACATGGCAAGATGCCTCGAAGATGGTGCTTGACGGCAATGCCGCCTTCAACGTCATGGGCGACTGGGCTGCCGGGTACTTCATCGCTGACCTCGGTCTGGATGCAGGCACCGACTTCGCGTGGACGCCTTCGCCGGGTACAGATGGCACTTTCATCATGCTCTCGGACACCTTCGGTCTGCCAGTGGGCGCGCCGAACCCCGGTGCCGTGCGCGCATGGCTGAGCTTCCTCGGTTCGCCCGAAGCGCAGGACATCTTCAACCCGATTAAGGGATCGCTGCCCGCCAATACAAGCGCGGACATCGGCAATACCGACCTCTACAACAGCTACTTCCAAGATGCCTACAGCGACTGGACGTCTGACGAAATCGTCGGCAGCCAAGTTCACGGCGCAGTTGCACCGCCCGCCTTCACGAATGGCTTCGCCACCGTGATCGCCACCTTCGCAAGTGACAAGGACGCGCAGTCCGCCGCCGCAAACACTGCGACGCTGGCGCTGCAAACAGGCATGATGCAGTAAGCCGTTTTTGACGGTGTAAAAACTTCGGGGCGACTCGCATGAACCAACGGTTCGCGGTCGCCCCGATTGTTAAATACTTAGAGCAATCAGCGAAACCGTCAAAAATAGACCCTTCATTATGTCATCCGAAGCCTATCAAAAACTGGTCGTTTTTAAACTGGTCTTCACGCGAACAGCCTTCGGCTTTAGGCGAAATGCAAACAGCAGTCTCACGAAAATGGACTTATTTGTAAGGGGGAGCTTATGCGCCGACGAGTCAACCGAGATCGTCTGACCGCGGTTTTGATGCTGAGTCCGTCGCTTGTGCTGGTCGCCATCTTTGTCTATGGCTTCATCGGCTGGACAGGCTATACGTCGCTAACCGACTCGAATGCGCTCCAGCAGCTTAGCGGACAAACTGCAAACTATGTTGGTTTGCAGAATTACGTTGACCTATTCACGGGCGTGCTTTACCAGCGCTTCCGGCTGGATATTGTAAACACGGTCTTTTTCACGACCCTGTTCATCGCCGTCTGTTTGGTGGTTGGCGTCGGGCTGGCGATTTTGCTCGACCAGAAGATCAAGGGCGAAGGCGTTTTCCGCACGATCTTCCTGTTTCCAATGGCGCTGTCGTTCATCGTGACGGGCGTGGTCTGGAAATGGCTGTTCAACCCGACGACGGGCTTAAACGTCCTACCGACCTACATCGGGCTGCCTGCTGGGAGATTCCGCTGGTTTATCAGTGAGGAGCGCTGGTTTCCCTTCAACTGGCAGGATTTCCCGGCGATCATCGGCATTATTGTGTTAGGCATCGTCGTATTTCTGGCGCTGCGCGCGTGGCTGAACAAACGCTCGCAAGTCGCGGCACTGCTGGCGGCGTTCGCGCTGCTGCTGATGGCGTGGCTGACGTTCGGTGACCCGAAACAGCTTACCGGCTTGGCGCAGCCGGAAACACACGGCTTCAACGTCGCGCTGATCGCGGTGGTGGTCGCGGCGGGCTGGCAGATGTCCGGCTACACGATGGCGATGTATCTCGCCGGGCTGCGCGGCATTTCCGACGAGCTGCGCGAAGCGGCGCGCGTTGATGGCGCGACCGAATTCGGCGTTTATCGGCACATCATCCTGCCGCTGCTCGCCCCGATCACGCTCAGCGCGATGATCATTCTCGGTCACATTTCGCTGAAAATCTTCGATCTCGTCTACACGCTCGGCGGTGGGGATAACCTGTACATTGATATGCCCGGTA
This sequence comes from Aggregatilineales bacterium, assembly GCA_038260485.1. GTDB lineage: Bacteria > Chloroflexota > Anaerolineae > Aggregatilineales > Phototrophicaceae > Flexifilum. The sequence goes on along the minus strand of JBBSNT010000075.1, from coordinate 8,635 downwards.
TCAACATGTTCTTCACGACGTTTCGCGGGCAGGACTTCGCGCGCGGCGCGGCAATCGCCATCATCATGCTGATTATGGTCGCCGTCGTAATCGTCCCCTATCTCGTCATCAGCCTGCGCTCGGAGACGTCCTTATGAGTTTAGAAGCCGCCATTCCACCCGCACGGCGTGGGGGAGACAACCACAGTCCGGTCGCGCGTATCATCATTTACGGATTGCTGATTATCGGCGCTGCCGCCTTCCTGATTCCGGTTTATATGGTGCTGGTCACCAGCTTCAAGAGTATCGATCAAGTTGGACTCGATACGATGTGGCAGTTTCCGACGAGCATCACCTTTGACAGCTTCGCCCGCGCCTTCGAGAAACTCGCGCCAAACTTTGCCAACAGTATCGCGCTGGTCGTACCAGCGACGCTGATCTCGGCAATCCTCGGCTCGATCAACGGCTATGTGTTGTCGAAGTGGAAATTCCCCGGTGCGAATATCATCTTCCCATTGATGCTGTTCGGCATGTTCATCCCCTACCAAGCTATCCTGATCCCGATGGTGCAGTTTTTACGAACTATCGGGCTTTACGGCGGGTTGCCGGGTTTGATACTGGTTCATATTGTCTACGGCATTCCCATCACGACGCTGATTTTCCGCAACTACTACGCTGAAGTGCCTACTGAACTGCTCGAAGCCGGGCAAATCGACGGGGCGGGCTTCTTCGGGCTGTACAAGCACATCATCCTGCCAATTTCCGCACCGGGGTTCGTCGTCGTCGTGATCTGGCAGTTCACGCAAATCTGGAACGAATTCCTGTTCGGTGTGACCTTGACGGGTCCCAGTTCACAGCCGATTACGGTGGCGCTGCTCAACCTCGCCGGAAGTCAGGTCGTCGAATGGAATGTGCAGATGGCGGGCGCATTCCTCACCGCGCTGCCGACGCTGCTGGTCTATATTTTGCTTGGGCGCTACTTCATTCGTGGGCTGCTGGCGGGCAGCATCAAGGGATAGCAACTTTGGCGTGCTTTATCCCTGAGAAAGCAGTATAAATTACGAGTTTTCGTAATTTATAATGAGTGACATTTCCAAGGGAAGCTGTCCACTTAGATTAAAGTGTCACAATTCGGTTAGCGACCTTGAGCAAGCGCGAGAAGTTCGGCAGCAGGTCAAGCAGGCTGGTATAGTGCCCGCTTTCGAGTTCGCGGTTGTAGCGGCGGAAGACGCTGATCACGCCGGGGAGAACTTCCAGCCCGCGCACCTTGCGCTCCATCAGCACGTAAGCGCTGGCTTCGGCTTGGCTGACGTGGTCTTCAAGATAGATCGCCAGCGCGCCCGCGACGAACAGGTGCGCGAACTGTTCCGCCCACGTCGGGTACAGTGTGCGATAGTGATCGGTGACGGGCAGCGGCGACTGAGCCAATTCGATGATCTGGTCAGCGTGAGCACGCAGATAAGAATCCATCAGGATAAAGCCGTACTGCTCAATCGCAGCGCGATAGATGTGCGCTGGGTCTTCATCGAAGGGCCACGGCGAGCTATCGCCCCATGCGAGGCGGGGCGGCGCGATACAAACGAGGTCGCCGCCTACTCGCAGCCCTAGTTCCTGATCCGTTGGATAAAGGACGTTGGGAATGAAGATTAACCGCTCTTTGATGTCACCGAGGTAGGGTTGAAAAAACGGCTTGAAGTTGACGCGCTCGAACATGCGCGTCGCCTCGTCAAGCGCTTTCTGCCACACCGCGCTCTCGATCTCCCACCAGTCCGCAAGCTTCGCATCCGCGTAAAAGCTCAGGAGCTGCTCATCCCACTGCGGCGGCATCCAGCGGGGCGGCGTCCAGCGCTCTGGATACTCGATTTTGCCTTCGGGAAAAGGCAGCAGCAGCGCCAGCGTGAAAATCGCTTCGAGCGGCGCGCCTTGATCGAGCAGCGCTTGCAGTGAACGCACGGCATCGTGATCGGTAAAATCGCCGAGAATCCTGCGCGTCATCCGGGCGTGATTATGCGTCCCGTGTCGGTGACGGACTTGTGCGGAGTCGGGATAGCGCGTCGCTGCCAGTACCGAAGCGACCAGCCGAACACGATCATCCAATTTGACGCAAATGTCAGACGAAACAGTCATACCATTCCCAATGTAAGCACCTTCCTCGTAGATTTTATCGTGAAACGGAATTTCGTACCGTAAAGCCTTCGGTTACGCCGCACGTTACGACTTCGCCTCTAGCTGTCGGTTTGCGACTGACCCGCACCGCCTATGTCATATTCACGCGCCACCGTTGGGGAAGTTCGGTGTTGTAACCGTTGGAAAATGCTGCCAAACGTGGAGATGCTATGCGGGTTGCCCTATTCAGTGAAACTTTTCTGCCCAAAATTGATGGTATCGTCACGGTGATGTGTCTGCTGCTCGATCATTTAGAGAAGCGTGGCATCGAAGCGGTGATCGTTGCGCCGAAGATGGGCGTCGAGAATTACAAGAGCGCCCCGATCATCGGCGTGCCGGGACTCAAACTGCCGATGTACCCTGAACTGCGCATCGGACCGCCGACGCTCTCGACTTACAACGAACTCAAAGCCTTTCAGCCGGACGTTGCCCATTTCATCCATCCGGTGCTGATCGGCGTGCCGGGGATACTGATGGCGAAGCGGCTCGATATTCCGACGCTGGCATCGTTTCACCTCGACGTCGCGCGACTGGTGCATTACTTCCACCTCGGCTTCATCGAGCCGATCACCGACGTGCTGACGCGCGTCGTCTTTAACTCGGCAGATTACGCACTCGCACCGTCAAAGCTGATCCAGCAGGACATGATCGACATCGGTGTCAAGCGCGTTGGGCTGTGGAAACGGGGTGTTGACCCTGACCGCTTCGATCCGCGTTTCCGCGACGCAGACATGCGTCATGCGCTCTCAGATGGGCATCCCGAAGACACGCTGCTGATCTATGTCGGGCGGCTGTCGTCCGAGAAACAGATCGACCACATCAAGCCGCTGTTGGAAGCCGTGCCGGGAACACGCCTCGCGGTCGTCGGCAATGGTCCAGCGCGTGAAGCGCTCGAAGCACAGTTCGCCGGAACGAAAACCAAGTTCATGGGCTACATGCAGGGCGAGGCGCTCTCGCAAGCCTATGCTAGCGCGGATATTTTCGTCTTTCCCTCAGCATTAGAGACGTTCGGGCTGGTCGTCGTCGAAGCGATGGCAGCAGGGCTGCCGGTGGTGGCGTCGCGAGTCGGTGGCGTGCGCGACGTAGTCGAGGAAGGGCGCACAGGCTACACCTTCGAATCCGGCGACATCGACGGCATGATCAGCGGCGTGCGCCGGATCGCCGCCAACCGCGAACGGATCACCGAAATGGGGCTTGCCGCGCGCGCCTTCGCTGAAACACAGACGTGGCCCGCTATGATGGACGAGGTGATCGATCTTTACGTCCGCCTGATCGAAGAACGCCAGCACGACCGGATCGCCATCGCTTAAATTCGCTGCGCGCGTTTACGCACGGTCATTTGATTCTCATCGGAAGCGAGCCTAGCTGTGCTACAATGCTCGGCGTGCCTCAGAGTCGTGTAATGCACATCGGAGTGTCATGTCGTCCCTCGTTCGCAAATGGGTGTTGCTCGCCGTCATCGTGATTGCGGTGATTGCGGTCGATCAGATCACGAAACAGATAGTCATCGACAATTTGCGACTCGGCGAAAGTTTCCAGCCAATCCCGGCACTTTATCCCCTCTTTCAAATCACGCGCAGCGCGAATACCGGAGCAGCCTTCGGTTTTCTGCCGCAGGTGGGCGACTTGTTCCTCGTGATCGCGGTGACAGTCGTAGTCGTGATGCTCTGGTTTTATCCGCGTGTGCCTGAAAAAGAGCGGCTGACGCGCTTCGCCATCGGCTTAGTAATCGGCGGCGCGCTCGGTAATGCCTTTGACCGCATGAGTCATGGCGCGGTGATCGACTTCATCCACTACCAGATTCCCGGCATCGTCTCCAACGTCTCCAACCTTGCCGATCATGCGATTGTGTTCGGAGTGCTGATCATCTTCGTGCAGAGTTGGCGCGCAGACACGCACAAGCAAACCAAAGCCGACGAGCAAAGTGAAAGCAATGGGTAAAGCTCGCCTATATAATAAATACGATCAACATACGCTTTAAAGGAGTCCCTATGTTGCGCAGAATTTTGCTTCTAATCGCCGTTTTAGCGGTCGCGGCGTGCAGTCAAATTGGAGTACCGGGCGTCGCCGTGCCTACGACCGGAGACACCTCAAACGATGTATCGGCGGCACAGCAGTTTGTACCTGACCTGCCCGGTTATATCAGCACCGACGCCCACAGCATCACCGACGCTGTAAGCACGATTTCGGGCGGCGCGTCGATTTTGACCGGCAACCCGGTCACCGCCGCGATGATCGCGCAGATCGACGGCATGATCGACTGCTATCAGGGCGTTGGCGCAGTTTCCGCCAAGATTTACGCCGAAGCCAATCTCGCCAACATCGCCGCGGGGCAAATTCCGGCGGTCGGCGCGCTGGCGGTCATCAATCAGGATCGCCTCGTCAACAACTTCCTGCCCTGTGCACTGGGCAGCAATCGCGGTTTCAGCGCCCAAGCAGCGACAGCGCAGCCCTGCGGCAGTTCGGGATCGTTCATCGTGAACGGCGAAACGCTGTGGTATCTCTACGCCGCGACACAGCAGGATTTATGTACCGCAATTGCTCAACGTTTGCCCCAAACCTAATTGGTGACGCAGCGTGGATGGGTTGTTTGCTCTCTCTACACGACCTGTCCACGCTGTCTGCTGACAATTCGCTGGAGATGAAATGGATATCGAAAAAGTACGCGGCTGGCAGCTTGCACAGGTGAACGATCACCTGAAGACGGTCGAGTCGATTATTGGTATGCGTGAGCCAGACGAACTGACCCTCTTTCGAGATGGCGGCACAGGCTGGACGGCGCTCGAAGTGCTCTGTCACCTGCGCGATTTCGAAGCGATCATCTCAGAGCGCTTTCATCTGACAGTCGAGCAGGATGAGCCGCCGCTGCCCGCCCCAAAAGCGGACGAACTAGCTGTCGAGCGCCATTACAACCAGCAGGCAGTACAAAGCGTCATGGCAGATTGGAAACAGCAGCGCGCGAAGCTGATCGCCTATTTGCAGGAGCGCAGCGCGAGCGATTGGGAACGCGCCGGACTGCATCCGACGCGCGGCAGGCTGACGCTGCTCGATCAACTGCTGCTGCTGCCCGTCCATGACAGTCTTCATCTTGAGCAAATGACCCGAATCCTCTCCGAGCGACGTTTGAACGAGTAGATCGCAGACCCTTGATGAAACGCCTCATTCTGCTTACGCTGTGCTCCGGCGTCCTCATCCTCTTATTCGGCGCTGTCCCTGCCTATTCGCAGGATGGGGCGCAAACCAGCGCGATTCTTTCGCCCCATCTGGGCATCGTCCACATCAGCGCGCCCAGCGACCCGATTGTCGAGCAGCGCTACCGCAATGCACTGTTTTTGGGCGCGGGCTGGAATCGCTGGGCGCTCTACTGGGATTCAGTCGAGCAGGCATCTGGCGACTACCTCTGGAACGGCTACGACCAACTGATCGCCAACGACGTGCGCTACGGGCTGCACAGCGACGCGATTTTTCTCGGCATTCCGGCACATCAGCGCGACGGCAGTGTGATTCACGGCTTGTACAATGCTATCTTCAGCGACGGCAGCGACACCCCCGGCAGTGGCAAAATGCCCAATCCCGACAACGCTTACGCCCGTTTCGTCTACGCGGCGGTTCAGCGCTACAAACCCGGTGGCACGCTGGCAGCGCAGTTAGGCTGGCGGGCGGATCAAGGCGTGCGTGTCTGGGAGGCGTGGAATGAACCCGACCTGCGCATGTTCTGGAGCGGGTCAGTCGAGGACTACGCGCGCCTGCTCAAGGTGACCTATATGGTCGTGCGCCAAGCCGACCCACTGGCACAGGTCATGTTCGGCGGGCTGGCGTACAACAACCCTGACGTTGACGACTACCTTGCCCGAACGCTAGCGGTGATCACCCAAGACCCGCAGCGTGGTGCGTTCAACTGGTATTTCGACATCGCAGCCATGCACAGCTACAGCAGTGCCGAACGCAGCGGACGGCTGATCAAGCGGATGAAGCAGGTACTCGCCGCCTATGGGCTAGATCGTCCGCTCTGGCTCAACGAGAGCGGTATTCCCGTCTGGGACGATTATCCCGGTCAAACGTGGCTGGCAAGCAACCCCGGCGCGCGCTTGTATCGCGGGACGATGCAGGAGCAGGCGGTCTACGTCGTCGAGAACACGGCGATTGCGTGGGCAGCGGGCGCGGACGTGGTCTTTTTCTTTCAGCTTTACGACGACTGCGGCAACCAACCCGCTGGAACTGATTTCGCCCCGAACAGCGGTCAAGCGGGCGACGCTTACGGCTTGTTTCGCAATGCCAGCGGCTCGACCTGCTTCACGCACAGCCCACAGCCGAACACGCCCCGTCCAGCAGCATCGGCATACTATCGCATGGCGCAGGTCTTCGGCAGTCGCCAGTTCGACGGCGGCACACGCATCAACCTGAGCGGCGGTGCCAGCGTGATCAGCTTCGACCTCAGTCCGACGCAGGGCGTCGCCCAGTTCGGGGCGATCACCAGCGGAGTCAGCACCGTCAGCGAACGCGCCACCGTCCTCTGGAATACCAGCGCCGAGCGAATTGTCGTCCAAATCCCCGCCAGCGGCTCAAGCGCACAGCTCTACACCATCACCGACGATTACATGCTGACACCGCAAGATGGCGAATACGCCATCGGGCTGCCACCCGCCACCACCAGCGATTACCCGCAGCTCAGCCCGTCGGAACTAATCCACCTCAGCGGCGCTCCGTTGATCCTCGTCGAGCCGGTAACGCAGGGCTGGACGCCGGTCGATCCGCTGCAAATTCACCTCGAAGGCGCAGCACCCGCCACCGCCGAAAGCCCGCTTCAACTGACGCCAACCTTCGGTCCGATCATTGGCGTCAATACACCCGCACCAACGCCGCTGCCACAGCCTACGGTCGATCCAGCGCTTGACCACGCGCCGCCCCTTCCGCTGATGCAGCCGCTGCCAGAAACCAGCCCGCCGACCTTCACCGTACAGTGGAGCGCGCTCGATAACAGTGGTATCGACAAATACGTCGTTTGGGTGCGTATCGATGACGGGGACTGGCAGACATGGCTGGAGACGTCTGACACACAGGCGGACTACAACGGCGAGTCCGGGCACAGCTACGAATTCGCGCTGTGGGCGGTCGATCTCGCCGGCAATTGGTCGCAGAACGTCGAACTATCGGCGCAAGCAGCCACAATGATCCCCTAGACACCGGGTGTTACGGGGACGTGATCGCCTATGCGTTACGAGGACTTGTTTGTCGGCATTCTGATCATCGTGCTGCTAGCGATTGCCGCTGCGCGCATTTTAGCTCCGAAACGAGAGGATGGGCGCGGGCTGCTGCGCGATCAAGCGGGTGCGCTGATTGCTATGGGTGATCAGCGGCAGACGGAAGGGACTCTCAGCGGACGAGGCGCCCAGACCAGCGCATCACTGCAACTGGCGGCGGGGTTATACCGTATAGCATATGACTTCAAGACGCTCACCCGTTTGGCGCTCATCGACCCACTCGATGGCAGCGACGAGACGCTGATCATCACCTCCGGTACGGGCGAAACGTCGGTCGAAATCGCACAAGCGGGACGCTATCACCTGCGCGTCGAGCCGAACGGCAGGGCTGCCGCGTGGAGCGTCCATTACCGTCCCATGTTCTGAAGGAAGCAACGTGCAGCAGCGGAAATCTTGGCGCGCCCTCCTGCCGGGAGCAATTGGCTTCGTCGTCCTGACAGCGGCGCTGATCATCGGCATTCGCTGGATCGGCATTGAGCGCATTCACCAAATGATCGCGGACGCCGGCCCGTTCGCGCCGCTGGTCTACATCCTCATCAAAATTGTGACCTACGTCGTCGCACCGCTCAGCAGTGGTCCCATTCAACTTTTCGCGGGCGCGCTCTTTGGGCTGATCCCCGGCACGCTCTACACGCTGCTTGGCGAAGTGATCGGCGGCAGCATCAATTTCTGGCTGGCGCGGCACTATGGACGCCCGGTCGTGACGCGCTTGGTCGGCGCAGACGACATGCCCCGCGTCGAGCGCTTCATCAGCCAAATCGTCGATTGGAAAACTGTCCTCTACGCGCGCGTTTTCCTGTTCTCGATTTACGACTTCATCAGCTACGCGGTCGGCTTTTCGGCGCTGCCCTATCGCACCTACGCCATCCTCTCGGCGCTCGGCGGCATCCTGCCGACCTTCGTCGCCGCACTGGTCGGCACGCTGCTGACGAACGAGCAAAACAACATCCTGCTGATCTACGGCTTCGTCGCCGTCGCGAGTGTGATCCCGCTGCTGTTTCAGAAGCGCATCCGTCACTGGCTCAAGCTCGACCGCAACGAAGCGCAGCCCACCCCATAAGACGCGCAGCAAGCCGATCTGTGGCATAATGCACAAAATTGCGCGAGTGATGCCTGTGTCAGAAACGAGCCTATCGGTCGAGTCATTTTGGGAGCAGTACGCGGGGCAGCCGTATGAGTTGGTGCGCGGTAATTTAAGCCCTCTGCGCCCGACTGGACGCCGAGCGTCCG
>JBBSNT010000074.1:0-13688 GCA_038260485.1 Aggregatilineales bacterium | reverse complement strand
TAAAGGAAGCCGCCACCGAGACAGAAACCGTAAATCAGCAGCGGCAGATAGCGCGCTTCGATGAAACCCTGCTTGACGAAGAAACCGCGAAATAGGCGGGCATTGCGCTGGAACTTGCGCCGCTCGTAGATTTCACGGGCGCTCGCCTTGACGATCTCGATACCTGAAATTGTCTCCTCAGCGACGGCGTTCATCTTGGCGAACTGGTTGCGCTGACGATAGGCGACCGGATTCAAGCGGCGCGAGTAGAAACGCACAGCGATGATGTAAGCGACGATGAAGATGACGGGCGTCAACAGCAGCCGCAGGTTAATGCTACCGATGATGATAATCGGAATGCCAAAGCCAAGCAGAATGTCCGAAATGAACAGGATGCCGGGGTTGATCATCTGGTTGATCATCTGCACATCGTCGGTCGCCAGCGCCATCATGTTGCCGACTCGCTGGCGGTCATGGAAGGTTTGGCTTTTGCCAAGCAGACTAATATAGAGTTCCTTGCGCGTGCTGGCTTCGAGCCGCTCCGCAATCACCGAAAGCGATAGGCTGCGAATTAAGTCAGCGACACCACTTGCCAGAAAGACGCCAAGCACCATGAGCGAGATCTTCAACAGGGTGTCCACTGCACCGGGGTTGATGATCGCGTCGGCAGCCTGCCCGATCAGGATTTGCCCCTGTGAGTAGAATAACTGCGTTCCGACGCTGAAGCCAACGACCAGCAGGAGAAAGAACTTGTTCTGCCATAGGTGAGAGAGAATCCACCAGACGGCGCTACGGTGGTTGTAGCGGTGCGCATTTTCGACTGAAAACTCGCTGTTTGCTGCCAAAGATCGTTCTCCGTTGCGTTTGCGTGTTTGGATCAATGTCGGTAGAGCATGAATTGTGAATACAAAAGGGCAGACCCGATACAATACACCGGGTCTGCGGGTGCGCGGTGGGTCTTAGCATTGTTACGGCTATCGCTTGGCTTGCGCTGCGGCGAAATACTGCCGGGTTTCCAGCTCATTTGCAGCGGCAAAAACCGTTGAAACTGCACTCCTCCATGTTCGGTCTAGACGTCTGCGAAACGCCACGCCTAGGGGGTAGTCCGGCGACCACTGCTGGGTTTTTTAACGCCTGTCCCAGCTCAATTTTAGCGAAGGCTGCGGCAAAATTTTGCCCACAAAAATCGCTCATCAAATTCCGCGAAACACGCCGGAATTATAATGCCTTGCCGGAAAGCCTTCGGGTTTGCCGACCTCCGCGAATTCGCGGGCAAATCAATCAGCAAAACCGAAAAGAACGATGCAAAATCAGGCTTATTGAGAATTTCTGGGCGGGCGGAAACCAAGCAAACGACCCGCCCAGAGTTCCTCAATCATTAACTGGCAATCGCGGCGACTGCCGGATCGTTGCGAAGCTGACGTAAGCCGAGACTCTTCTCTTTGCGGACGAGGTCCTCGCGAATGCCGAGCTGTTCGGCAATTTCGGCGGTTGAGTAACCGTTCTCGTAGAGCAGCATGATGTGGCAGCGTCGCGACGGTAGGTGGGCGAGCGCGCTTTGCAGCAGCTCGTGTTCCTTCCAGTATTCGACCCGTTCATGATCGTGATGATCCTCTGCGATAATTTCATAGAAGTCATCGAGCGGGACTAAGCCGACGTCCTTACGTGACGCTTCCATGATTTTGTACCATGCGATCTTTTTGAGAAAAGCCGTAAACGGCAAGTTGCGGTCTTGATACAGACCCCGCTCTACCTTGACGTAGGCAATAATCAGTGTTTCCTGTAGGATTTCCTCGTCGTCAGCCGCCGTGCCGTTGCTCCAACGGATGAACTTCAATACGGGTTCGTAACCACCCGCCGAGAGCCACTCATTCCACGCCCGCGCGCGGTCGGCGCGGTCGGGGTTCTGACTGGGCAAGAGACGCTGGACGAGCAAATGAACAGACATGGAGTTTTCCTTCCTGAGAGGATAAGCGCCTAGACAGAAACTGAGGATATGCAGTTGTTAAGGTGCCAAGAACCCATCGCGCGAAAGGTATCTACATGCTATATGTGCATCACACTTGATGTGTGACGAACATTCACAAAGTGTACTACAAGAATTTTTGTTCTGCAAGGGATTTAGAATAAATGTTTTTCTAAGACCATTGTTGCATCAATAGTCAAGAGGGGTCAGAAATGGTCACTGCTGTTGGGATTGGTGTTCTAGGTCGTCATCTTCCCATTCGGCAGAGGGCTGCATATGCTCTGGCGCGTAGGGTGCTTCAGTCGGTGTGACGTGTACGGCAACCCCTAGTTCGGTCGAAGCAACGCCCTTGAAAATGCCGCGCGTGGGTGGCACATCGTTATAGTCGCGCCCGATGGCAACGCGGATGTGTCGTTCACCCGTTTGGACGTTGTTCGTCGGATCAAAACCGATCCAGCCAGTCTGTGGGAGATAGGCTTCGACCCATGCGTGCGTCGCGTCTGGTACCGAGCGATCTGTTCTGTTGTTATACAGATAGCCACTGACGTAACGGCAGGGAATGCCGAGATTGCGCACGAGCGCAAGCATGACGTGGGCGAAATCCTGACAAACGCCCAGTCGTGATTCGAGCGCAACGTTAATCGGCGAATCAACATCGGTGCTGTTGGGTGTATAGTCGAATGCTTGATAGACCTTCGCGTTGATTTCGTTGAGCAGTCGCAGCGGATCATCACGGCGGCGCAGGTCAATTTCGCTCATGAACTGTTCGAGCAGCGCCGACGATTCGGTGCGGTCGCTCGGCATGAGCATGTCCCAGAATTCGCCGCTGCTCTGCGTTTTCTGGTCGAGAATTTCCCATGCGTCGCTGCCGAGCGCATCCGGCAGGGCAGGGGGCATCGTGAGTTCAACCACTGACTCTGTCGTGATGGCGAGATGATTGTGCTGCGTGGGAATGTCGAAGAACTGAAGTGTATTGCCGAGAAAATCATCTTGTTCGAAGGTGTGGGCGTGCGGCTTGGTGAGCATTTGGAAGCGCAAGCAGCGCTGAAAGCCTTCGGTACGAGGCTTCATGTAAACTTCCATGACGCTTTCCCTAATTGGCTGGCTGTAGTGAAACTGCGTCACGTGCTGGATGGCATAATACATGAATTGCTCTCCGCTCCGACAGTTCAGGATACGAGTTCGTCAATTGGATAGGTGATATAGGCTTGATAAATCGCGTCGTGGATTTGCGTGCATTCCGCCTGCACAGTGTCGAGATAAACGTGCAGCCCGCTGCCGACGATTTCATCGATCTGCCCGAAGTCGAGTGTAGCACGCAGTCGTCCAGAGAGCCGATTCACGTTACGTGCGCGTTTGTTTTCGGTCGATTGCGCGACGGCTTGCAGCGCTCTATGAATTTCATCAATCGAGAAACGGATCGAGTGCGGGAATTCGGGATTTAGGATCAGGAATTCAGCGATGCGATCCGGGCGAAGCTGTGCTGTGTAGACCTTGCAATACGCCTCGAAGGCGGTGCAGGACTTCAGCAGCCCAATCCATTCGAGATAATCTTCTGTGATTGTATCCTGATAGCGAATCTGCGGCTCGAAGTGCGTTTTAAGCAGGACGGCAGTTGCCGTCACGCGCTCGAGCGCGCGCCCAAGCTGGATGAACTGCCACCCTTCACCGTGATTCATGGTCGAATCGGTGATGCCCTGAAAGAGATGGACACCCTCCTTGACCGTGCGGAAGAAGACGTGCGGCTGATCGTCCCAGATCGTTTCGATTTCGGCGTCTTTGACCTGAAGCGAGAGCAAGTTCACCTGCTCCCACATTTCCGTACTAATCTCCTCACGGACGTGTCGCGCATTTTCGCGGGCGTCCGCGATGCACGACACCAGCGAGTTCCGGTTGGTTGGATCGAAGGTGATCCAATGTGTCATGGTGAAGGAGTCCGTTTTTCCTGTCGGCGGCGGTGGAATGTGCAGACTGATTAAGAGGCGTTCCCAGCGTTTTTCGAGCGCCGCTGCATCGAGTTCGAGCATTAGGTGAAGCTGTAAATCGAGCAGGCGCGCCGTATGCTCGGCACGTTCGAGATAACGACTCATCCAGTAGAGTGTATCGGCAACTCGTGAAAGCATTATTAAGCTGCTCCTTTCTATTGCTGCAAGACCCACGTATCTTTACTGCCGCCACCCTGCGACGAGTTGACAACCAGCGAACCGCGCCGGAGGGCGACGCGCGTTAAGCCGCCTGGGGCAATAGATACTTGATCGCCGTAGAGAATGTAGGGGCGCAGGTCGATGTGTCGGGGTTCGACCTGCCCGTCAATGAAACACGGTGCGCGTGAGAGGGCTAATGTCGGCTGCGCGACGTAATTGCGCGGATTGGCGTTGATGCGTCGGCGGAAATCCTCGCGCTCGGCGGCAGTGCTTTGCGGACCGATCAACATGCCGTAGCCGCCGGATTCACCGACTGCTTTGACGACCAGATGCTCTAGATTATCGAGGACGTAGCGACGCTGCACGTCATCGAACAGGAGATACGTTTCGACGTTGTTGAGGATAGCGTCTTCGCCTAGATAGTAACGGATGATCGCCGGAACGTAGGCGTAAACCGCTTTGTCGTCGGCGACACCTGTACCGATTGCATTGGCGAGTGCCACGTTTCCGGCACGGTAGGCGTTGAGCAAACCCGGCACCCCAAGCAGCGAATCGGGACGGAAGGCGAGCGGATCGAGGAAATCGTCGTCTACGCGGCGGTAGATCACGTCTACGCGCTCTAGTCCGGCGGTCGTCCGCATGTAGAGGACGTTATCGTGAACGAGCAAGCTGCTGCCTTCGACCAGCGTGATCCCCATTTGTCGGGCGAGGAAGGCATGTTCGAAGTAGGCGGAGTTATAGACTCCCGGTGAGAGCAGCACGATTTTTGGATCCATACGCCGCTTGGGTGCGAGCGACCGCAGCGTAGAGAGTAGCGCTTGCCCATAATGGTCAATCGAGCGGACGCCGTAAGCGCTAAAGAGGCGCGGAAAGACGTACTTCATCACTTGACGATTGGCGAGCATATAGGATACGCCGCTCGGCACGCGCAGGTTGTCCTCTAGGATCACGAATTCACCGCTGTCAACACGAATCAGGTCTGTGCCGACGACGGCGACGTAGACGTCGTTGGGAACGTGAATACCGCGCATTTGCCGTCGATAGTATTTGCAACTGTAGATCAATTCACGTGGGACGACGCCATCGTTGAGGATTTTCCCCTCGTGATAAATGTCGCGCAGAAACAGATTGATCGCCGTGATGCGCTGAGTCAAACCGCGCTCGATGGTTCCCCACTCCGCGCCCGTGATGATGCGCGGCAGCAGATCATAAGGAAAAATGCGCTCAAGCTGTTCATCATTACCGTAAACCGTAAACGTGATTCCCTGATGCAGAAAGGAAAGGTCAGCGGCTTGCTGGCGGTTTTGAAGCTCACCAGCGGGGAGCTCAAGCAGGCGCTGGTAAATAGCGAGGTAATGATCACGCACTGCGCCTTCACTGTCGAACATCTCGTCGAATGCACCATCAATGTCATAGCGTGCAAACGGCGGGGGAAAGCGGGTGTTGATTTTGCTCATGATCGGCTCCCGCTGTCGAAGTTACGAATAAATTCCAGAGGTTATCACGTTTAAAGATGCAGAACCACCAAAACGCCAAGAAGGAGCTTGGACGACGCTCTGTCAAAGGCGCTCGATAGAGTCCAATAGCCCTCATGGATTACACTAATGAAATTCTAGTCCGCTCGTTCATTTGCGGCTACACCGCCTTTAACGAACGCTGATGATAGTTTTTTGGCGATTGTGTACAGAATTGGACGATTATCGGATTTATGAGTGGGCAGTTGTCCATACTTCAACAGTATCGCGCAGTTCCCGCAGCGAGAAGGGCTTGCCGATGATTGCGCTAATTCCGGCGTCGAGATAAGTTTGTCGTTCGTCGGCTTGAATGCTGGCTGTGAGGGCAATAATCGGAATTTGGCGCTTTTTGGTGTCGAGCGCTCGGATTTGGCGCGTCGCCTCGATACCATCCATCACCGGCATGTAGATATCCATCAGGATGAGGCTGTATTCGTGGTCGTCAAGCTGTTCGATCACTTCCTGACCATTGCGGGCGCTGTCAACCTTGTAGCCGAATTGCTCCAACGCACGCACGACGATCTCGCGGTTCATAGGCTCGTCGTCTGCGACGAGGATACGCCCGAATATTGAACTTGGAATCAGGCGGTCATCTATCAGCGGCTCAATCGGCACAGCCGCCTCACCGTTGAGATAGGTCAGCAGCAAATCGTACAGCACCGATGGACGCACCGAACGGAGCAGGCGAATGTCGAATAGGACGCTTTCAGCCTCTTGATCGTCGAATAACTGCACGAGCGTTGGCGGATTCGCCGACAGTGCTTCGCGTAGTTGCGCGACAAGTGCTTCTTGTTCCGCAAGAGAGATGCGGCAGTGACACATCACCAAATCAACTTCTTCGCCGCGTCGTTCTGCAGTAACGAGCAGATTATAGGCTTCTTCTGGGCTGCTAGCTTCGATGACATTTGTACCCCACAGGCGAAGTTGCTGCGCTAACAGATAGCGTCCTGTGCTGTCGTCATCGACGACGAGAACCTGCAAAAACTTGAAATCAGGATTGAGGACGGCGCGGCTTGCCAGCGCGACAATCGGCAGCGTCACCGTGAAGCCGAACGTACTTCCCACCGACGGCGTGCTCTGAATATCGATATTACTGTCCATCAGCGACGCTAACTGCTTGCAGATCGCCAAGCCCAACCCCGCGCCGCCATAGCGCCGCGTCGTCGAGCTATCCGCCTGTACGAAGCTGTCGAAGATAGTCGCCTGACGATCTGGCGGGATACCAATACCAGTATCCCTGATTTCGAAGCGCAGGCGGGAACGCCCGTGTAAGGCATTAAGCTGCGTTAGGACGATGCGGATCGATCCGTTCTCGGTGAACTTGATCGCGTTACCGACGAGGTTCATCAATATCTGGCGCAGTCGTGTTGGATCACCTAGAACGCGCGAGGGCACGTCCTCGGAAACGTCGATGATGAGTTGGAGCTGTTTCTTCGCTGCCTGTACGCTCAGGATCGATTGAACCTCGGTGATCACGCCGCGCACATCGAGCGGAATCTTTTCAAGCGCAATTTTTCCCGCTTCGATTTTGGAAAAATCGAGAATATCATTCACGAGTGTCAGCAGACGGTTGGCGCTGCTATGCGCGATTTCAACGATCTCGGTTTGATCCTCGTTCAAGGTCGTCTCATGCAGCAGATCGAGCATTCCGATTACACCGGTCATCGGCGTGCGGATTTCATGGCTCATATTAGAGACAAAATCGCTCTTGAGACGTGCCGACCGCAGCGCCGAGTCACGCGCTTCGATCAGTGCAAGCTGTGCACGCTGGCGTTCGAGCATGTGGGCGAGACTCTGGGCGAAGGCGCGGACGGCGGCACTCTCTTCAGGCAGCCATTGGCGCGCATGATTGACCTCGTCAAAGCCAATGAAGCCGTCGAGCCGTTCATCGACGAAGAAGGGTAGGATCAGCACGCTCTGGATATTCTGCGCCGCGAAAAAACGATAGACGTCTTCTGGTAGGTCGCGGATATGTTCGGACGCGATGATTCCGTCATTGACGAGTAGAGGCAGCAGAGACGGAAACAACTCGTCAAAGGCAAGGCTTTGCATATTTTGAATCTGTGGCGCTGTTCCCGGCATAGACCACTCGTGGGTATTGTCGATCAGGCGCTCGTTCTCACGCAATTTGAACATATAGGCGCGCGCGACATCGAAGGACGTGGCGAGGATTTCGAGGATCGGATCGATCACGATTTCGGGATCGTCAATTTCGAGGAACAGCGCACCAATCTGCCGCTGAATCTTCTCTAAGGCGAGCAGACGTTGTTCGCGTTGGCGTGCGCGCATTGCTTCGGTCACGTCGCTGACAACGACGGTTGATCCGAGTAGGTGTAAGTTTGTGCTGATCATGGGTGAGATGCGCGCACTGTAGAATTTCATGATGCCATCGACTTCGAGATCATAGTCGATCTGCTGTGTACTCAGGGACGTGGTCACTAAGTCAGCGGCAGCTTCAAGCTGATCTGCAAGCACGCCCGGCAGCACATCGCGGTAGTGTCTACCGATGAAAATTTCGGTATCGAAGGGGGTATCGTAGATCGACAAGGGCGTTGGGTGGTAGACGAGAAAATAGCCATTAAGATCAATCGAAAAGACGAGATTGTCGAGTGAGGCGATTAAAGAACGAAGCTGTTCTTCGCTTTGACGCAGCGCTTCGCTTGACGCCATACGGTCGGAAATATCGCGGGACGCAGTGACGATCTGATTTCCCGCTGTTGGGTCGGTAATCAGGCGGCTGGCACTTTCAAACCACGTATAGGTCCCATCGGCGCGGCGAATTCGATAAGTGACGGTGATGATTTCCTGCGCGCTGAGCGTCTCTTGATACAGGTCATAGACGCGGGCAGCATCGTCAGGATGGATGAACTCGAACACTGTGCGCCCGATCAATTCGTCGAGGTTGTAACCGAGCAACAGTCGCGTTGCGGGTGAGGCATAGCTGTACTCTCCGTCGGGGCTTTGAACAGAGATCAGGTCAGTCGCGTTTTCTGCCATCAGGCGATAGCGCTCTTCGCTTTCTCGTAGCGCGGCTTGGGCTGTTTTCTCGGCGCTGACGTTCTGGATCAAGCTCATACCTGCGACGATTATTCCAATTTCGTTTCTGATTGGCACGTAATAAACGCGATAGTCCTCACCATTAATTGCATACTCGATCATCTGTTCGTTGCCCGCTAGCGCGGCACGATAAAGGCGCTCGGACTCCTTGATCTGTTCGGGTGGCACCATGTCGTACAGCGTTTTGCCTTCGATGATCTCTTTCGAGTAGCCAATCTGCGGCAGCGCCGTCCCCTCAGCAAGTAGGTAGCGCAGGTCGTGGTCGTAGAGCAGCACCGCTGAGCGCGGTAGATTGCGCGCCAGCGTGCGATAAAGCTCTCGACTGACGCGGAGTTCGTCACGCGCGGTCGCCAAAATCTGCTGGCGGTCAGCTTCGGTCAGGTCACGGTAGCGCATGAAGGTCAGAATTAAGGTGCTGCCGATGATGAGGTAGGTCAGCGAATACAGATCATCCGATGATACGGGGCTGAAAATCAAAAGCATGATTATCATGCTGATAATTACGTAAACAGCCGCGACGAAGACGGTCACTCTCAGCGAGAACATGATTCCGCAAATCAGCATCCCAAGTACAAGGTAGCGTGTGAGGTCGAGCGCTCCTGTTGGAGCACTGAGAATCGCACCAAAGATTGCCGCTGCGGTGATGACTAACGTGATTGCTGCTGCGGCGAGATAGTAGCGCGTGCGGCTGACGACGTAGCAGGCAATTAGCAGCAGCAGGCTCAGCAGGACGAAGCCAGTGGTTGAGGATTGCAAAGCACCCTCAGAGTTTGGAAAGCTGTATATTGCCACCACGCCGATAATTGTAAGCGTGATCATGACCAGCAGCAGCGTCATTAGAAGTTGCGCCTGACGACGGCGTTCTGAACCCACAACTGTGCGCGCTGGCGAGGTAAATTTGTCCCAGAGCGAATCGAAGAATACC
This sequence comes from Aggregatilineales bacterium, assembly GCA_038260485.1. GTDB lineage: Bacteria > Chloroflexota > Anaerolineae > Aggregatilineales > Phototrophicaceae > Flexifilum. The sequence continues at coordinate 4,103 of JBBSNT010000074.1, read as the reverse complement.
AGCACAGCGTGGCGATCAGTAGTATCAACGGAGTTATCTGACTTTATCGACATTTTGATGGTGATTCGTTAAATTCATTCACAATTATGCGCTCGTCTGGATTATAGTTCAATTTTGTAAAGAGATTAAATTGAGAGCATGTTTATGAGGATGGGTATTCTTGACGAGATGAGTGAACCATCGATACACGGGTAGTTGACAGTTTCGATCTGTTATATGGGTGCGCTGGAGTAGAAGCCAATGGGAAAAAAAATATATGACGTCCTATTATTAGGCGATTACTTTTACGATTTGATCTATACCGGGTTGACCGCATTCCCAACTTTAGGGCGTGAAACCTACAGCCGTGACATCATCTCGACGGGTGGCGCGATGTTCATCACGGCGACAGCGCTGCGGCGCTTGGGCGCAAAGGTTGGTTGGGTTTGTCACTTCGGGACGGACGAATACAGTCGCTTCGTCCGCGAACTTACCGTTGCAGAGGATATCGACTTGGCGTGGGCACGGCAAATGGATGCGCCCTTCCGCCGGATTACGTCGGCGATTCCGTTCGATGGTGAGCGCGCTTTTTTGACCTACGCCGATCCTGACCCGGATGATCTCTACGACCACTGGATGCAGGCGATTGAGACAGCAGATTATCGCCATTTGCATCTCGGCGGGCTGATGCCGCCTGAGAAGATGCTGCCGCTGTTTCGTCGCGCCCGTGAACGCGGTGCGACGATCTCAATGGACTGTCAAGATACGCCTCATTTAGGCGGCACATGGGACTGGCAAGAACTTCTCGCTGCGGTGGATGTCTTTACGCCGAACGCGCGTGAGGCAAAATTGATCACCCACCACGACGATCTCGAAGCCGCTGTGCAGAAGCTCAAGGACTGGGTTAACGTGCTGGTTGTTAAGGATGGCGCGCGCGGCGCGTGGGTCGCGGATGGCGATCGCGTGCGGCTTGTGCCGGGGATCAACGCGGGGCAGGTGGTTGATACGACGGGCGCGGGCGACTGCTTCAACGCGGGCTTTCTCTACGCCTACATTTATGAAGAAGCCTGCGCCTGTGATCTGTGCGTGCGTTACGGCAATATCTGCGGCGGGCTGTCGGTGACGGGCGTTGGCGGTGCGACCGCCGCGCCGACTTACTCTGAGCTGCAAACATGGCTCGAAAATTATCCCGAACCCCTATGAGATTGATGTTGTAGGGGCAGGTTTCAAGCCAAGCCCCTACCTATCTTCACCTAAAGGTCGATTGCTGCGCGCAGGACGCCTTCGCGTTCGGTCGGGCGCATCCGGAAGCCCAGCTTCTCTATGAGGCTGATCATTTCGTGATTTTCGGTCAAGACGCTGCCGTAGATCGTGCTGATCTGTTCGTCGCGGGCGATGCCGATGATCCGCTTCAACAATTCCTTCCCTAATCCCTGATGCTGGAATTGATCACTGACGATCAGCGCGTATTCTGCCTGATTCGTTCCCTGCCGCTTGCTCAAGCGACTGATTCCCATGATTTCGGGCTGGTTCGTCTCCGGATTTTGCCGCAATGCTAGCAGCGCAATTTCGCGGGCGTAATCGATGAAGCTGAGGCGTGATAGGCGTTCGTGCCCTGTACGCTGACTCAGATTCATCGCGGTCAGGTAGCGCATGAACACCGTGCGCTCGGATAGCCCTTCGTGGAACTGCGCAATCAGCGGCTCGTCTTCGGGACGAATCGGGCGAATGGTCACGTCCACGCCCTGCTTGCTCGTCCAGTGATCGATGTACTGGGTCGGGTAGGGACGAATCGCCGGACGCGGGAGTTTATCTTCTAGTGTGTTGGCATCGTGCAGCACGATGCGGGCGTCCAGCGCGATGATGTGTTCCGTCGATGCCAGCAGCGGGTTGATGTCGATTTCCTTGATCCAAGGTTGCTCGACAACCAACTGACTGAAGCGCACGAGGATTTTTTGCAGCGTCGTCAAATCAACCGGATCACGCCCACGCACACCCTTGAGCGCCTGATAAATTTTGGTTTGTTCCATCATACGCTGCGCCAACGTCGTGTTAAGCGGTGGCAGACCGAGCGAACGATCTTTGAAGACTTCGACCAGCGTGCCGCCCGTGCCGAATAGCAGGACGGGGCCGAACTGCGGGTCGATACTGCTGCCGACGATCAGTTCGTAGCCGTCGAGCTTGAGCATCGGCTGGACGGTCACGCCCTGAAAATGCTGCGCGCCGACTTTTTCACCGACGGTTGATTTGATACGTTCGAAGGCGTCGCGGACGTTTTCGGCGTCGCGTAGGTTCAACTGGACGCCGCCGACGTCGGTCTTGTGCGTGATCGTCTCCGAATTGAGCTTGAGCACAACCGGATAGCCAATGTCCTCGGCAGCAGCAACGGCGGTGTCCGCATCAGCGGCAAGCCGCGTCTCGACGGTGGGGATGTAGTACGCGCCGAGCACCTGCTTCGACTCGTACTCGGTCAGGATGGTGCGTCCGGTCGCGAGCGCGTGTTTGAAGATGGCTTCGACGTTGTCGCGGTCGGGCGTCTCATCGTAGGAGTCCATCGGTAGGATCGGCGTTTCGTAGAGGCTGCGCAGGTTGTAATTGTAGTGCCACATGTAGTTGAACATGTGGACGGCGGTGTCCGGGAAGGAGAAGGTCGGGATATTGGCGCGGTTGAGGATTGCCTCTCCAGCGGCAACGTCAGGCCCGCCCATCCAACTGGCGATCAGCGGCTTGTCGCCGAACGAACCGAGCGCGCGAAGCTGTTCGGCGGTCTGGGTGGGGTCGGACATGGCTTGTGGGGTGAGGATGACCAGCAAGCCATCGCTGTTGGGGTCTTTGGCGACAATCTCCAGCGATTTCGCATATAGGTCGGGAGCCGCGTCTCCGAGAATATCGACCGGGTTACCGTGACTCCAATGCGCGGGCAGAATGCCGTTGAGGGCATTCATTGTCTCGTCGGTCAACTGTGTCAGTTCGCCGCCGCCGGTGATTAAAGCGTCGGTCGCCAGCACGCCCGGTCCACCCGCGTTGGTGATAATTGTCAGGTGCGATCCTTTCGGGCGCGGCTGCTTAGCGAGGATTTCTGCCATGTAAAAGACTTCGGAAATCCGATCGACGCGCAGGACGCCCGCACGACGGAAGGCGGCTTCGAGGACTTCGTCGCTGCCCGTTAGCGATCCGGTGTGCGAGGCGGCAGCTTGCGCGGCGGCTTCGGTGCGTCCGGCTTTGATGATGATAATCGGCTTGCGTAAGGCGACTTCGCGGGCAGCGGAGAGGAAAGAACGGGCGTCCCCGACCGATTCCATATAGATGACAATGCTGCGTGTGTTAGGGTCGTTGCCGAGATAGTCGATCAAGTCGCCCCAGCCGACGTCGAGCATCGAGCCAATCGAGATAAAGGCGCTGAAGCCTACGTTTTCGCTGAAGCTCCAGTCAAGGACGCTGGTGCAGAGCGCACCACTCTGGCTGATGAAGCCGACGTTACCGGGGCGCGCCATCGCGCTGGCGAAGGTCGCGTTCAAGCCGGTGAGCGGACGCATCACGCCGAGGCAGTTCGGGCCGATGATCCGCATACCGCCCTCGTGCGCGATTTTAAGGATTTGACGCTCAAGTTCGACGCCTTCAGGGCCGCGTTCCTTGAATCCTGCCGAGATAATGATCGCGCCTTTGATTCCTGCATCGACGCATTCCTGAATCACGCCGGGGACGGTGTGCGCGGGCGTCACGACGACGGCGAGATCGACCGGTTCGGGCAGCGACGCGACGTTCGGATAGGCGCGAATGCCGAGCACGCTCGACCGCGAAGGATTGACAGGAAAGACTGTGCCGCCGAACGGATTGCTGATCAAATTCCAGAGAATCGTGCGTCCGACACTGCCTTTGCGTTCGGTCGCGCCGATCACGGCAACGTTCTTCGGTGCGAAAATCGCATTTAAGCCTTGCGGCTCGGTAATTGTTAAGGGAACTTGGGTTGACTGCTGCACAGGTGAGTCTCCACATCATTTCATAGTGTGCGTTGGATTGTGCCACAAGTTGTACGCCGGGACAAACATACCCTGATTGCTAGTCAGTGATGATGTTGGTGAAGGCAAGGGCAAGCAAACTCGCCCAGGCTTTCAAGTCAAATC
>JBBSNT010000073.1:0-13967 GCA_038260485.1 Aggregatilineales bacterium | reverse complement strand
GCTGAGTGCCGAGTGCTGAGTAAAAACAATGCTCTACGTCGAAGCGTCTGGGTAGGGGCGTTATATATAACACCCCTACGACGATACTTTATGCGCCATCATTCCAGTCGATGATGCCTGACCTACAACCTCAGCCCGAATCCGCAGCACGCAGCGCGCAACATGCGCTACTTTCGGTCGTCATTCCGAACTGGAACGGCGCGAAATTTTTGCCGACGTGTCTGGATGCGCTGCGGCGGCAGACGTATACGCCGATTGAAGTGATGATCGCGGATAACGACTCGCACGACGAGTCGCGGGCGCTGATCAAGCGCGATTATCCCGAAGTGGTGCTGATTGAACTGCCGGAGAATCGCGGCTTCACGGGGGCGTGCAACGCGGGGATGCAGGCGGCGACGGGCGCGTTCGTCGCGCTGCTCAACAACGACACCGAAGCTGATAGTGGGTGGGCGGCGGCGGTGATCGACGCCTTCGACCGTCATCCTGAAGTTGGCAGCGTTGCCAGCAAGATGCTGCTGTTCGACCGACGCGATCACATTCACACGGCGGGCGACTATTTCACCGTTGATGGGCGGGCGGGGAATCGCGGGGTGTGGCAGGCGGACGGCGGGCAGTTCGACCACGAGACATACGTCTTTAGCGCGTGCGGCGGTTCGTCGGTGTATCGCAAGACGCTGCTCGACCAGATCGGGCTGCTGGATGACGACTTCTTCTTCTCGTTGGAAGATGTTGACCTCGGTTGGCGGGCGAATTTAGCAGGCTGGCGCTGTCTTTACACGCCCGTCGCTATCGTGTACCATCATCTTTCGGCAACTGGCGGGGGCGTCACGGCGAGTTTTTACGACGGACGCAACTTGATCTTCGTATTGATCAAGGATTATCCATTGTGGGGCAAATACGGCGGGCGAATCGTGCGGGCGCAAGCCGCGCTGGCGCTGGAAGCGCTGCGAGCGTGGCGCGGGGCGGCGGCACGCGCTCGACTGCGCGGGATGGTCGCGGGGATACTGGGTATTCCACGTATGCTGCCAAAACGCCGCGCGATTCAAGCCTCGCGGCGGCTGTCCGATGCTGAAGTTGAAGCGCTGCTCGTTCGGAGCGAGGTTCTGGAGCAGCGTTAGCGGTCAAATCGCTGGAGAAAAATTCTTTTGAGCAGCGTTCCTTTGAGCGTTCCGAAACAACCCTATTTATCGATCATCCTGCCCGCTCTAAACGAGGAACAACGTTTACCGCGCTGTCTGGAACAGATTGATCAATTTTTGCAAACTCAGCCTTACGACGCCGAGGTGATCGTCGCGGAGAACGCGAGCACGGATCGCACTGCCGAGATCACGCGGGCGTTCATGGCGACTCACGCTTACGTCAAGCTGATCACGCTGCCTGAACGGGGCAAGGGTCGGGCGGTCAAGGCGGGGATGCTGGCGGCGACAGGGGAATATCGCTTCATCTGTGACGTTGACCTATCAATGCCAGTCGATGAGATCAACAAGTTTCTGTCGCCCGCCGCCGATGGCTGCGAGATCAACATCGCCACGCGCGAGGGCGAAGGCGCGCGGCGGGTTGATGAGCCGGAGTATCGTCACCTGATGGGGCGAATCAACAACCTGATCATCAAAGTGATGGCGCTGCCCGATTTCGAGGACACGCAGTGCGGGTTCAAGATGTTCAAGGGCGAGGTCGCGCAAGACCTGTTCAGCGTCCAGCAGATGAACGGAATCGGCTTTGACGTGGAACTGCTGTTTATCGCCAAGCGGCGCGGTTACAGTATCCGCGAAGTTCCGATTACATGGTATTTCGATGCGGACAGCCGGATGCGCTTGGTTGAGGATTCGCTGAACATCCTGCGCGAGATTTGGGACATTCGCCGTAATTGGCGCAAGGGCTTGTATGCACGACAAGACCGCCAGCCTGACGTTTGAACGCGATCTGCTGGCGCGCGGCTACGGCTGGATCGTCGGCATCGATGAGGCGGGGCGGGGCGCGTGGGCAGGGCCGGTTGCGGCGGGAGCGGTCTGCTTGCCGCTGGAACGGGACGACTTGATGAGCGTCCTCGAAGGCGTGCGCGATAGCAAGCTGCTGACGGCACACGCTCGCGAAAGCTTGATCGAGGGGATCAAGGCGACGGCGCGGGGCTGGGGCGTTGGGCGTGCCGAAGCGGGCGAGATCGACCGGATCGGGATCGTTCCGGCGACGCTGCTGGCGATGCAGCGGGCGGTCGCGCAGATGGTGGCGGATTTTCCGCAGATTGTCCCCGATTTTCTGCTGATCGACTCGATTAAGTGGCGGGGATTACCCGAACGCGATGTGCCGTATCAAGCGATCATCAGAGGTGATCAGCTTTCGCTGAGCATTGCCGCCGCGAGCGTGCTGGCGAAGGTCACGCGCGATGGGTGGATGGTCGAGTACGACGCGCAGTACCCGCAGTACGGCTTCGCGGCACACAAGGGGTACGGCGTGCCGGTGCATCGCGCTGCCCTGCGCGATCACGGAGCGTCGCCGCTGCATCGCATGAGTTACAAGCCGCTGAGTCAATTCCGGCTGCCGTTCGAGGTGGGGGAATGAAGTACATTACCCCGTGCTTCCTGCGGAAGCCTTCCCCTTTCCATAGGGAGAGACAAACAAAGGTTTCAGAGGGTGGGTTATGACTCTTGCCCTCGTTCACGACTGGCTGAACCAGCGCGGCGGCGCGGAGGACGTGCTGGAAACGTTGGTCGCGCGCTATCCTGCCAGCCCAATTTACACCAGCCTGTACGCGCCTGACCTGATGCCCGCCTTCTACCACGATTGGGACATAAAGACGCTGTGGAGTGACAAACTGCCGGGGATTCACACGCATCACCAGCCGTATTTGCCGATCTATCCGCTGGCATGGGGCGGGCTTGACCTCTCTGCCTACGACGTGATCCTAAGCAACAAGAGCGGCTTCTGTCATGGCGTCCAGCACGATGACAAAACACTGCACGTCTGCTACTGCCTCGCGCCGACGCGCTACGTCTGGCAGTTGGACGCCTATATCGCCCGCGAGGGCTTCGGCAGGGTGATTGACGTGGGGCTGCGACCGCTGGTCGCGGCGATGCGTCGCTGGGATTACGCGGCGGCACAGCGGGTCGATCACTTCATCGCCATTTCGACCGAAATTCAGCAGCGCATCAAAACCTACTATGGACGCAAGTCCGAGATCATTTTTCCGCCAGTCGATACGACGCGCTTTCAGCCGTCGAACAGGGTTGAGGATTACTATCTGGTGGTGTCGCGGCTGATCCCGTACAAGCGGATCGATCTGGCGGTGCAGGCGGCGACGCGGTTGGGCGTGCCGTTGAAGGTCGGCGGCAAGGGGCGCGACCTCGACCGACTGCAAGCGCTGGCGGGGCCGACGGTCGAGTTTCTGGGGTATGTAGCCGATGACGATCTGCCCGACTTGATGGCGCGGTGCAAGGCATTCCTGTTCCCCGGCTTAGAGGACTTCGGTATCACGCCCGTACAGGCTGAGGCGGCGGGGCGTCCGGTGATCGCTTACGGTGGCGGCGGCGCGCTCGATACGGTGATCCCCGGTGTGACGGGCGAACTGTTCAGCGAAATGACGGTCGAGAGCCTGATGGCGATCATGCGCGATTTCGACGCGGGGCGCTACAACACGGCGGCGATCCGCAAGCACGCCGAGCAGTTCGACGCAGCGTTGTTCACGCAGCAGATCGGGGACTACGTCGAGCGCGCGTGGGATGACTTCCGGCAGAAAAAGTAATCAGCCGCGCCTTACTTGATCGCTTGCCCCGCGATGTGGGGGCTGACAATCGAGATAGGCGCGTTGAGCGATTCAAGTTCGACGCTGCTGAAGCCTGCCTGTTCGATGGCGGCGGCGATGTCGCGGTCAGGATTGCAGCCGGCGGTGAATAACTTCCACGCAGGTTTGATCAAACGCTGGCGATAGTACAATCCGCTGCCATGAGGCGCGGTGACGTGTTCGATAAAGACGAAGCGCCCGCCGGGACGGAGCACGCGCACGATCTCGTGCAGCACCTGCGTTAAGTCGCTGACGGAGCAGAGGACGAGCGTACTGACGACCGCATCAAGGCTCTGATCGTCAGCGGGCAGATGCTCGGCAACGCCTGTACGGAGTTCGCCGCTGATGCCGGATCGTTTGGCGGCGGCGAGCAGATGCGGGTGCATGTAAACGTTCGGCTCAACGCCGATCCAGCGAACGTCCGGCGGATAAAAGGCGAAATTGTCGCCCGTGCCCGCGCCGATCTCAAGCACCGCTCCGCTGAGGCTGCCGAGTAATTTGCGCTTAAAGGGCGCGATGAAGGCTTCGTAATCACCGCTTTCACTTTGGGCGTACATCCACGCGAACATGCGCTGGCGCAAGCCCTTACGCCCGTTTTCGCCCGTAGATTGCTCGATCATGTGCGATCTCCTTTGGTTGACATTATAATATGCCCGGTTTCGGGAGGTGAGCGTGGAATTACTCTCTATTTTACGAATCCTGCGGCGCTGGTGGTGGTTGATCGCTATTCCGGTGCTGATCACGGCGGCGCTGACGCTGCCGAGCCTGCTCAACCGGAGCGCGGTGAGCGGCGGTTTCAGCCAGACGATCAGCTATACGGCGATGCAGCAACTTGATGCTATCCCGCGTACGGATGGCGACTATCAGGACATCTGGCTCTCGTCGGAACTCACGGTAAACGCCTTTACCGACTGGGTGCGGAGTGGCAGTTTCAAGCTCGAGATTGGTGAATTGGTGTCTGAACTCAATCCTGATGCGCTTGGCATCGCGGCGGATAACGCGCACAGCGTCGGACAAATCTACCTGAGCTATCCGACTATCGACGGGCTTGACGCCATCAGCAGCGCGGTAGTTCGAGTTCTCGAAACGCGCAGCCAACCCTATTTCCCGCAATTGGGGGGCGAACCTGCCAACGTATCCGTGCTGAGCAAGTCGGGGATTGCTCCTGCGCCGCCGCCGCTGACCGACCGCTTCGGCGCGCTGATCAAGATCGGCTTGGGGCTGCTGGCGGGGATCGGGCTGGTCTTTTTGGCGCATTATCTTGATCCGATGCTGCGCCGCCGCGAGGACGTCGAGGCGCTTGGGCTACCGGTCGTCGGCGCGATCCCGCGCAAGTAGGGCGAGTCACCTTGAATGACATTGAAGCATCCCGTTGTGAAGTAAAACGTGTCTCCCGTCAGGGCAAGGCACGCTTTGCCCTGATTATTTCCGTTATCTGCATACTGTTGGTTTTCACGCTTCCTGTTTTGGCGTTGGGACAGGGCTATAGCGATTACTCGTGGGGCGAGGCTGACCTCTCGCTGATTTATCCTGCGGGTTGGGACGCACCGATCACGGGAGGCGACGAGACGGCGCTGACGCTGACGCTCGGTGCTGGCGATACGGGTGTCACGCTGGTGGTGATGCCCGCTTCGACGACCGATGGTGCGCTGCGCCCCGCGCTTGAAGATCAGCTTGCGGCGGTGAATTTGCTGCCGCTCGACTATTCGGCGGACGCGCTCTATGGGCGGAGCGGTTTGCGCGTCACTGCGGCGAGCGCGGATCGCCAGCAGAGCGGGATCGGGCGGGTGGGGCGCTTGCCGGACAGCCGCGCGTTGATCGTCGTCGCACGGTCGCCGCTGGCAGCGCAGACGGGCTTCGCTAACGATCTCGATGCGATCCTGAACAGCCTTGTGTTTAGCGCAAGCCTGCCGCCGGTGCTGCCGTCCTACCGCACACGCTGGCGCGGCGAGTCGAGCGAGCGCGTGATTATCAGCTTAGCGGCGGGTGCGGAGCAGCTTTACGCGCTCGATGCGGCTGACGGGATTTACGCGCTCAGCGCGCAGGACGGCACGGACATAGGGCATTATGACTTCGCAAATCCGGCACAGCCGACGGGGATCGCCGTTGATGGCGAGGGGATCGTCTACGTGGGCGACAGCGTGTGCCGCTGTGTGCTGAGGATGCAGCCCGATGGGACATGGCTCGACCCGGTCGGGAGTTTTGGCGGCGGCGCACCGTTCAGCCTCGCCGTGAGCGCCGACGGGACGATCTATGCGACGGATAAGACTGACACGGGCTATGCACTGCGCATTCTGGGCAAGCCGCGTAATCGCATGATCGGCTTGAATTTCAATGGCAGCGCGCCGCCGCTGGTGACGGTCGGTGCGGGGCGAGTCTGGGTGGTCGAATGGCTCACATCGCTGATCGATGGCAGCGTCAGCGCGGCGATTTCGCAGGTTGTTGGGACGGCTGACAAGCCGGAAGTGGCGCTGCAATTCTGGCTGGAGTCGCTCGCGCCGGAGAACGTGCGCGACGCGGCGACTGACCCGAATGGCGATCTGGTGCTGGCGACGCAGGATCGCGGCAGCTTGGTCATCAACGAGACGGGCGAAATCATCGATCAATTCGCGGAAGATGGCGAGCCGCGTGCGCTGGCGTTCGGCGCGGACGGGACGCTCTACGTCGCGCGCGGTGAAGGGGCGGTCGCGGCGCGCAGTACGCACATCGCGCCGGATCGCTGGGGCAACGAGGTGTTGGCGTTGGGCGTGCCGGTGCAGGGACGCTTGAGCGAGGACGCGCCGGAACAAGCGTGGATATATGCCGGAACGGCGGGCGAAACGGTGACGCTTTCGGCGGTTGATCTGTCACGCGCGAATGAATACAGCATTGGGCTGGATATGGCTCTGCGCCTGACCGCGCCTGACGGGAGCGAAGTCGAGTACAACGACGATCAACTCGATATTGACCTGTTCGGCGTTTACGATGCGCAAATCGCGGACGTGACCCTGCCGCAAAGCGGAACGTACACGATCAACGTGGAGTGGCGGCAGGGAGGCGGGACGTATACGCTCGGCATGAGCGGCGACCAGCCGATCAGCCTGAGCGACGACCGCGTGACACGGATCGAGGGGCGCTTGCAGGACGCTTTTCCGGTGCAGCGCTGGACGTTCGCGGGGCGGCAGGGCGACGTGCTGACGCTGACGATGATGACGGAAACGGGCACGCTCGACCCGGCGCTGTCGCTGTTGAAACCGGACGGCAGCTTACTCGCCTACAACGACGACGCCTACGACCCCGAACTTGAGGTCAACGCGCAGATCACGCAGGTGGCGCTGCCCGCCGACGGGTTGTACAGCATCGAGGCGGCGCGCTATGAAGGCGCGGGGCGCTACAGCATCGTGATCGTCAGCACGGGCTAGCGAAACTAGAGGCAGGTGTGCTTGCGAAACAAGCACACCTGCTTCCTAGGCGCGGTCATCGATTGAGGTGCGCTCTGCCTGCTGGCGGCGCTCGTTACTTGTGAAGTACCACGCCATCGCCAAGATGCCAATACTGAACAGCCCGCCGACCAGCAGCCCTGTAAACAGCGCTTGGTAGATTGTGTTGTCCTGCGCCAGCCCGGTCAACGTCATGGCGATGACGCTGCCGATGATCCCAAGCGCGGCGACCAGCAGCGGGGATGCCCATCGACGGCGAATTGCCATGTAGGTGACCAGCAAGATGACGCCGAAAAGCAAGAACAGCAGCCACGCGACCGGGTTTTGCATCATCTATCCTCTTTCTACAACGCTCGTTAGAGCGCGTTCACTTCAGCGAGCGCAGAACCGCCCGCACGGGCGATCCGCAGGCGTCTTCCAACTTGAGCGGCAGCGCAGACAGATCATAATCCCCGTCCGGGACGCCGCGCAGCATTAGATTTTCCAGATTGACCAGCTTAAGCCGATAAAAAGCATGATGGCAGGGCAGCGACGCGCTGTTCACATCGTCCACCGACGAAACGTCCACGCCGATCAACCGGATGCCGCGCTGAGCCAGCGTTTCGATCAGGGAGACGCTTAAATAGGGGAAGTCCGTCACCCACTGCGTGTCGGGCGTGTCGCTGACCCATGAATGAATCAGCAGGCGCTCGACGCCGTCCAGATCGGACGCGCGGAAATCGTCGAGCGTTAGTTCGCCCGCGTGCTTGCTGACTGTGACAACCCGCGCCCGCCCGAAATACGGTTCGAGCGGCATGGCGGAAGGATGCGCGCCATCCGCGACGTAGTGAAAATAGGCGTCGGCGTGCGTGCCGACGTGCGGCGTCGTGGTGATGGTCGTCAGGTTGACGGGCGCGCCCGCGCTGAGACTCCATTGGAGTTTGGCGCTGTAGGGTGTGTCGCCCGGAAAGACGGCAGTCTCTGGCGAGACGGTGCGGGTGATGTCGTAAAGCATGAAATCCTAGCTCCTGAGCGCTCCGGCTACCCTCCGGCGAGGCGAAGATCGCCAACGACGGTACGAATCTCGATGATCAGGTGCGGGGCGGTGTTGACCGCGTCAGCGCCGACGGCAAAGGTGATGTTATTGAGCTTCTGGTACTGCGGATCGGTTTCGAGCACCGTGCCGCTGCTGGTACGATAGGTGATTTGCGCCGGAATGTTCGCCGGAACTTTGAGCAGGACATCCCCCGCGCGCGTTTCAACGCGAACGTTCATGTTCATGGTGAGCGGCTCGCCGTCGAAGGTGAGTTGGATGCTGCCGCCGGTGGTGGTTACGCTCAAATCGTTCAAGTGGCTGTTGGCAAGCCCGGTCGCGCTCAAGCTGCCGTTGGTCAATTGGAATGCCGCTGTGCCGCCATCGTCGGCTGGATGCGGCGTGCCGTAGTTGATGGTGTAATTGCCGGTCGTCGCCGTCGTGTTGACCGCTGACAGCGGCAAGCCACCGAGATTGAGCGTCGTATTGGCGGCGGTGTTGGTGTTGTTCAGGATGAGCGCAGTGCCGCGCCCGACCTGCAAATCCCACGTATTGGTGGCGTCGGGAATCACGTCGGCTGAGGCGCGCCCCTGCTGAATCGTGATTGTGCCGCCGCTGGTGGTGGTTTGCGCTTCCCATGAGCCGACGTTGGTCGCCAACGTGCCGCTGATACCGGACGTGTCCGCAGCGCTGACGGTAATATCTCCGGCGGACGTGTCCAGATTCAGCGTCACGGGGTCGGCTGCTGGATAAGGCAGATCGACCGACTGCGTTTGCGTGCTTCCAGCGGAACGGCACGCCGCGAACAGCAGCAGGATAGGCAGAAGTAACAACATTAATCGTTTCATCAATGCTCCTCGCTTTCCCTCTAGTCTAGCAGAAGTTTGCCCGAACGTCCGGTGAGATTTGTCAAGATTCACCGCGTTGGTCGTCTGCCGGATGGCGGGTATAATCGTAGAAAATGCCTAACGCGAGGAATTTTCGTGCGCTTTGTTCTCTACAGCGAAAAGACAGCGGCGCAGTGTTTGACCGCGATCAATGCGCGAATGCACGTCAAAGAGACGAGCACGCGCCCCGCGCTCGACGGTTGGGTCGAGAAAAGCGGCGCGTTCTCGATTGGCGTCTCGACGACGGTGATCGGTAAATTCACGCGGCGCACCTATTTGAAGGCGAAAGTCGAGCGGCAGAGTGGCGTCACGATCATTCGGGGCAGCGTGCCGAACGGCGTCTCGAAAGAGGGACAGTTGGTCGTCTTTGGGGCGCTGGCGCTGGTGACGCTCGGCATTATGGGCAGCGGGAACGCCCTATTTGCGCTGCTGATGATCCCGTTCGCGGCGTATCTCTACATCCCCATGCGTGGTGATTTGCTCAACAGCGAAATTCTGATCGACGAAGTGCAAAAGACGCTCAAGGCGAAGGTCAAACCGCCTAAGAAAACGAGCGACTCCAAGTCGAGCAAAGCCACAATTTCAAAGGCGACCACGACTCGCGCCGCGCCGCGCACGGCTGTGCCGCGCAAACCCACCCCCGCCAGCGACGATCACGCCTTGTTCAACGATTAGCCGCTGTATCGAGCGGCAAAAGAGGATGATTGAATGAGCGAAGCGCTGCTGGTCGCGCGTTACGACGCGGTGACCGTTTTGACGATCAACCGACCGGAAGTGCGTAACGCCGTCGATGACACGACGATGGATGCGCTCGGCGCGGCGCTTGGCGTTTGCGCGGAGGATGGGACGCGCTGTGTCGTGTTGACCGGCGCGGCGGGCGCATTTTCGGCGGGTGCGGACTTAAAGAAGGCGATCCGCGAGCAGTATACGCCGGACGACAGCACGCGCGTTTTGACCGAACATTACGCGCCGACGCTCAAAGCGATCCGCGCCTTTCCGTATCCGGTGATCGCGGCGGTCGATGGAACAGCTGCGGGGATCGGCTGCGACATGGCATTGGCGTGTGATTTGCGACTCGTCAGCGAGCGGGGCAAATTCGCTGAATTGTTCATTCGCATCGGTTTGATCCCTGACGGCGGCGGGACGTACCTGCTGCCGCGTCTGATCGGGCTAGGGCGGGCGATGGAGTTGATGTTCACGGGGGTTGAGGTCGATGCCGCCGAAGCATATCGAATCGGCTTAGCGAATCGCGTGTATGCGGTCGAGACGTTTGCTGACGAAGTGCTGAAGGTTGCGAGGTTGGTCAGCCAGCAAGCGCCGGAAGCGCTGCGACGGGGTAAAGAAGCGATGCTGGCGGCACTCGATGGCGGCTATGATGCGGCATTGAGCCGAGAAGCTGAACATCAGCGGGAACTGCTGCGTTCTGAGGACAGCCGGGAAGGGATTGCTGCTTTTATCGAAAAGCGCCCTCCGGTTTGGAAAGGGCGCTAGTTATTTTTGAGGCGTGGGTGAGGCTAGACGCGCTCGGCGAGGCGGATGTGATCGAGCAGCGCTTGACAGCCACGCTCGATTAATTCGTAGGTCTGTTCGAACTTGTCGTCGTAGATCGGATCAGGCACTTCGTTGATTCTGATCAAGCCGCGTGTGTAAGCGTAGGACAGAAACAAGCCTACCTGAGCGGTGATGCCGCTGGAATTGCGCAGAATGTAGGAGAGATTGTCACGATCCATTGCCAAGACGTAATCGAAGTCTTCGAGGTCGTGGCGCTCAATTTGGCGCGCGCGCCCATTGTAGAGGATGCCGTTGTTTTGCAGAACAGCGAGTGTGCGACGGTGGGCGGGTTCTCCGGCGTGCCAACCCCCTGTTCCAGCGGAGTCAACGGTAATTTCGCCGCTTAGACTCGCTTGATCGATCATATGATGGAAAATCGCCTCCGCCATTGGCGAACGACAGATATTCCCCATACAGACGAATAACACTTTGACCATACTCAGGCAATCCCTCAATAACAGGCAGAAAATGCGAAAGGGCGCGCTGCGCCCTTTCGACACAAAATTATATAACGCTGTTAGGCGCTTCGCCTAGCGTGAAGCGTAAAGGTTTCGCCGCCGATCTAGGTCGATTGGCGCGGTTCGTCCGGTGTTTCGTCGCCATCTTCGTCTTCGTCGCTGGCGTTGGTCTGACCTTCTGTCCAGTCGCCGCCGACGCTCAAGTCTTCCCCTTCAGAGATGTTCTCGACGAGATCGTCATCACTTTTGGCAGGTGTATCGACGGACTGATCTCCCGTCGCGCCGATGTTTGCCGCCGAATCTTCAACTACTGGCTCTGGTGCTGCTTCTTGTGGACTCACCATCGTGATTTTCCCATCAATAAATGCGCCTTCTTCGGTGGTCAAGGCAGTGGCGCGAATATCCCCCCAGATGCGCCCAGTGCGGAGAAGCTGCACCTTTTTGCCGTTGATGTTGCCGCGAACTGCGCCAGCAATCGAAATGTTCTTTGCGTTGATGTCAGCATTGATCTGCGCCGTTTCACCGACGAGTACATTGCCCCCAATTTCCATTGTTCCGCTAAACGTGCCGTCGAGGCGGACGTTCGCGTTGCTGTTGAGATGCCCCTCAAGTGTGCTGTTCGCGCCAAGCACCGTTTCGAAGCCTACCGGCGGCTGCGGCATGACGACCTGCGGTTTCTGTAGTGCAGGCGCTGGCGCCGTGTCTGCTTGGCGACGGTTGCCGAAAAACGACATCACGTCCTCCCTCTTGTATGATGATTTGTAATGATTATAAACGATCCTGGCTCAAAAACGAATGAAAACACACGACAATCCGCGCGTTTTTTACGTGCTCTAGCATGATCAACCCCACAGAGCGCCAGATGTTCCGATGCGGCGATCACGGTCGCCCAAATTCCTTAAGGGTTGGCGCAAAATTGACCCTCAGCATCGGCAGAGCGTAGGGAAAAACCCACTAGACAAGGTCTGCTTGTGTGCTATGCTTCACAAATAGCTGTAAACGATTTCCTGAGTTCAAACAAGCAATTCATAGCGGCGGCGTAAAGCGTGGATCTATGTCCATCTTAGACGGACTGATTGCGTTTAATTGCTGGTCGCTATAGCCTGTAATTGACGCCCTAGTTTCTCTGCTGAAAGCGAGTCTATCACCCCTGTATGTCGGCACAATTGCAGAAAAGAACTCCCGAACAGACCAATTTTCATCATTTGGTTATGGACATCGCTTGGTTTGGGCTTGCTGCGGCAGCAACATCCCGTTTTCTTTCGGTTTATGCTATTCGGCTGGGCGCGACGCCGGCTGATCTCGGTTGGATTTCTTCGCTGCCCGCGCTGATCCTGCTTGGCTCTGCTTCGTTGAGCGCATGGTGGCGGCGGCGTTATGGGAATCCGGTACGGGCGCTGTTCTGGCCCGGCTTGGGCATGCGCTTTCTGTTCTTGCTCCCCGCGCTGGCGCCATTTTTGCCTGTGCAGATTCAGCCGCTGTGGTTAATCCTGTCGGTGACGCTTCCGGCGCTCCCACAGGGCATCGCCAACGTGGCTTTCACGGTGGTCTTGCGCGAGTCGGTGCAGCCCAACCAGATGACGCGCTTGCTGAGCCGACGGCAGCTTGCCTTAAACGTAGCGGTCGCCATTGGCGCGCTGGCGTTTGGCTTCTGGCTGGAAAAAGCGCCGTTTCCGCTGAATTATCAGGTGATGTTCGTGCTGGCGTTCGTGTTCGCGCTGGCGAGCTTGTGGCACTGCACGCGCTTACAGGTCGATGAGCCAGCGGAACAGCCTGTGCTTACGAATGCTGTGCCGAAGCAGACGGTCAGCCCGTGGCGCTCACGCGGGTTTTTGCGGGTCGGCTTCGTCGCTGGCGTGATCCACTTCGCCTTCTTCGTGATTATTCCGGTGACGCCGTTGTATCTGGTTAACCAACTGGGTGCGAACGAAGGCTATATGGCGCTGTTCGGCATGGTTGAATTGATGTCAGGGGCATTGGCGTCGATGATCGCGCCGCGCGTCCAGCAGAAGATCGGCACGCGGGCGATGATCGCGTTGGCGATGGTGGGTACGGCGATTTCGGCGCTGATTATCGCGCTGTCACCGAACCTGTACGTGACGCTGCTCTCGGCGGTGTTTTCGGGCGGGTGCTGGACGGCGGCGGCGGGGGTTGGCTTGTTCACCTTCTTCGTTGATAACACGCCTGCCGAAGAAATGACGACCTACTCGATTGCCTATAATCAGGTGCTCGGGTTGGCGGTATTTCTGGGACCGATGTTAGGCAGCCAGTTGGCGAGCGCTGGTGTCAACCTGATCCTTGTGATCGGGCTAGGTGCGGTGCTGCGGCTGATCGCCGGACCTCTGATCGAGTATTCGCTCTTCACGCGGCGCGGTCGGCAGCAAGCCCGCGCGCGCTATGCGTCACGCGGCGTAATCTCCACTGCCTGATCTGGAAATCTCTACAAGTAGGACGCATCACCGTGCGCCCTACTTTTTTTACGCTGATGGCGTTGTTAGGCGCTCTGGAAAAGCTGAGGCGTATCTGACGGCAGCGGCGTCGGCGTGAGCGTTGGCAGCGGCGTATTGGTCAGGCGCGGGTCGCGGGTGTAGCTCGGTAATGGGGTTTGCGTGCGCGAGGCGCGGGTGGTCGGGGTGAGCGTCACCGTTGGAGCAGGTGAGACGGTGTTCGAAGGCGTGAAGGTGAGACTCGGCGTTAGGGTGGGGTTGACCGCTTCAATGATGCTCTCGTGCATGTAGCCGAGATCGATGCGGCGCGTGCTCGGATTCAGGTCGATGGTGTACCACTCTGACCCCGGTTCGTGCTGACGCACGCAGACGATTGTTCCCTCGTTGAACTGTGTGACGACTGCCGCCGTCGTGC
>JBBSNT010000072.1:0-14096 GCA_038260485.1 Aggregatilineales bacterium | reverse complement strand
AGCACGTGATCAAAATGGGCGTGCGTCGCCAATATCAGCTTGATCGTCCAGCCCGCGTCATCTGCCATACCTTTCAGCACGTCCGCTTCATCGACCGGATCGATCAGGATCGCTTCGTTCGTCTCGGTGTCACCGATCAGATAGGCGTTCGTTTCCGCCATCCCCAGCGTTATAGCTTTGATTTCAATGCTCATACCACCACCTCCTTGAGTGTACGACGGCGCAGCAGCAGGTCGATGATTGCCCGCAGTTCCTCCATTTTCAGCACCCACGCCGCCGCCACGAACACCAGCCCGCCGACCACGACTTCGATCCCGATTTGCGCGACTGTGAACGCGAAACCGCGCTCTGCCAAACCGAGCGCTGCCCAGCCCGCGTGAATGATCACGATCACCAGTCCCATCAGCAGGCTTGCCGCCAGCGTCTTTGCCAGCGTGCGCGCCAGTTCCGTCTCGTGAACGCCTTGCCAGCGACGGCGCAGCACCAGCAGCAGCACGATCACCTCGAAGGCGACGCCGAGCGAGTTCGCCAGCGCCAGCCCCGCCACGTTGCCCTGATCGACTGTGCTGTTCGCGTCGATTTGCCAGACGCCGCTCAGCACAAACGACAGGATCAGATTGATCGCTGCGCCGCCAAGCGCCGCCCACAGCGGCGTGACCGTGTCCTTGTCGGCGTAGAAGCCGCGCGCGACTACTTCCAGCATCGAATGCACGATCAAGCCGAGCAGGAAGAATTGCAGCGTGCTGTAGACCAGTGCCGACGCTGACGCATCGAACGCCCCGCCTTCCAGCAGGCTGATCAGCGGATGCCCGACCAGCACCAGCCCGATTGCCGACGGGATCGTCGCGATCAGGATAAAGCGCAGCGCGCCGGACAATGCCGTGCGCTTGCCTTCCGCGTCGTTGACCGCGCTCAGCGCCGCCAGCGCCGGGAAAATCACCGTGCCCATTGCCGTACCGATCAGCGTTTCGGGGATTTGCATCAGCCGCCAGCCCCAATCCAGCGCCGCGACCGATCCCGTTCCCAATTGCGAGGCGATGTTATTCATCACGATAAAGTTGAAGCTGAACACGCCCAGACCGACGATGCGCGGCAGCATCAAGCGGATCACGCGCCACAGTGTCGGGTCGCGCCAGCCCAGTTCGGGATACCAGCGCGCGCGAAAGCGGATCAATCCCGGCACTTGGATCAGGAAGTGCAGCGCCGCCCCCAGCACCGCGCCAATCGCGATTCCATAGACCCCGAACGGCTTGAGCAGAAACACGACGCCAAACAGAATGCCGAGGTCGTACATGATCGGTGCGAGCGCGGGCAGCAAGAAGTGATTGTAGCTCTGCAAGATGCCCATCATGATGCCGCTGACCGAAAAGATCAGTGTGCTTAAGAGCAGAATCCGCATCAGTTGGACGGTTTGTGCCTGTACGTCCGGCGTGAAGCCCGACCCGACCAGATTGGCGACGAACCAAGGCGCGGCGATGAACGCGAGGATGCTGGCGACCAGCGTCGCCCCGAAGATCGTGTTGATCACGTGCGACGACAAATGCCACGCGCCATCGTTATCACCGCGCGCCAGAAAGCCGCTGAAGATCGGGATGAAGGCGTATGCCAGCGCGCCCCCCGCGATCAGCGTGAAGATCAATTCGGGGATGCGGTTCGCCGTCACGAACGAGTCCCACGTGCTGCCCACACCGAACGTTCGCGCGATGATGAAGGTCTGTGCGAGGCTAACGGCTTTCGCCGCCCCGAACGCCAGCATCACCACCACCGTCGAGCGCGCAATTTGCCTTGAGGTCTGCCGGATAGGTTTTTCGACTTCTGCTGCCATCGTCACGCCTCGGTGTGTCGCTGCTTATAGCGGTGTATGGGCGGATTTTAAACAAACCCGCTCTGTCATTGGGTTCACTGACCTGCCCATCTGCAAATAGGATGCACATAAAACCTTGGTTGACCCCATCGAAGCCAACCAACTTGCTTTTAAAAGCGCTGGAACTCGCTTGAGCGACCCCTTCAGTGGGTCGCGTCTTTGCGAATAGCGGGCGGTTTAAACCGCCCGCGCGTTCTGCCTGAACGCCCTAGAGGTTATTCAGCGCATCCCGTGCTGCTTGAAAGCGCGGGTTTTGCGCGAGTGCCTGTTGATAAGCGACTGTGGCGTCCGCGCTCTGTCCTTGCGCCGCGTAGACCCGTCCCTGCCAGTAGAACGTTTCCTCGACGTAGTTTCCAGCGGTGCGCAGGTTGTTTGCTGCCAGCGCCAGCACGTCATCGTAGCGTCCGGTTTCGAAATAGGCTTCGAACGGCCCAAACTGATACCACAGCATTCGGTAGGGTAGGTCAAGCTGAATGGCTTGATCGTAGGCGCTGGCGGCGCGTTCGTAATCGCCAAGTTTGGTGTATGAACTGCCCATGTTGAACCACGCGAACCCGTTCTGCGGGTTGGCGCGCGCTTCGCTGATCGCAATGTCGAGCGCGTGCTGAGCGTCAGAAGTGATGTCGGCGCGGTCAGCCAGCAGTTGCTGAACGACGCTCTCGCGGTCGGTTTCGTAGATGGCGATGAAGGTGCGGTTGAATGCCTGCCATCCGTCGTCGAAATCGGTGTAGCGGACTGCCATTCCTGAGCCGTCTGCGCCAGTGCCGAGCCAGCTATCGTAGATGTAGAAGCTGCTCTGGTTATCGTCGTAGCCGACGACGGTTTGATAGTGACCGAGCCACGCTTCGCCTTCCAGCGAGTAACCCGTCTCGATGATCACGGGCACATTGGCAGCGATGAAACCCTTGATCAGTTCCATATCCCCGCCGACCCGCGTAATCGCCCGCACTTGTGTTTGATCGCGCACGAAGCTGACCATCTCGGCGGGCGAGACGTTCTTGTCCTCGGCATTCGGCTTGAGGAAGTTCGCCGCGTATTCCTGCGTTTCGCGCCAACCGTAATGGCTCAGCGCCATCGTGATGTTGGCAGGTCCGCAGTTATTCCACGTTTCCCGAACGTAGCTGAACCCGTACATTCGGGTTGATCCCGGTCGCGAAACCGCGCTTGAGGCTTGTCCCGCCGCGCTCGCTTCGGTCGGTGCAGTCGTTGGGGCGTTGGTGGGCGCAGCGGTCGGCGCGAGACTAGGAGTCGCTGAAGGGATCGCTGTTGCTGTAGGTGCAAGCACAATCGGCGCGGTCGCCTCTTGGGTGACAGCGCTGGTGGAGGCTGCTGTTGCTGTTGCGGCATCGAGCGGCAGCGCCAGCAGTTCTTCCGGCGAGATACCGCCTTCGCGCGGTGCGACTGTCGGCAGGTTGCCACCAGCGGGCGTCGGTGGCAGGAAGGCGCGCATAAACGGCACTTCGGTGATCATCTGTTCCTGATAGCGCGGCGGCAGCATCGTGCGATACACATAAATACTGCCAAACGCGCCAGCGGCGATAATCACTAGCGAGATCAGGGTAATCCACAGCCAGAGCAGGCGCGGCAGGGTTCGGCGAAACATCACTGCGCCGCCAATGGCGAGGACGAGGATTCCGAAGAAGGCGATTCCGACAAAAGGGATTAGCGAAACGAGCCGCTGCCCGCCCGCGAAATAGCTGACGCCAGCCAGCGCGCCGACCACCAGCACAAAGAAGATCACCACGACCAGCCACAGTAACAAGCGCGGAGGGGCGCTCAGCGGCGCGTTGCCCGGTTCGGATGACCGATTCATATCTACCATCTCAATAATAGACTCCGTAGTGCGCCAGTCTGCCACAAAAAACCGGAAATTGCATCTGACGCTTTACCGACGACGCTCAACCTTGAGCCAGTGACGCCGCATTATAGCATACGCTGTTCGTTGGGGGCGGGGGCTGTTACAATCGAGTAGGGGAATCGATGGATTCGCATCAAAACGGGTTGATCGATTGCTGAACGCAGGTCATAAGCGGAGTCCCCGTGATTCTGATCACCATTGATCACATTGAATGCTACAAGTTTAGTACACATGGATCACCGTTATGAACGAGCTTTGGAACGTCGAATTGCACAGTCACACCCTCTGGTCGAAGGACTGTGTGGTCGATTTTGACGCGATTCTGCGCCTGTGCGAGCGTCGCGGCATTGATCAAATTGCGATCACCGATCACAACACGGCGGACGGGGCGCTCGCCCTGCAAAAACGCGCCCCTGATCAGATCATCGTTGGCGAGGAAATCATGACGGATCGAGGGGAAATCCTCGGTTATTTCATGCACGAATCAATTCCAGCGGGGCTGACGCCCGACGAAACGATCCGCCGTTTGCGCGCTCAGGGCGCAGCGATCAGCGTATCCCACCCCTTTGATCGCTTGCGAAAAGGGGCGTGGCACGAGGAAGATTTGCTCAAAATCATCGACCAAGT
The DNA here is from genome assembly GCA_038260485.1 of Aggregatilineales bacterium. Lineage (GTDB taxonomy): Bacteria > Chloroflexota > Anaerolineae > Aggregatilineales > Phototrophicaceae > Flexifilum. The sequence continues at coordinate 9,747 of JBBSNT010000072.1, read as the reverse complement.
AGACGCGATTGAGGTCTTCAACGCCCGCTGCATGTTCGCAGAAGACAACGTCAAGGCGGCGGTTTTCGCCGAAAAACACAACCTGATCGGCACGGTTGGCTCGGACGCGCACTCGCGCATCGAGTACGGGCGAGCGATGGTGCAAATGCAGCCCTTCGAGGGCGCATCCGATTTTGTACTGGCACTTCGGGCGGCGCAGCACCTCAACCGTTACAGCTCGTGGTTCGTCCATTTGAACAGCAAAACCGCCAAATGGTCGAAGAAGCTTGGTTTGCGTCCACGCCAATGGGAAGGCGGCTGATCGACGGAACGTCTAAACGATCACAGTCAGACTGCGTACCGTCGCAATCTTCTGCGTGAGTAAGAATGTGCAGTTACACGTCCCAGCTTGTCCGAAACTTGAGTAAATTTATCAAAAATCACCAAACGTTTTTAAAGTTATTGAGAGAAGCGCTTTGTCAATGTTTAGAGCAAAATCGCGTGCGAATCGCGTTCACGGCGGTGTGAGTGCCGTTTGCGCGGCTGCCAATGCCGTCCCGCCGATGTCCGCCGCCAAGCCGGGATCGTCGCTGTTTTCCAGCACCACCGCGACCGCCGCGCCTTCATTCCCCGCAAAGGTCGCAAACCCCACGAACCACGCCAACGATCCATCCCCTGAAACCGCCAGCGCCGCGTGTCCGCCGATGTCGATGTTCGGGCGTCCGGCGTTCTGTGCCGCGCCATTCGCGACGGTATAGCGCATCAAGTCCTGCAAATGACGTGCGGTGTTCGCCGTCGCCAATGGAATCGTCGGGCGTATGGCTTGCGCTGGCGTCCACGCCTCTGCGCCGGGGCTGCGTGTGCCGACCAACAGGTAAGGCTGAGGCGTATTGCCATCGTTGACGATGGCGGCGGCGATCATCGCCATGTTCAGCGGATTGACCGTCAAATCTCCCTGACCGAGCGCAATTTTCAGCAACGCATCTGGATTTTCGGCAGTTGACTGCGGTGTTTCTGCTGCGTCGGGCAGCGTTTCGAAATCCATCAACGTCGGCTGCTGGTCGAGCCGGAAGGTGTCAATCGTTGCCTGTACCGTCTCTGCGCCGAGTTCGCTCGCCAGCAGCGCGAAAGGATGTGGGCAGGCGAAGCCGTAGGATTCCCGAAGGGATAGCGACATCGTGGGTAGGCGCACTGCACAGGTGAATTGATCGTTATCGAGCAGCACCGGGCTTGTCGCCTGAGCGAAGTTTTCATCAACCGAGTGATTGACAAGGAATGCCGCAGCCATCAGCGGCGTTTCCAGCGCGCCACCCGGTTGGTAACGTCCTTGCAGCACCCGATTGAAGAAGGGCTTGCCCGAATCTGCAACCAGTTGATCCCAATTCGCATCAAGCGTGTTGGCGTCGTAGGTTGGTAGGCTGACTAGCGCTAGCACCGCGCCGTCGGGCACGCTGAGGACGACGACCGCCCCGCGTTGACCGACCATCGCGGCGGCGATCTGCTGCTGTACGTCGAGGTCGAGCGTAAGCTGCACATCCGCGCCTTGCTGCGGCTCGTGGAGCAAGCTTTGCAGCAGCGCTCGTGTCGTATCGTTCTGGATGGCATCACCGCGTAAGGTTGAATCGAATGCCGCTTCCGCGCCGCCGACGCCATAGCGTAGGCTGTAGTAGCCGAGCGCGCTCGCCATCGACGGATAGAGGTACTCCCGCGTGACGCGACCGCTCTCGTCCTGCTGCGAATCGACCAGCATTGTCCCGTCGCGGTCGATGATTGCTCCGCGCAGGATTGAGGCTTCGGCTTCGACGAGACGCGGATTGTCCTCGCGCTGAAGGATCGTATCGGGACCAATCACCGCCCAGTACGCCGCCGCCAACGCCACAATACCGAACAGCACCAGTATGCCGGTCAGCAGGCGGTTGATTTCGCGCATAAATTGCACGCTAATTCTCTCCTGCTGAAAGCCGAAGCAGCAGCCCGATCATCACGAAGTTGACCAGCAGCGAACTCCCGCCATAACTGAAATAGGGCAGAGTGACGCCCGTCAGCGGAATCAGCTTGAGGACACCGCCCATGATCAACAGGCTCTGCGTTGCCAGCATGACGCTCAGTCCGACGGCGAGCAGCCCTTGAAATGGACGCGTTCGCTGCATGATGCCAATTCGCAAGCCGCGCACCACCAAGACCGCGATGCAGGCAATTGCCGCGATTACGCCGAGCAAACCCCATTCCTCCGCGAGCGCCGCGAACACGAAATCGGAATGCACAACCGGAATGTAGTTCGGTGACCCCTGCCCGACGCCTTGCCCAAAGATGCCGCCCGCTGAGAACGCCATCAAGCTCTGCACGATCTGAAAGGCGCGCCCCTGCGACTCTACCCAAGGATTGAGCCAAATATCGATTCGCAACCGTACCACGTCGAACAGGTTGTAGGCGACTAATCCGGCGGCAGCGATCAGCAGCAGCCCAACGATCAGCAATGGGGTATAGCTGCTGGCGACGTAAAGCAGCACCAGAAAGACCATGAAGAACAGGATCGCTGTACCGAGATCACGCTGCCAGATCAGGATGACGACCGATAAGCCCCACATCAAGACGACAGGACCGACGATGCGCGGCGAGAAACGGCGGTGATCGATGTTTAGCCCCTCAGCGCGCAGTGCCGGGTACTGCTCAGCGAGATAGCTCGCTAGAAAAATGACGAGAATCACTTTGAGTGCTTCGGAGGGTTGGAAGAAGAAGCCGCCGAAGCCGAGCCACAATTCCGGCGCACCGATTTGCCCTGATGGGTTCGTGCCGAGCACAATCGTAGCGACCAGCAAGCCCAAGCCGACGACTAGCAGGGTATAGCGATAGCCGCGTAGGAGGCGTAAAGCGCGGGGCAGATAGACGACGGCGAGCAGTGCCGCCACTGAAACGGCGAGCCAGAGTGTTTGACGGTCGGAAAAATTGGGCGCGAGCCGGTCGATGAGCACCAAGCCCCAGCCGCTCATCAAGAGCGCCAACGGAAACAACAAGCGATCACGCTGGGGCAGCCGCTGCGCGATCAAGCGCCCGCCGATGACTGCGCAGGCGATCCAGATGATCAGAGGCAGCCAGTCGTGCAGCGTAAACGCTCCGCGTTCGAGCATCAGCGCCATGATATTGACGAAGATGAAGCCGCCGCCGATCAACCCGAGCAAGAACGCGACCCAACGTCCCGCTGTGCTGCCCACCTGCCGCGGCATTCGCATTTTCAGCGTCGTCAGGTCGGTCATCGCGTTCGCTCGTTAAGCATCCGGGAACAGCCGTCCGACAATCGGGCGCAGGCGGTTGATCTGGATGACGTTCGGATCGGTCATGATAGCATGGTCGAGCGCGTGATGACAGGCACAGTCCATCGCGGCATCGAGCAGTTCAACCGCGCGCGCGACGGCCTGCTGCGCTGTGCGCAGGTTATGGTGAAACGTCTCCATGACCATTTCGACGCTCACGGGTTCGTCGTGCCAGACGTCGTAGTCGGTGATGTGTGACATTGACGTGTAGCCGATTTCCGCTTCGCGCGCTAGAAAAGCTTCGGGGCAGGTGGTCATGCCGATCAAGTCACAGCCCCACTGCCGGAAGATTTCGCTTTCGCCGCGTGTGCTGAAGCGCGGTCCCTCGACGGTGATGTAGCGCCCCCCCGCGTGAACACTGCCGCCTACGTCGCTGACGGCTTGCGCGGCGATAGCGTTTAATTCCGCGCAAAACGGGTCAGCGACTGAGACGTGTGCGACCAAACCGGTGTCGAAAAACGTCCGCCCGCGATCCGACTTCGTTAGATCGACCAATTGATCGGGGATCACGATGTGACCGGGCGCGTAATCCTCACGCAGCGATCCGCAGGCATTCACAGCGATGATGTAGCGCACGCCAAGCTGCTTGAGCGCGCAAATATTGGCGCGGTAAGGCACCGTCGAGGGCGTAAAGACGTGACCAATGCCATGACGTGGGATGAAGGCGACGCGCTTGCCACCTAACGTGCCCATGACGACGTCGGCGCTGGGCTTGCCGAACGGCGTTTCGACATGCTCCGTCGTAATGTCGGTCAGTTCCGGCATGTTGTACAGCCCGGAGCCGCCGATCACGCCAATTTGAATGGTTTCGGTCATGCGGTCACCTTTCGCGTCTCTGAAAATCATTACATTGTCGCGCGGATTCTACCGCCATCGACGGGCAGCGCCACGCCATTGATGAATCCGGCTGCGGGGGAGCACAAGAAGACCGCTGCATTGGCGAATTCTTCGGGCGTGCCAAAGCGCATCATGGGAATATCAGCGGCGGCGCGCGCGCGTTCCGCTTCGGCAGTCGTGTTGTTCTTCGCCGCGCGCGCATTCATGATCTCGACGGTTCGCGCGGTGCTGATCGAGCCGGGGAGGATGCTGTTGGCGCGGATACCGTCCGCCGCGAGTTCCTGCGACAGCGTTTTCATCAGCCCGACGACCGCCGGACGAATTGTGTTGGTCAGAGTCGCGTTCTTGCTTGGCTGCTTGGCGGACGCCGAAACAACGGCAAGAATCGCCGCGCGCTTCGATTGGCGCAGATAGGGCAGTGCCGCGCGCACGAGATTGACTGCACTGAGCAGGGTGAGTCGAGTTGCTTGCTCCCATGCTGCCGCGTCGAAGTCGTCAAACGTTCCGTTGGGCGGTCCGCCTGCATTGGTGACGAGAATGTCGATACCGTTGAGCATTTCGGCGGCGTTGCTGACCAGCCGTTGCGCGGCTTCCGCATGGGTCACGTCTGCTGCAAGCGTGTAGACCAGATTGCCGCTCACTTGATTGATCTGGGCGGCGGTCTCTTGCAGCGCGCTCAAGCTGCGGCTGTTAATGACGACCAGCGCGCCCTCAAGACTGAACTGTCGTGCTGTCGCTGCGCCTAAGCCCTGACTCGCCGCAGTTACCAGTACGCGCGCGCCGCGCAACCCTAAATCCATCGGTCACTGCTCCAAGTCTAAGCGCAGCCGAACGCTGCCGACGCCGATAATGTCGCCATCTGTGATAATCACGGGCTGGCTGATCGGCATCCCATTGATGGTTGTTCCATTGCGGCTCTGGCGATCTTCTAGCCACCACTGCCCGTTGCGCAGCGCGACGAGCGCATGTTCGCCGCTGGCGAAATCGTCATTGATCGGGATCGTGTTCGTTGGCGAACGCCCCAAGCTGGTCAGCGGCAGCAGGGCGAAGGTCTGCCCGGTAACCACGTAGGCATCGTCAAGTTCACGCAGCTCGACCATCTTGCCGTAGGCGCGGCGGCTGGCTTCAGTCTGCACGACGGCGCTGCGGTAATCGCGCCACATCGCGATGAACAACAATGCCAGCAGCGCTATAAGCAGCGCGCCAGAGACTAAGCGCAGTAAAAATAGGGTGAGTTCGGTTTCCAAAGCGAGCGCTGCTCCCTGCCGTCAGAATTCGAGCGCATCGCCGACGTTGGTTTGCCCGTCGGCGTGCGGCGTGTCTTCGAGGTAGACAAGCTGGGTTTTGCCGAGCCGGATCACATCGCCCGGCTGCAAACGATGTTCGCGCACCACCACGTCGTTGACGAGCACGCTGCCCTGACTGTGCGTATCGAAAATGGTGTAAACGCCAAAGCGCAGGCGCAGCTGCGCGTGATGGCGAGAAATGTATGGGTCGTCGAGCACGATGTGATTGTCACGGCTGCGTCCGATATTGATCAGTGGGTCTTTTAGCGCCAGTGTCAGCTTGCCATTGATAATCAACTGTGGGTTTTGCGGCGCGGGCGTTTGCTCGATTTCAATCCGATCCATCGCGGCGGTCGAGGGTGCGGTTCCATTATGATGCAGCGCATCCACGAAGATTTCGCCCGGTTCGACGTGGGGCGCGGCAATCAATTGGATGATAGGCATGTCACTCAGGCGACAGCCTGCGGTTGATGCCAGTTCAATCAAGTGTGTTGTCAGAATGGTGGCAATTTCAGGCTGCCGGGTCAAGATATGATCGCAAACGTCAGGATTCAGGCGAATGATATAGCGGTTAGGCGCGAAAGGGCGTGGATCACCGTCAGCCGCTGCTTGGATACCACTTTCCATCGCCCGTGATAGATGCAAAGCGATGTCTTGCGGACGGATAGCTTTGCTAAACAACTGGGCGAAAGCGCCTTCAATCAGCTGCTCCAGCTTCGCTTCTAAACGTGCAATCCCTTGATCGTTCATGCGGCGGATTATAGTCTTGCCCTTCTATGAGAGCAACGCACGGTTTCCCTACGGGGCGCTAGCCTTATGGATGCTAAAAGAAAAGAGCGACCACGTGGTCGCTCTTTTCGCTGATGCTTCGCTTAGATTGTCGGTATCCAAACAGGTTCAGTGGGCACGTTATCTGTCCACGCATCGTAGATTTCAACATTCGTCGTATCGGCGGCGCGTAGGTCGCCCAGATAGGTGTTGAACTGCGTATTCTGAGCCTGTGCGAGATCGGTGTCGGACATTTCACGATTTTCGCGAGCGCGTACTTGGATGATGTGATAGCCGAATTGCGTCTGCACCGGTCCGATAAAAGCACCGATGTCGGCATCGCGCACGGCGTCGGCAAATTCGGAAACGTATGTGCTCGCAGGCTGCCAACCGAGTTCGCCGCCCGACGTGGATGAACCATCGGTCGAAACAGACTGTGCGAGGCTGGCGAACGACTCGCCATTCTGAAGCGCGGTCAGCACATTTTGCGCAGTATCTTCGTCAGCGACCAGAATGTGACGCGCGTCCACGAAGATCGCATTGCGATCTGTATCGGCGATCACCGCGTTCCGCACTTTTTCGCGAAGTGCCTGCATCCTGAAGTAGTCGCGAATAACGTCATTGCTCAGCCCGGTTTGGCTGCGAATTGAGGCGAAATAACTGTCGCGCTGAGTCAAGAACTGGTCGGCGCGTTCGGTTGCTCCCGGCGTTGGAGACGGCGTTGCTGATGGGAATGGCGTGAGCGTTGGCGTCATTGTCTCGGCGGCTGTCGCCGTAGGCGCGGGCGTCAGGGACGGTGTCGGCGAAACGAGCGCTGTTGGAGCTACTGTAGGGGAGGAGGTTGCTGTTGGCGCCACTCCGGTAGTCGTCGGATCGTAGCCAAAGAATCCGTTAATTTTGGCATCAACTTCATCGTCGCTGACGGTGATGCCCAGTTCGTCCGCCTTCTGGCGCACCAGTTCGTCCTCGACCATTGTATTGAGGACGCTGTTGCCGAGTTGGTCAGCCACTTGAAGCTCGCTGTACCACGTACTGTAGGGCGTTTGGTTGGTGACGAGTTGGTTGATTTGATCGCTAGTGTAGCCGAAGTTCTGGAATAGTTGGATCGCGCTGTTTAGCTCATTGATGAGCAGCGCGCGTTCGAGCTTGGCGCGATTTTTAAATTCAGCGACGGTGATCGTCTCGTTGTTGACCTTCGCCACCGCCTGATTTGGCACGAGAAGTTGATCGTTGAGCAGCGCGCCGATGAAGATCACGAGGGCGATACCGACAGCGAGTGCCGTTCCCAAAATGACGAGGCGTTGAATCTCGGCTTCACGTTCAGATTTCGAACGATACTCCCGAATCAGTCTTGGTTGAAGCCGGCTTTTCGAACCTTCGGCTTCGGGTTTCGGTTGATTAGGCTTCGGCAGCCCAGTGGTGCTGCGCTTCGACATCTTCGCTCCCTATCAAAAAATATCATCTAATCCCGGCATAGAAATTGGGGCATAGCGTCGCCATGCCCCAACTCAAATCTCTATTCGTGTGCTGTCGTTAGTCCTGCAACACGACGAAGGGCAGCATCGCAAGGTGACGCGCACGCTTAATTTCGCGCGCGAGTTCGCGCTGGCAGCGTGAGCAGTTTCCCGTTTGGCGGCGCGGCTTGATTTTGCCGGTTTCGGTAATGTAGCGTTTCAGGGTGTCGATGTCTTTATAGTCGAAGCACTTGCCCTTGGGGCAGTAGGCGGCTTGACGGTAACGCCGACCAAAGCCACCGCGTGGACGGCTGCTACGACGGTCATCACGGTCGCGGCGTCCACCGCCACTGCCGCCACCACCGCCACGTCGCGGTTGATCTTCGGAACTACTTTCTTCACTGTCGTCGTCGTTGTCTACTTTGCGACGTTTGATGTCGTCAGTTGTCATAATCTTCGTCCTCGTATTTCTACAGGTTAGAAAGCGTAATCGCCGTTATCGCCTTCATCATTGACATAATCGAAATCAGTGTGCTGCGCGCGGCGGTCGCCAAGCAGGATCATCTCGTTAGCGACCAACTCGGTACGGAAATGCTTTTTGCCAGTTTCGTCTTCCCAACCGCGTGTTTGCAGCCGTCCCTCGACGTAAACCTGTTGGTTTTTGGCGAGGTGTGCCTTGCAAATTTCGGCGAGGTTGCCCCACGCCACGACGTTGAACCACTCGGTTTCCTCACGACGTTCGCCTTCGGCAGAAACCCAAGTACGACTCGTCGCGACGCTAAAACTGGTTACGGGGCGACCGCTGGGCGTGAAACGCATTTCAGGGTCGCGTCCCACAATCCCGATGATGATCACTTTGTTCAGACCGCGCGCCATAAGCAGTATTTTCCAGAAAACCGGCGGTGTGAGTCGTCCCCCAACTTACTCGTCGGTACGGACGAAAAGATAGCGCAGCACGTTGGGCGCAAGGTTCATGTTGCGCTCGATTTCTTTCAACGCCTGTGGCTCAATTTTGGACTCAAAGAGGACATAGTAGCCATCGCGCTGCTTGTCGATGTCGTAAGCCAGCTTGCGGCGTCCCCATCGATCTATGCGCGAGATCTGACCGAGTTCTTCGGTTTCGACCCAAGCGCGCACTTGATCAATGGTGCCATTGACCGTTGCCTCGTCGTTGCCGTCGAGGCGCACAATAAACGTGAGTTCATAAGCTCGTTTCATGGATGATTCAGTTGACCCCTTCCTTGGGTTTGCCCTGCTGTGGCGCGGGCGCGCCGGTGCAGAGCGGAAAGTTATTACGTTGGGTAATTCAATGAGGTCATACTACCTGATAGAGGGCGCTTTGGCAACGGTCGATTCCATTGCAGGGCGGGGGGGGGATCGTTACAATAGAGAGTATGTGACGAAACTCTTTGCGGCAAGGAATTGATTCGAATGGCGCACATCTTCATCAGTTACAGCCGAGTTGATCATGAAACGACGGAACGCCTCGTCGGGTATCTGCGCCGCATCTATGGGCTGAGCAATGTTTGGTATGACGATCAACTCCCCGGCGGCGTCCATTGGTGGGCGGAAATTCTGCGCCAGATCGACGCCTGTGACGTGTTCGTCTATCTTTTGAGCAACGAGTCGGTTACGTCGCCGTTTTGCCACGCTGAATTCACCGAGGCGCGGCGGTTGCAAAAGCCGATTGTGACCGTGCAGCTTCGCGACCGTACCAATCTTGCCGGCGAACTATCCGATATTCAGTACGTGGACATGAAGCAGGGCATCGACGGAGAAAGTATCGCTCGACTGATCGGCTCGATTCAATACCAATTGGAACAGCCCAAGAAGCGCCGCGCCCTGTGGATACCCGCGACCGCACTGCCCGGTGGGGCAGACCCGCACACGACCGCGAATCGCCCTGATGTCGAGACGCCCACGTTGCGAATCGAGCGACCGGGGCAAACTAGATCGGGAAGCGGCAGCGGACGATCTACGCCGCTGATGGTTGGGCTGTTCGCGCTGCTGGTGGTCATTGTGGTGATAAGTGCATTCGCTTTGAATTCCATGCGCGGTGATTCGACGCCGACACCTGACAGCACAACGATTCCCTCGGAGATGGTTCCGCTT
>JBBSNT010000071.1:0-14141 GCA_038260485.1 Aggregatilineales bacterium | reverse complement strand
TTGCCGATCAAGTTTGCCACCGTTTCATAACCCGCCGCAAACAGCAAAAAGATCATCGCCAGCAGTTCCTGTCGGCTCAGCCGATCCCCCGCGTCTTCAGCGAAAATGAGTCCCGTCAGCAAATCATCCGGCGCACTCGAAGCCTCGCGCCGTAGATCAATCTCTCGATGCAGATACATCGAAAATTCGATGATCGCCGTATGAGCGGTATCTTCGTCAGTCGAGAGCAGCATAGTCTTCGTCCACACGCGAAACTGATCGTAGTCTGCCGCAGGAATACCGAGCATCGCCATGATCGACATCAGCGAAAAAACCTCAGCATACCGTTCTGCGAGGTCAAATTCGTCACCGTCTGCGAGTTCGCTATCCATAGCTTCAAACAATCCATCCGCGAGCAATTGGAGACGTGGACGCAAATGATGCACTCTGCCGGGTGTAAAAGCCTTGTGGACGAGCGTTTTCAGCCGCGCGTGATCCGGCTCGTCAAGATTGAGCATGTGCCGATTGATGCTGTCGTGCGTATCTTTCGCGGCTGACAACCCAAGTCGATTCTCTTTGCTGAAGCGCTTGTCCTTCATGAAGCTGACACAGTCATCGTGGCGCGTCAGAAACCAGACCGGCTTCCCGCTTTGCGGATCAAGCGCGCGATGCACCGGATCATCGGTTCGCATTCGCGCGTACAGCGCATGGTTTCCGCGCGCCTCAGCTGAGAAAATATCAAAGGGATTTATCGGGCGCACGACCATCGGCGGCTGACCTCTTTTACCGTGAATTGAGCGGGGTAGAAGGGCTTTCGCTGTAGGGTACAGCGGTGATCGTTGCAGCAGATCGCAATTCTAAGCGACCCGACGAGCGACTGCTTGCGCCGCTCGTCGGGTCGCAGGGGAATGAACTGAATTTAGCGTTATTTGGGGCGATCCGTCATCTTGTACAGAGCGATGCCTGCTTCGGTGATGTGTACCTGATTATCGGTTGGCTTTCCAATCCACTCCGCCAGCGGCGGCTCGTGACGGACTAGAGCCGAGACGTTGGTCTTGAAGCCGACGTGCCGCAAGGGGCTTGACTCCCGATCACGATGGCGATAAAGAACCAGCAGCGCCTGCCATTCGAGATAGGGAAGATAGGTAATTTCTGTCATGAGCATTTCCTCTTATTAGAGCGCCCGAACGAATGCTTGCGGACTTGAGCCGCCCAACGCAGTCGCGCTCAGGCATCTCGATAGTCATATAAAATCGTTCTGGCTCGCCAATCAGGCGATCAATTCACCCCGAACGATGGTTTTTTGCAGTTTTCAATGCGGCTCGCTTGCCTTCAACTGATCAAGCAGCGTCTGGTGCAGCGCTTCGAGACGGTTCAGGTTCTCTTTGGCAAGTTTTTTAGAAAAACTTCCCTCAGCAGTAGCTAACGTCCTGCGCCATCCCCTTTCACCGTTCTTGACGTTTACAATCAACTTTTGAAGTCGTTCACCCTCATTCATGCGCTGTCCTTTATGGCTAGCTGCTTTACTGAAGAGCGACAGTATCGTGGGAAATCAAAGCGAGAGATGGAATGAGCGTTAGGGGTTCCGGTGAACAGCTAAGCGTAGGTACATTCCCTAATGAAGGATCAACAATCCTTCACAGCATCCGCACAGATGCGCTGAAAGCCCGTTTATTCGCCTGCATCCCCAACAGGATAATCACCTAAAATGGAGAGACGTACTACTTAGATGCGAAAAGGAGAATGATTTGCCATCTAAGCCCTGTAGCGACTTGACCGTTTGCTGGAAGGGAGTCGATACGTGAGGGATAGCAACAATTATAACGCGCTAAGTTCTAAATAGACAGCGACAACCACTTTTACTCATCAAAGCAGCGCCAAGAAGTGTTCAATAAGCCCAAAAACTAGGATGCCAAATTGCTTCGGAGCATATCCCCATTGAGGTATTCGACCAGCGTTAGCCCTGCATGTTTGCGGCACGTCAGTTGACCGCCATAGGGCGCGCTGTAACTGCCGGATGTCGGCGAGACGTCGCTGTAGTCACGCCCGACCGCGACCGTCACGTAGCCAAGATGCGGCTCGCGTCGATTAGTCGGATCAAAGGCGAAGGCGCTTAGCCCGCCCCGTGTGGGCAGGAAAACTTCCACCCATGCGTGCGATCCACCCTCACCAAGCAGATGTCCAGAGACGTAGCGCGCGGGTAAACCTGCCGTCCGACAAATCGACAGCATGATGTGGGCGTAGTCTTGACATAAGCCTTGCCCCAAACTCAGTGCTTCGGATGCGCTCGTCTTGACCGACGTCACACCGCCGCCATAATGCATTACGCCGTAGACCCAATCGTTAATGCGCGCGGTCAAATCGTGTTCTGTCGTCGCCTCGGTGCGTAACTGACGCGCGATGGCTTGAATGTGGGCGTCGGGCATCGTCAGCGCCGTTGATTTCAGGAAATACTTCGCCTCGGCAGGCGAAATCAACGGTCGTTGCAGCTCGTGTAGCCTATTCTCGACAAGCATCTTTGTCTCGAACGACACCACGCGATCTGCTTCAGGCATTTCCAGTTCCAGCACGCGATTCCCGAACGGATCGGCGCTCTGGCGCACGGTCACCGGCAGCGGGCTAACCTCCAAGTGATGGTCAAGCAGTTGTTGCGTGCCGTAATGATCGGCGGGGACGATCACGAGTCGCTGTTTCAAGTTGTAAATCGGGCCGGGATAGACATACTCGAAGCGCTGGTAAAAATGACAGCGCGTCCGCCGAACATTTTGCCAATCGACCGCGTGATAATCAATATATCTGGTCGGCTGCGCTGCTGAGAGGGAGTAGTCATCCATGAGATTCGCTGCTTTCTATCGATAGCGAATGGAGCTGCTGCTGCTCATCCACTTGTTCTGCCCAAACTTGCATCGTCATTAACTGAGCGCTGCCGTAAACAGTCGCTAATGCCACATCCACCGCGTCACGCCCGCGAGCGATCAATACCCGCCCGGTACGCGGGCGATTATGGCGCGCATCGAAAGTACGCCACTCGCCTTCCATATAAACCTCGAACCAAGCGTGAAAATCCATCGGTGCAGGGTCAATCGGCACATTGATGTCAGGCAAATAACCGCAGACGTAGCGCGCAGGGAAATTCAGCGCGCGGCAGAACGAGACACCCAGATGCGCGAAATCACGGCAGACGCCGAGCCGCTGCTGGTAGGCATCCCATCCGGTCGTGCTTGCCGTGCTGCTGCCCGCGCCATAAGCCACATTGCCGTGCAGCCAATCGCAAACCGCCTGAACCTGCGCCCAGCCACCCTCGATATGCCCGAACAACTGCCACGCATCATCGATGAATAAATCAGATGGACAGTGACGACTGGGCAGGGTGTAGACCAACACCTCGTCGGGCAGTTCATCGACCGGCGTTTTCTTCAGGTCAGGCAGAATTGGGTCAGGCGTAGGAGGCACTTCAGCAATGGCGTCGTAGCTGATCTCCATCGTACCGACCGGAGCGACAAGCCGCCAAACGAGATTACCGAAGCTGTCGGTATATTCATGAAGAGGCAGTTGCGGAGAAATGATACGTTGTTCTTCAATCAAGCGGTGATGATATGCTTGCGGAGGGCAAACGACGAGCATCATCGGGGTTGGAAACGGGCTTTCGTACAGAAATTTACAACCCACGTGAACGTGCATCGACATAAAAGAACCCTAGCAAATGGATTACACGCATTCTAGTGAGTTTACCGCGCTTTCGCAATCAGCATCATTAACAATGAATAGGGCATTGCCTTTGGCATTCCCGCATATAGCGGCTTTCTGGGAAATCAAAAGCCCGCTGCCAGTCTTGGCAGCGGGCTTTTTGTCATATAGAGTTAAGAATTAGGCGTTGACGAGTTTAACTGCGCTCGCCTGCTTGCCCTTCTTACCTTCGGTGATTTCGAACTCGACGCGGGCACCCTCTTCGAGCGAGCGGAAACCGCTGCTCTGAATTTCGGAGTAGTGCACGAACAGGTCCGGACCACTTTCGGGGGTGATGAAGCCGTAGCCTTTTTCACCGTTAAACCACTTGACTGTGCCTTGGACACGATTTGCCATTTTATTCACTCCTGAATAATTGGGTTTGCCATAGACTTCTGTACATACATCCCCATTATTTCAGGAAGATTACTCAGTACTTTGTGGAGATTACAGATGGAGTGACGTTGCAAACGCTTCTGTTTTCTCTGAGGTCTTATGGGTGCTTAACCATAGCACCGACGTGGTGAAGACCACTTGTCTTCTTACCCACATTGCAAGATCAGTATATCACGAGTTTTTTACCGAAGCGAGAGTGAGTTTCCCCAAAAACGACAAATGGTGAAATCAGTGGTTACAGCCTCAGTGACCAGAATCCCCCTTCACCAGCCCTGATCAGCGTATGGACGTGAAAGTTCTGCGCCTAAATACTGCTATATTGCCCATAAACCCACCCAAAAATAAAAACACTATATAAAAACGGCGACAACCTCGCGAAGCACGGTAAACTGACTTTGGTTGATTGTTTTATGAATCAAAACAGTACCAATTTACTAAATGAACAGAAAGGTTTCTCGAATGTATAAGCACCATCGTTTTTACGCGCTGCTGATCGCCTTATTCACCACAGTGATGATGAGCGGGTTATCAACGGGCTATGCACAACCTGACGCTTTGAGCCGAGTCGCCCAAACGACCGGACAGGGCGAAGTTGTCGTCAGCGATCTAGGGATTTTCTCGATCCGGCTGCCACAGACCTACGTCACCGAACCCATCAGCGTCGCAAACTTTGCCGATTCAATGGTTTTTGGCGACACCGCAGCAAGCGAGCAGGCGATTATCGACCTCGTCATTGACGGCAATACCACCTCCGTCGATGGGATCGGCGGTTTCGTCGGCGCGGCGCAGCTCAATGGACAAGACCCCTCACCTTACGTTTCAGTTTTGATGCAATCACTGGTTGATGCGCTCTCTAGCGACATTCAAACTACACAGCCCACGCAGGCACACACCTTTGGTGGTCAATATCCGGGTGAACTGGCAACCCTCAGTAACGGTTATCTCGCGGTCATGCACTCGCAGGATCAACTCGTGGTGGCGATCCTCATCAGTGATGATCTGCCTACGAATAGAGCAGCCATGTCCGGCTTGCTCGAAACAATCCGCACCCCTGCCGAGCCGCCGATGACAGAGCCGCGCCCGACCAACGCCAGCCCGCCAACGGCACAGGCTCAGGACAGCGACCTGACACCGCAAACCGTCCGCAGCAGCGACGATCAAGTCTCGCTCGTGCTGCCCGGTGAAGGCACGGTGCTCGATTACATTGCCGACGATCAGATCCTCGCCTACGGCGACAGTGACACCGCCGCTCAGTCGCGCCTCTACTCTGCCAAGCCCGATCTCGCGCCGAAAACTGCCCTCAGCGGCAGCGGCGGTGTAATCATCCTCTATTCGATGGATCGCTTCGGCATCGACCCGCAGAATCCCGACCTCGCGCCCTTGATGCAGCAGGCGCTTGCCGGACTGACAGGCTATACCGTCGAGCAGGCAGCGCAGCCGCTTGAAGGCAGCAGTGACGCGCTAGTTGCGGTGATCGCGTCCGGTGTCGAGCGTGGCTATCTCGCGCTGATCCCGTTTGGCGATCAGATCGCCTACGTCACAGCGACGACCCTGCCCGCCAACTTCGAGAGCAACGCCCCGCTCTTGCTAGAGATCATCAAGTCGGTCAGAGTTCCAGCCGACACTGAGGAAAGCGGCTTAGGCGGCTTGAGCGGTCTGGAAAGCACGCCCGAAGTCACGGTAGAACCGACCGAAGAAATCGGCGGTTTGAGCGGGCTGTAAACTAAACTAGTAAACCGTAGGGGCGATGCAATCTTTGATTGCCTGTGTTCGCCCCTACGCATCAATCGCCGCTTATGTCTCGCTGACCGCCAGCACTGTCACCATCCCAAACATGCCGTCGCGTGATTCGGCATGGCTGAGGATGTGGCAGTGAAACGCCCAGATGCCCGGCTCGGTGCAGTCCACAACCACGTCGTAGCGCTCCCCCGGCGCGACCAGCACTGTGTCCGCCAAATACGGCACAGGCAGATACCAGCCATCCTTCGCAAACACCAATTGAGGCATCCCGTGCAGGTGCATCGGGTGAATCATCAAGCCTTCGTTCATGTAACGGATACGAATTTTCTCGCCCAGTCTCGCCGTAACCGGCTGCGTGTACGGGAATTCTTTGCCGTTGATCGTGAAGCCCATCGCCGAGTCGTTGAGGATCATCGTGTACTCGTGGTCAACTTCCGGTTCGCGGCTCTTGTCCAGCGGCTCGATCACGAAGGAGCCAAGCAAGCCGCGTGTTGTCTGCTCTGCCGAATTGTGATGCGAGTGATACATGTGCGACCCACCGTTGCGCGCCGTGAATGCGTAGGTGAACGTCTCACCCGGCTTGATCACGGGCTGCGTGATGAAGGGCACGCCGTCCATGTTGTTGGGGACGTACAGCCCGTGCCAGTGAATGGAGGTGCTTTGCGTCATGTAGTTGGTGACGAGGATACGCACCTTGTCGCCTTCGGTGATGCGGAATTCAGGACCCGGCACAATCCCGTTATAGGCGAACGAGGGATAGCTCGTGCCTGCTTTCGTCTCCCAGTTGATCTCGCTGACCGTCAGTTGGAAGACTTTCGTGTCGCCATCCATCGTGTATTCAATCGGGCGATTCCAGAACAGATCATCCTTGCCCATGTGGTCGAGGAAGGTCTGAATCCCCATCTGGTGATGATGATCCATCGCATCGACCGCCGCCATATCAACGACGGGTGGCGTCGCTTCCGGCGAAATCGGTTCGGGCGTAGCCATGTCCATCCCGCCCATGCCAGCGTCGCCGCCATCCTGCGCGAAGGTCGGGTGAGCGACCGCGCTTGCGCCGACCGCGCCCGCACCAATCCCCACTAACTTCAAGAATTCGCGTCGTTCCATTTCGCTCGCTCCTTGCCAAGACCGTGTCGGTCAACTCTAGATTCTGTGGATTAAGATGCCACCATCTTACGGAATCCCCGGCACGTTTGTAAGAATGATCCACATGGTTTATAAGTGACATAATTCACTTGTTCAGTTGAGCTTGAGCGCAAACAATAGGAGCTACAAATCTTCGATTCACAATTAAAGGGTTCCATCCTATGGGCGAGAAAACCCCAAATTTCCCGCTGTTTCCGGTGCTGATCATGTTCGGCATGTTCGGCTTGGTACTGCTTGGTCTACTGATGGGGCAGCCAAAAATCCCGCCCGCGAAGCCCGTCACAGCGACCGAAATCGCGCAGGCAGAAGTCATTCCATCAGCGACGACTGCACCCGCACAAGTGATTGAAGCACCCACTGAAGTCGCGCAGAATACCGTTTACAGCGCTGAGGAAGTCACACAGGGGCAGGCATTATTCCAGTCAATCTGCTCTGCTTGTCACGGCACGGACGCGACCGGAATCGCCGGACTGGGCAAAAATTTGACCGCAAGCGCGTTCGTGAACGGCTTGACCGACGAGGAGCTGCATCAGTTCATCACGATAGGTCGTCCCGTCACCGATCCGCTCAACACGACCGGCATCATGATGCCCGCCAAAGGCGGCAATCCCTCATTGGACGATCATCAAATCGACCTGATTATCGCCTTCATCCGCAGCCGCGCCGCGAATATCGATCAAGTCGTCGCCGCGCCAACAGTAGGCGCCCCGGAAGTCTACGAGCCATACACGCTGCCGATTGAGGGGATGAACTTTGAAGATGTGACCCTGCCAGACCGCACGTTCGACGCTGCCGAAGCCTACGCGCTCTCCTGTTCTGGCTGTCACGGCGCGCAGGGCGAAAAGACAAATGTCGGCAGCGCATCAGCCTTGACCCAAACGACCTTGAGTGACGATCAAATCTTCGACCTGTTGACGACGCTGCACCCGCCGCTTGATCCCGCCACCGGATTTTCGCATCCGGTGCGCGGCGACTATCCGGCGCTGACCGACGATCAACTCCACGCGCTGATCGACTACCTGCACTCGCTGCCCACAACCTAACCACGCGCAATGTAAATAAAAACACGGGGACGACCAAATGTCCCCGTGTTTTTGCTACTTTTAGCCCAAATTCTAATCCGCGTTCGTCTTACCGATCCAGCCCGGCGGGTCGCTGGCAGGGAACGATTCTTCGGACGCCTCTTGGACGACGCCTTTAGCGCGCGTTTCGTCCAGCAGCCCAAGAAATGCCTCGTCCGTTTTCGCCGCCATGATGAAGTCGTTGCGGTGCAGCCCTTTAATCACGAACGTGTACCACTCAACATCAACCTTTTTAAAGCGAATCGTGATCGTCGGGTGATGATTCTGATCATTCGCCTGCTTGCCAACCCGCGCAGCAAACTCAACCCCATCAAGATAATTTTCGAACTCGAAGGTACGCCGCAGTCCCTTGGTGTCGCCTTCCGTGGTTTCCCACATCGGGGTTTCGAGGTGCAGTTCGCTGATCTCGGCGTCGCTTAAGGCAGGAACGTCACCCGTGAGGGAGATATATTTTTCTTGCGCTAAATTCGCCATCCGGCACACTCCCGTGATTACAATCTAAATGAACTTTTTGTAGTTTAACGTAACTATGTTATTTTTGCATCATAAACATAAGCGCTCAGCGAGATTATTCACAGTTAACCGTAACGAGCCATTGAAGCACGTCGATAATTTAGAGTTTCTCTTGAAGAGGCGCACGGTCGTTCGCTTCTACGAACCCGCATCGCGCATGAGAGAGAGCAGCACAATCAAAGATTGTTTGAGATTGAGTAAAAATGGGAGCGTAAAGAGGTATGACCGCTATTGGCTTAATGATTGAAGGACAGCATGGCTTGACGTGGCAGCGCTGGCGGAGCATCCTCGACGCGGCGGAAGACTTTGGCTATCAGTGTGTCTTTCGTTCTGACCATTTCACCGATTCACAACCGCCTGATCAGGAGTCGCTGGAAGCGTGGGTTTCGCTGACCTTTGCTGCCACCCACACCAAGCGCATCGAGTTCGGCACGCTCGTGTCACCGATCACCTTTCGTCACCCGTCGATGCTGGTGCGCACAGCGGCAGCGGTCGATGACTTAAGCGACGGTCGGCTGATCTTCGGCATGGGCGCGGGCTGGCAGGAACGCGAGCATCACAACTTCGGCGTCCCCTTCTACGACCGCAATATACGTTACGAAATGCTCCGCGACACGCTGGAAATCAGCGCGCGCCTGCTCACCAGCGATCAACCCGTCACCTACGCGGGCAAACATTTCTCGCTCGACAAAGCGATCTTGCTGCCGCGACCGGATCGCGCAGGCGGTCCGCCTATCCTGATCGGCGGCAACGGTCCGACGCGCACCCTGCCGTTAGCAGCAGAATTTGCCGACGAATGGAACGGCGTTTTTATCGACCCGGCGACTTACCGTGAGCGCAACCAGCTCCTAGACGAACTGCTCGGTCAGTTCCAGCGCGCCCCCGGTGACGTGAAGCGCTCGGTCATGACCGATATCCGCTACGCCACCGACGATGCCGATCTCGCCCGCATCACCGAGGGCAAATCGCTCGAAGACCTGCGGCGCAATAACGTGACGATTGTCGGCACAGCGTCGATGGTCATCGACCAAATCGGCGCCTACGTCGATGCCGGAGCAGAACGTTTGATGCTCCAATGGATGGATTTGGACGACATCGACCGCATCGAGGCGCTGGCGCGTGACGTGCTGCCGCATTTCCACAAGGACGAAGCCAATGCAGCGCCCTAACCGCACCTTTATGATCCTTGCAGTGCTGATGATTATCATCTTTATCATCGGCTTAATCATGGTTATCGCCCTAGCGATGACACGCTGATGATCCCTTCTGCATGTTCATCTACGGCTTCTCGATAAAGCGCGCCGTTAGCATCCTGCTCGTCCTATTCACGGCGCTCATAGTTGTCGGGTGGTTCATTGGGCTGCTGGAGGCACGCGGGCAGGCAGTCGCGTTCGTGCCGACACCGATCACGCCGACGATCCCACCCGCGCTGACCTTCACGCCGCCGACCGCCGCCTCGACGCGCCTCGCGCCGCTTGATCTTGCCCCCTACCCGATCTACGGACCTGCCGCCGAACTCCGCAGCACTGTTTGGCTCAATAGCGCAACGCCGCCCCGCCTCGCTGACCTGCGCGGGCAGGTCGTGCTGCTAGCGTTCTGGAGCTTCGACTGCACGCCCTGTATGCAAGTGCTGCCCTACGTGCGCCAGTGGGACGCCCTTTATGCCGATCAAGGCTTGACCGTGATCGGCATCCACAATCCTCAAGGGGACAACGAACGCAGCATCGCCAACTTGAGCGCCGAACTCACACGGCTGGACATCACCTATCCGGTCGCGCAGGACAGTGAGAACACCATGTGGCAGGCATACGGTCAGCTTATCCGTCCCACGCTCTACTTGATCGATAAGGGTGGCAATCTGCGTTACCAGCACGTTGACGTCGGCGGCTATGACGAAACCGAAAGCGCGATTCAAGCGCTGCTGGCTGAAACCCACACGAACTAGCAGCGAGCGGCTGCGGCTGTGAATATTCCGTGAAAAATCTGCCAATTACGGATTATTACATTCTTTTAACCTGCGATTGCGCATAAAATAAGCCCAAGGGGGGAGATGGAACAAGGGGCTGACATGGACGCACAAATGCTGTTCCGCGAGGGTATAACAGCGCTGCGGGACAAGCACGATCCGCTACAAGCACGGCAGTTAATCCAGCAATCGCTAAAACTGAATCCTGAAAATGACATGGCGTGGCTGTGGTTGTCGCGCACCACCGACGACCCACAGAAGCAGCTGCGCTGTATCGAGCGGGCGCTGAAGGTGAACCCGACCAACGCGCAGGCACTCACCCTGCGCGCCAAGCTGCTAATCGCTGCGCAATCCCAAGTTAACGCCAATCTGGATTGGCGCGCGCGGCTTGAAGTCGTCAATACCCCCATGCTGATCAGCGATGAAGCTCAAGCCGATCCCATCCCCGAACCCGCTCAGACGCGCACGCCGCTCACACCTAGCCCTGCTGATCAGCAGCAAATCGCGCGCATTCTGACGAGGGCGGATCAGCTACTTGCCCAAAACGACGTCGAAGGCGCGCTCGAAAACTGGGTGCAGGTGCTCGACCTTCAGGCAGATCACCCGCTCGCCATGCAGAAGGCAGTCCGCTACCTGTTTAAGCTGAATTATCGAGACGACGCCCGCGAATTGATCTGGCGCGCGCTCGAAGCAGGGACAACGTCACTGCCCATCCACATGACCGCCATCGACATCGCGCGCCATCAGGGTGATCACGTCGAGGCGGACGATCTGCGCGAAAAGGTCATCCTGCTGCCCAATGCCGACGACGACCTCATCAGCAAAATGATCGATGTTTTCCTCGATGACGGGCAGCCACAGCGTGCCGCTGAGCTGCTCGAACGGGTGGTGGCGCTGCGTCCTGACAGTCAAAAACTGCTGCTCAAGTTAGGTGAAATCTACGAGCAGAAGTTGGGGCGCAAAGCCGAATCGATGCTCTACTACGAGCGCGCCGCGCGCCTAAAAACGCACAGCAAAGAGGGCAAAGACGCTGAGCAGGTGCTGCGCAATTTCACCCCCATCGTGACGGATCGTGAACGCGGCAGCATCCCGCTTGCCCTGCGCGAAGCGCTCGGCTTTGGCGCGGTCTTTCTGCTGCTTGGTTGGCAAGATGCCGGACTCAACCTGCTCAACATGGGATCAGAACGCTGGCTCGGCGTCGGGCTGTCGATTTTAGGCGGCTATCTACTCGTGACCGCGCTCTCGTCGCCCCAACAGAAGCCGGTCGCCGCGTGGTTGGGCGGGCATGTACCTGAAAATCGACCGGCACCCCCAGCGCCGAAACAGCAGGTACTGTATCAAGATGACATGCTCGCCAGCGGTGCGGTGCAGGAACCGACGCACATCCCGATTATCCCGCCAGCGCTCCGCGTGCTGATCACGCTGGTAGGCACCATCGTCTTGATCGGCGCGTTCATCCTCGTCTTCAGCATGTCGATTCAGCTTCTACGCAGCCCGGTTGCACCCTTCGTCCCCTCGATTAACGACCTGCTCACGGAGACGGCTCCATGACGTTATTTTTCTCGTTTCTGCTGATCATCGTCATCACGCTGCTGCAAATGTCGCTGATCTATCCGCTGCCCTTCAGCGACACCGAAACAGTGCGCTACCGCACGCTGCCCTACATGACCTACGCCTTGATCATCCTGAACGCGCTGGTGTTTATCATCTGGCAAGCGCCCGATTATTACCGGGCGCAGACCTTCGCTGAATTTCAGGGCTATGTCGATAAATTGTGGATTTACGGCTATCGCGGCGTATTCATGCGCGAAGGGCAAAGCATCGGCGCGTTTGCGACCTTCACCAGTATGTTTATGCACGTTGATTTCTGGCATCTGTTCGGCAACATGATCTATCTGTGGACGTTCGGGCGGCGCGTCGAGGACGCCTGTGGATCGTGGCGCTACCTGCTCTACTATCTTGCGGCGGGCATGGTTGCCAACATCGGCGCGGAACTGCTCAATCCCGCCCACACGGACATTCCCGGCATCGGCGCGAGCGGGGCGATTGCGGGCATTATGGGCGCATACCTGCTGCTCTTTCCCGGCGCGCAGGTCGATTGTCTGTGGGGCATTGGGACGATTCTGCGGCTGCCCTACGCGGCGATTCGCGGCAAGCAGTTGTTCAAGTGGACGATCAAACTTCCGGCGTGGATTTTGCTAGTCTACTTCGCGGTGCGCGAATTCCTGCCCTCGATTGACGTCATCCAGAATGGGCAGGCGGTCGGCGGCGTCAGCCATCTCGCCCACATGACAGGCTTTCTCACCGCGATCCTGATTTTGCTGTTCGTCCGCAAGGATTTACTGACGCGCTACTTCAGCGGGCGCTCAGTTTAAGAGGCAGTTTGCTTAAAGGGACGTGCCCGTCTAGCTTTGTCCTTCGACGTACTCGCGGCGGACACGCTCGGCGATCTCGACAAGGTCTTTCGGATCACACGGATAAGCGCTGACTTCGTACCACAGCGCCGCGAACAAAATCCCCAAGGCATGATCGTAACGCGGCCCGGACGGTTCGTCCCCGCAGACCACCGCGTCGATCCCCGGCATTTCCAGCGTATCCAACATCACGCTCACGCCGGCGATGTAGCGCGCCCAACGGGGCAGCGGACGGCAGCGGATCGTTTGCTTACGTTTAGCGCTCTGATAGGTGAAAGTCGTGTGTGCGTCACCGTCAGCCGTGTGGATGTTGTAATGCACGCCGCCGTTAAAGCGCGCTGCCGCCCACATATCGCGCCCCGGCGCCTGAACGAGAATTTGCGGAGAAGTATCTGGGAATAGCTGCTCGAAAGTGGCGAGCAATCGAATCGGAGGATCAATCGTCGGGTTCAAGAAAACGGCTCCAGTTTAAGACCTGCTCCGACTCTATCATATAATCTGGTACAATCGAGGGCATTCAGGGAAACGCTCACAACGACGATGAACCACCACTTCAAACGCCTGCTCGTTTTTATCATTGTTTGGTTCGCTGCCGCGCTGTTCGCGCCCCTCAAAGCGCAGGAAGGCGTACCGATTGCCAGCGCCGAGTTGTGTGCGCCCATCCTCCAAGAACTGTGGACAAATGCGAGTTCGGCGTGCATCAACAAGCCGAGCGGTTACGTCTGTAACGGTGGCGCTGCTCCGGCAGCCGAGCCATCAGGCTTGGTCAGCAATGCCCTTGCGCCGATAGGCGCGCTCGTCGATGTCGGCACGGTCGATGCTATTCGCACGCCGCCGATCACGACCGAGAACGGCAGTCTCGGCGTCGCGTGGCTGCGCCTGCCTGACCCGCTCGACGTCACCGTCCTGATGATCGGCGATGTGACCCTGTTCGACGTCACCCCGCCCGATTTTCCGGCGTGGACGTCCAGCTTGATCCAGAGCAATGCCGCCCCCGCGACCTGCGCCGCCGCGCCCAAAAACGTCGTCGTGTTGCAGAGCGCGACCCAAGCACGGATCGCCGTCAACGGCAGTTCATTAACCTTAAACGGCACAATGCTGGTCGTCACCGACGACACCAGCACGATCTTCGTCGGCTTATCGGGGCAGTCGAGCGTTTTGGCGTTCGGGCAAACC
>JBBSNT010000070.1:0-14376 GCA_038260485.1 Aggregatilineales bacterium | reverse complement strand
CGGGGCGATTTCATCGACTTCTTCGAGCGCAGTGTGCATGAAGCGGCGTTTCATCGCGTAGAACTCCGCCAAAGTGACTTCTTTGCCACTATGCAGCGTCAGCGTCATGTCGCTGCCAAGCACATCAGAGTGATCCTGCATCTGCTGAAACACCGACAAGTCGAGCGGTCCGAGCATGTCCCACATCAGCGTGTCGTTCATCATCGGTTCGAGGTCACAGCCGTACTTGCGGAAGTAGGTTTCAATCACGACATGGCTGAACTCGAAATCGACCAGCACCGCCGCCATCCGCGAGACGCTGATGTTGGTCGGCATCCCTGTGCTCTCGACGGTACAGACCCGCTTCGACGTGCTCAAGTCTGGGCGAATGCGCCCAATCGGGTTGTGCATCAGCGAAATCGGCTCGCCCTCGTATTCGTTGTACATCATCGCGCGTCCGGTCGCGTTAGCGCGTTCGAGCTTCAGCAGCGTCGCATAATCTTCCAGCCCGTTGGGCGAAAAATGCGGACTCAGCGGCAGGCTCAAATAGCGCCCGGTCACGGTGACGGAGCGCAGATACTCGCGCGCGCACAGCAGGTCGAGGTCGCCCGTGCCGTTGACGAAGGGACAGCCCTTCAGCACAGCCGAATTCGCTACCGCGCTGGCGCTTTTCAAGACGGTGCTGAAGGTCAGTAAGCCGAGTCCTTCAGAACGCCCCGCAATGTCAATATGGATGTGACAGCCCTGATTGCGGAACATATTGACGTAGTGACTGTTCGCCGGGTCAACGTGATAGCGCGCTTGCACCTCGCGCAGTCGGTCAGCATATTCCGGGAACATGCCATTGACTTGCAGCATCAAATCGACAGCGGTTTCAACCTTTGGGTGATCCGTCATTTTAAAGTCGGACTCGGTCGGGTAGCACGAGAAAATCAGGGTGCGCAGTTTGGTATCACGGCTGGCAGCAGCGAGCGCGGTCATCATACCGTTGAGGGCATTGCGCGTCTTGTTGTAGCCGAGGCTGGGCGCGATGTGCGCCTCGACTTGATATTGGCACGCTTCACGGTCGAGCTTGGGGTAAACGCCAATGCGCGAGGCGTGGTTGTAGTAAGTATGAATGTATTCCTGAACCTCGCTCTCGCTGGGCGAATGCCCATCGGGATGCACCAACCCCATTTCAATCTCTGCGCCCAACACGCGCAAGCGTGTGAGTGAGTCTTCAGTTTCGGTAATGTTGGTATGGTTGACACTGGGATTGAGGTTATAGGGGACGAGACTTTCGAGCAGAGTACTGCCGCTGCGGTATCGTTCGCTCACGACACTGCCCATCACAACCGGATGTCCGTTAATCAAGGTGATCAGGACGTTACCACTATCGGGCTGTGCTGGATCATACGTCGTCGTTACGGGCGCGCCGACCGCTTCAGAGAGCGTGTCTAAGGGCAGGTTGGGATCGTTAGAACCGGCGAGAGTCTCCAGAGCGCGGTTGAAATGCCGCCGTTTCTGTTCGATTTCTTGCCAAGGGACATTTGTGCTGAAGGCGGTCAAATCTGCGTTGGACGGGAGTACCATCACCCACTCTTTCGCTGAAACCATCGGAGACAGTTAATAATTGTCGCTCATGGTAGCGTTTACGACAAGCGGAAAGTGGAAAAGAATCACAATTGCCGCTATGATTGAAATGAATTGACCCCCTGATTTCGCTCTTGTGGAGGGCGCGCTGTATGACAACGATTTGGCCCCTGCCGAAACTTGAAATCCGCGATCTGATCAGTATTGACGAGTCTCGACCGGTCGCTCTACTGACAGGGGATCGTTCTTGGGCGGCGGTAAGTCCGCTGATCAACCTTCCGTTGGTGGTTCAAGCCGAACCTTACCGCATCGAAGCCGACTACCTCGACACGCTGGCAGAAGGCTTGCCACCGCAGGTCGGTGTCGTCTACGGCATCGGCGGTGGGATGGTTTCCGACGCCGCAAAATACGTCGGCTGGAAACGAGGGTTACCCGTCGTGATCGTCCCGACTGCACTCAGTCAGGATGGCTTTTTCACGGCGCTGGTCGCTGCACGTACCGACGGCAGCGTCAACTACATCACCACCGGTCCCGCCGAGAAATTGATCATCGACTGGGAAGTGATCCGTGCTGCACCGCAGAACTTTCGCGGCGCGGCGATTGTCGAACTGCTGACCATCGTGACCGGCATTCTCGACTGGCGCTACGCGGCGGAACGCAACCAGAATACGCCGGATACCCGCTTTGTCCCTTGGGCAGCAGGCTTGATGGCGGGTATCGCTCAGCAGGCTTTCAAGATCGCCGCTGGCGTCGGGCGCGGCAACGTCGAGTCGCTGCGTAACCTGCTCGACCTGCTCTGTATGGAAGTCCAACTGACCAATCAAATGGGGCATAATCGCCCGCAGGAAGGCAGCGAGCAGTATTTCGCCTATGCGATTGAGCCACGCGCTGGACGCGGCAAACCCGTCCCCTATGCGGACATGGTTGGACCCGGTATCTTGCTGGCGTCAGCACTGCATGGTCAAGATACCGCGCCGATCCGCTCGACGCTCGAATCGGCGGGCATTCGGCTCGGTCAGCTTCGCAACGACGACATCGTCGATACCATCAAAATCCTGCCGGAATACGTCCGTAAGCACAACCTGCCTTACAGCATTCTCAATGATCTCGATCCGACGGCTGAGCGGGTCAACGAACTGCTGACGACCACCGGCTTGGGCTAGGCGCTGGAAGGGGAGTCATGAGCGAAGATAGGTCAGAACTTGCGGAGGCGGTCGCGCTGGCGTTAAAGCTATCGCCGCTGGAGAAAGTCCATCTGGTCGAGCGGGTAGTAGCGACGCTGGAGAAAGATTTAACATCCCTTGTTCCTAAACCCCGCCATTCACTTCTTGGGGTTTTATCAGCCTATGGCACTGTCCCATCCGCCGAAGATATTGACGAAGCCCGCCGCGAGATGTGGGGGAACTTCCCACGCGAAGATATTTAATGCTCGCTGCCGTCGCTGATACCCATGCACTCATCTGGTATCTTTACGACGATAGTCGTCTGTCAGCCTACGTGCGTGGATTCATGATAGATACAGCTAACAGAAGCGGGCAGATTGCGCTCGATTTACCCATCGTGAGGACGCTCTCACGTGTGTCAGCAGCCCAAGTTCCCGATATGCCAGATCGCATCATCGCGGCGACGGCGCCGCACCTCGGCGTCCCATTGATCAGTCGGGATCGGCAGATTACCTTATCTAGCGTCCAAACGATTTGGTAAAGCGTATTGAGGAGCACAGGACGCATGACGGATGAAGCCCTAATCGCGCAGTGGCGGGCGGAAGCCGAGAAGCCATTCAGCGGTTGGGATTTCTCCTACCTAAGCGGGCACTATCAGCAAGAGCAGCCGCCTTGGTCGTATGACGTGCTCGTGCGCGCTTTGCTGCCCGCTGCCGATTCGGTGCTTGATCTCGGTACGGGTGGCGGCGAAAAGCTGCTCGAATTCAAACACGTCTTGCCCGCCAACACGCAGGCGACCGAAGGCTACGCGCCCAACGTGCTAGTCGCCCGCGCCAATCTCGAACCGCATGGCATTCGCCTGACCGACTACAACATCGAACTCGAACCCCGGATGCCCTTCGACGACGCCAGCTTTGACCTTGTGATCGACCGTCATGAATCATTCGATGCATTTGAAGTGGCGCGCATCCTGAAGCCGAACGGCGTTTTTCTGACTCAGCAGGTCGATGGGCGCGACTCAGCCGATATGTTGGCGCTGTTCGGGCGTGAACCGGATCATCTCCACGTCAACCTGAAAACCTGTGGCAGTGAAGCAGAATCCGCCGGATTAACGCTCGAACGCGCCGAAGATTGGGCGGGCAAAATGACGTTCACCGACGTGAGCGCGTTCATCTATTATCTACATGCGGTTCCTTGGAACGCCCCCGACGACTTCAATGTCGAGCGCTACGCACAGCAGCTTCTACAACTGCACCAGCAGCCATCATTGTCATTCACAATGCGCCGTTTTATGATACAAGCACGCAAAAATTGACGCATTTCTGAGCATTTGTCTCATAATAAGCACACCTAAAGGACAATCACGATGATCCGCTTCGGCACCGACGGCTGGCGTGCCGTCATCGCAGATACGTTCACGTTTGCCAACCTGCGGCAGCTTTCCCAAGCCGTCGCTGAATTCGTCAACAAGCAGCACATCGGCAGCGAGCTGCCACAAGTTGTTGTCGGTTACGATACGCGCTTTCTATCCGACCGCTTTGCGATCGAGACAGCGCGCGTTCTCGCGGGCAATGGAATTGTCGTCTGGCTGACCCGTACCGACTCGCCGACTCCATCAATTTCCTACAATGTCAAAGAGAAGGGGGCGGACGTGGGCATCGTCATCACCGCGAGCCACAATCCGCCCCGTTACAACGGCTTCAAGCTCAAAGCCGCCTACGGCGGCAGCGCAAGCGCTGAACAATGTGCGCTGGTCGAGGAAGAAATGGTGTTGATGGAACGCGAAGCACGCGGACCTAACATCATGGATTACGAACACGCGCTCGAAGCGGGACTGATCCGGCGCTTCGATCCAGCGTGGTCATATTATCAGCACCTCGGCACACTGATCGACCTCGACAAAGTGTCGGAAGGCGAACTCAACGTCGTCCACGACGCCATGTGGGGCGCGGGACGCGGCTCGTTCGCGGGCATTCTTTCGCGCACGCGCACCCACCTGACCGAGATTCGCGGCGCGCTCAATCCCGGTTTCGGTGGCATTCACCCCGAACCGATCATGCGCCACCTCAACGAACTGGTCGCGGCAGTGCAGCGCCAACAAGCCGACGTCGGCTTAGCCACCGACGGCGACGCCGACCGCATCGGCGCGATTGACGCGCACGGCAATTTCATCGACCCGCATACGGTTTTCGCGCTTACGCTGCGCCACCTTGTCGAAAATAAGGGACTGCGCGGCGACATCGTCAAGACCGTCTCGACCACCATGATGATCGACGCGCTGGCGAAAAAATATGACCTAAAGCTGCATGAAACGCCGGTCGGCTTCAACCATATCGCTGACTTGATGATGAAAAACGACATCTTGATCGGCGGTGAGGAGAGCGGCGGCATCAGCGTGCGCGGACACATCCCCGAAGGCGACGGCATCCTGATGGGCTTACTGCTGCTAGAGATTATGTCTTACAACCGCGCACCTTTACACGAGATCGTCGCTGACTTGCAGGCGAATTTTGGTCCCGCCTGCTACGCTCGTAACGATGTGCATCTTGCGCATCAGAAACCCAAAAAGCAGATCGTCAAGCTGCTGACGGACAACGCGCCCCCCAGCCTGAACGGTGAAACCGTCGTGCGCGTCGATACACTCGACGGCATCAAGTTCTACATGAGCGATGATAGCTGGCTGCTGATCCGCCCTAGCGGGACGGAACCTGTGCTGCGGATTTATGCGGAGGCACATACCTTCGATGCGGTGAAAGCTCTGCTCGACTGCGGCGATGCGATGGGCAAAATGGTCACGGCGTAGGGTTGTTGTCGCTCTCGCCGTGCCGCGTGAGGAAGCGCGCATCTCGTCAGCGTGACACACGCACCCACTAGTAAACCACTCAATCGTCATTGACTTAGATTTTAAAGTAGGTTACCGGATGTTTTTGTAGGGGCGTGATATATCGCGCCCCTACGGAGATCACGATCTTCGCGGATTTCTTTTGACACTTTACTCTTAGCCGGAACGAACAAGCCGCTGCAACAGGTCAAACCAGAACGGCGCGCCCTGCGCGACCGCGATCATCGTCACAATCCCGCCGATCAATTTGCGCAGGATCAACCCGAACCAATCAGGGTTATTGCCGGGGTTGAACAGCCAGATATTCCGCATACTGCTGCATGCTGGCGGGTTGCTTTCTCCCTGCTGGCAGCCCCCGTCAATCGGCGTATATTCCCAGCCAATCGGCAAATTCAGGTTGAGCAGTTGGTTGAGCGTATCCTGAAACTGAATGGCAAGTTCTTCGTTGCTGGGCGCGTTCGGTGTCGCGGTTGCCGCTTCCGCCTGTGGAATAATCGCTATCCCCAACTCCTGTGTCGCGTCGGGGGTTGGCTGCGTGGTCGGCGTCGCCGTTGCTGGTAAAAGCTGGTTGATTTGCTGCTCAAGCTGCCCGCTGGCAATCGCCCCGTTCGCCGCCGAGACAATCGTCGCCCGCAGCCCCGGATCATCCCAGAGCGCGCGCGCCATTTGCAGCGAGTCGGCATTGAGCACAAACGCCAGCAGCAAACCAATAATCAGCGAAAACAGCACAAGACGCTGCTTGTATAGGTCAGTCACGATGTTCATGCGTTGGTCGAACCACGCTTCGAGGTTCGTCTGTGCCTCGTCCAACGTCTGTGCCGACGCCACAATCACCTTGAGCGCACGCCGGAAAGCGTCGTCGTTGACGCGGCGCAGCCCTTCGAGCAGCGGCAGTAGGCGGCTGCCTTCCGTATCATTCAACTGAGCTTCTTGGCGTCGTTCTTCAATCGGCTGAAGGGCGGCGAGCATCGCCGCTTGCATACCAGTCGGCAGCGCCTGAATCGCTGCGCGCATCTCTGGCAAACCAATTCCGGCGCTTTGCAGCCCGAAGGCGAGATCGAGCATGTGGAATTTTTGTGGGCTTTCGGGCAGATTGTTGATCGCCACTAAGAGCGGCCCGTAAAGCGTGAGGTCGGCTTTTTCAGTCAGCAAACTCGTCAGCACTTGCGCGAACGTCTTCGGATTGATCCACGTGACGTTCGTGACTTTCGTACTGCTCACCTGCGCTGCCATCGCGCGGGCGTCAGCCGGATTATCCGTTTCATCGGGGGTAACCATCGGCGCAGAAACGACCCTGATCAGCGGGTGTGAGAGAAACTGCGCTTGAATATCGGGGTCGCTCAGCAGGTCGATCAAGCCATCTCGAAGGTACTTAGCCCGCCAGTTCAGTATATTGCTGACGACGCCGTTGATGGTCGTCG
The DNA here is from genome assembly GCA_038260485.1 of Aggregatilineales bacterium. Classification (GTDB taxonomy): domain Bacteria; phylum Chloroflexota; class Anaerolineae; order Aggregatilineales; family Phototrophicaceae; genus Flexifilum. The sequence continues at coordinate 7,399 of JBBSNT010000070.1, read as the reverse complement.
CCAAAACGCTGAGCAAGCTGTAAACGAAAATCAAACCAATCGCAACTTGGATGATCGCTAACATGGTACCTCCCGCGTGGCGCATCGCATTTTAGTGTACCATGATTCCCCTGTCACGGCAGACAGTGTTATACTTCTGCCTACAGATTGAGTACCTAAAACTTGGTTCATTAAGGAGAGCGCACTTTATGGCATTCGATAAGATCACTGTGCCCGCCGAGGGGCAGAAGATCACCGCGACGGACGGCAAGCTCAACATTCCCGATAATCCGATCCTCTGCTTCATCGAGGGCGACGGTATCGGCAAGGACATCATGACCGCCAGCAAGCGTATTTGGGATGCGGCGGTCGAAAAGGCTTACGGTGGCAAGCGCAAAATCTCGTGGATGGAAATCTATGCGGGCGAGAAAGCCGCCTCAGTTTACGCTGGCGACTTCATGCCCGAAGAAACCTTCGAGGCGCTGCGCGAATATCTGATCGGCATCAAGGGACCGTTGACAACCCCGGTCGGCGGCGGCTTCCGCAGCCTGAACGTGACGCTGCGGCAGGTGCTCGACCTCTATAGCTGCGTGCGCCCCGTGCGCTGGTATCGCGGCGTACCTAGCCCGGTCAAGCACCCCGAAGAAGTCGATGTGGTCATCTTCCGCGAAAACACTGAAGACGTCTACGCGGGCATTGAATATGAATCGGGCACGCCGGAGAACGAAAAACTGGCAAAGTTCCTGCGCGAAGAACTGGGCGCAACCTTCTTCGAGGGTGCAGGACTCGGTATTAAGCCGATCAGCGCCTTTGGCTCGAAGCGCCTGATCCGCGCGGCGATTCAGTACGCGATTGAACGCGGGCGCAAGAGCGTGACGCTCGTCCACAAGGGCAACATTCAGAAGTTCACCGAAGGCGCGTTCACGAAGTGGGGCTACGAACTCGCCGCCGAAGAATTCCCCGACCAGACAATCTCATGGGATGACGTCGCCGCGAATCACGGCGGCAAAGTGCCTGAAGGCAAAATCTTGGTTCAGGACGTGATCGCCGACATCAGCTTCCAGAAAATGCTGCTCCGTCCTAGCGAGTTCGACGTGCTGGCGACGCCCAACCTCAACGGTGACTACCTCAGCGACGCGATTGCGGCTGAAGTCGGCGGCGTCGGGATTGCCCCCGGCGCGAACATCGGCGATGAAGTCGCCCTGTTCGAAGCGACTCACGGGACAGCGCCGAAGTACACCGATCTCGACAAGGTGAACCCCGGCTCGCTGCTGTTCAGCGGCGTCATGATGCTGGAGCACATGAGTTGGCAAGAAGCCGCCGACATGATCACTGCGGCATACGAAAAGACGCTCGACCAGAAGATCGTGACCTACGATTTCGCCCGCCAGATGGACGGCGCGAAGGAAGTCAAGACCAGCGAATTCGCTACCGCCATCATCGGCAACATGAAATAGAGTTCAGGCTGTACCGTAGGGGCGTAATATATTATGCCCCTACGGACAAATTACCCGCTAATCACCCTCGCTAATCAGGTACAACTGATTATCCTCAACCAGATAGAGCAGCGGCGCGACCAGAATCTTCGGATAGGTTTTGCGCAGCCGGATCACTTCGCTGCGCACGAAATCAATCTCGTTGCCGATCTCGAACAGCGGCGCAAAACTCTCAAATTGATGCTCAGCTTGCTCGCGCGTCCACCCTGCATCAGCGACAAGGTTGTCGATAAACACGTCCTTGCGCGCCGCAAGGTTGACCATGCCGCAGTGATCGTGTCCGATCAATGCGATCGCCTTCGCCCCGCCAACGGCAATCGCATAAGAGACTTTGAACTCGCTGAAGCGCAGGTTCGCCCCGCCAGACCGGATGATATACGAGAAATTGTCGGGGATGCGCAGGTGTTTACGATGATCCATGCACATGCCGACCAGCAGTTCAGCGTTGGTATAGGTGTCGAGCGGCGCGTTCAGGTTGTTATAGCGCAGCAAACGACCGATAGGCGTATCGCGGTAACGCAGAGGAATATCTTCCTCGTTCCGAATCGGGATCAAATCATTCATAGGTTGATTCTCCACTGTAAAACGCGGCGCGCGCCTCTCGAAAGTGGCGCGCCTATGACTAACGCGGAGTTCATCGCTTGTAGAAGGGCAAACGAGCAGCACACATTAAATGCTGCTCCTCGCGTGACTAGAGTGAATAGCGCTGCTTAATTTCATTGGTAGATTGCGTGTTGAAGTCCTTCAGCGCCGCCGACAAATCCTCTTTCGAGAACGTAAAACCTGTCTTGGTGTGGGCGTAGCGGATGAAATCCTCAATCGTCTTGGGACTCATCACGTAAAGCTGCGTGCGAATCGTCGGTGTTGCGGTAAATCGGGTCAAAAAGGCTTTCGCGGTTTCCACGCTCATACTGATGTATCTCCTTGTGCGCGAGTGATCTAATTGTCGCGCAAATGACGCCATCAGCCAAGCCTAAGTTTAGGCGATACCCGCAAATACAGACAAGGCATTCGCTTGAACGCCCCATAAGTATCATGTTAAGAACTTCAGCGTATCTTCAGAAGGAATGATTGTGCCAGCAATATTTTGTGAGGATACCCTGATGTCATATATAACCATAACAAGAACTGGGGAAAGTGCTGCCACGCCTATGGGTCAGCGGTAGCAAAGTTTATTACCAGTTGACGGATCGCGGTGGGCGGCTGCTCGAAGTCTTTGGCGAGTAGATCGCTTTTAGGCTCGGTTATCGAGCAGCTTGATCAGGCGTTTGGGCGCGGTCATGCGGTAGCTGTCGGTGATCAAGTCAGCAACGTGATCCCAATCCTGCTCCACATCCAGCCACAAGCCGATCCAGCCGTGAACGCCCACGTAGGGCGGCACAAAGAAGTGATCCGCATCGGCAGCGGTGATCATCTCCTGAAATCCGCGCGGCGCTTTGCACCACAGGGATGAACGATCCGCCATCGGATGGTGCATGGCGAAGATTTTGCCGCGCACTTTGTAGGCGGGTGAGCCAACGCCCTCGAAATCCTCGGTTGCTTCGGGTAGCGCCATGCCGATGGCGCGCAAGCGATTGAGCGGAGTCTCGTTTGACATTGAGGATTTCCTCACGTACTGTCGTTGAAAATAGCTTAGCACAGAGGTTCGCCGTTCAACGAAGAAAATCGCATCGAGATGCAGCCCTGCATCCCGATGCTGATAGAGCGCTAGTTTTTGCGCCAGGGCGTGAAAACGCGCCGCAGCAAACGCTGGATGATATTGCCGCGCGCGTCGAGCCACGCCCGATCAGCGACTTGACCCTGTGGCGTATCCGGCGTCGATGGTCGGCGATCTGGACCGTAGCGCTCGTTGACGTACATCTGCGTGATCGCTGTAACCGATGGCTCGGACGCCGGAAGATCGCGCACGATGCGCTGGCGACGCTCGTCTGGTGTTTGATCCGGCGGGAGGTGAATGCCGATCAAGCCGAGATAGCGCTCAAGCCGGGCGTAAGCACGGACAATCGGACTCAGCCCCTTCATGCCGCGCCATTCCCACCACCAGTAGAAGAAGACCAGCACACCGAGCACGACCACGATCAGGAATAACACCAGCAGCGCGATCCCGACAGCGGGCAGGATGAAGGCGAACGGATCGCGGGACTGCGGGCGAATCGGTGGCGGCTGTGTCGGCACGATCACGGGCGAGGGCGTAACTGAGGGTGTCAGCGTCGGCGTGAGCTGTGCTTTGCCTTCGGTTGGCTGTGGCAGCGCGCCCCCATTCGCCTGTGTCGGTGTGCTGCTCGGCAGCGGTGAGGGCGTGAAGGTCGGCGTCGGACTTGGCGGTTGGTTGGTGGGCTGCGGCGCGGGCAGCGCGGGTTCATCGCCTCGATTGAGCGGCGCTTGCGCGGCGGTCGGCTCGAATTCGACCCAACCATAGCCGGGGAAGTAGACCTCGACCCACGTATGGGCGTCGCGTTCCTGCACGACGAAGGCGTTCTCGTCGCTGTTGTAGGTTCCTTGCGCGAAGCCTGCCGCCATCCGTGCGGGGATGCCCATTGTCCGCAGCATGACGACCATCGCTGATGCGTAGTAGTTGCAATAGCCCTGCTTGTAGTCGAACACCACCCAGTCTACAGGGTCTTGCCCAGCGGGTGGCTGCGGGATTGTTTCGTTATAGGTGATATTCTGGCGCAGCCATGTTTCGATGGCTTTGGCTTTATCGTAAGGTGTTTGCGCGTTTGCTTCGGTGACGATCTGGCTGGCAAGGGCAATCGTGCGCCCTGTCACTGAGGGAATGTAGTCCGTGTAAATGTCACGCACCCACTGGGGATAGACCGTGCTGGCGGTGCGCAACTGATCGGCGCTGGCGGCGCTCATGAGGCTCGTCGCCGTGTAGGAGTCGCCGCGATAGAGCACTTTGGTCGGGCGGATCACCGAGACGAGCATATCCTGCCCGACCAGATTGGCATCGGGTGTGTAGCGCAGATCGGTGCGGGTCGGCAGATCAATTTGCTGTGGCTGTGGCGCGGCGTAAATCAGCCGTGAGGCGTTGACGCCCATCGTGAAAGTCTGCTGCACCGGGACGCGCGCGCCGGGGAGCGTCGCTTCTTGATCGATCACCAGCGGCGCTTCAGGATCGGTCAGGCGGGTATCCGCTGCCGACGTCCAACGACCGCTGTCGTAGTAGTCGAAGACGCGGGAACGCCAGTAATAGTGCCGTCCCTGCGGCGCAGAGGCGAGAAAGACGACCTCGTCGCCGAGGCGGATCGCGCCGCCCAACTGAAGTGAGTCGCCGCCGTAATAGTCGGCGGTCGAGGGACCCTGCGTATCTGCTGAAGCGAATAGCCGATTCCAGAGTTCGCTCAACTGGGTCAGCGGCTCGGACTGCATGAACTCTTGAAAGTTTTGCAGCCGATCTTCAATGTCGTTGCGCGGGATCGCCCACGCGGCGATCAAGACGATCAGCGCCAGCAGCGCGCCGACACGAAAGACTTGATTACGCAGGCGGCGCGGCACGCGAATGCCGTTGAGATACCACTCCCATTCACGGGCGTCGAGGTTCGAGCGCACGACCAGCAGCAGCGACAGGAACGTGAAGACGATCATATAGCCGTCAAGGTTGGCGTCGCCGGTGTAGTAGACGCTGTTGCTGATCAGGATTAGCGCGGGTGGCAGAATCGCGCGCCACACGCGGTCGATGCGAAACAGATGCCACGCCAAGTTGTAGCCCAGAAACCAGAATAGGCTGGCGATCAACAGCGTGAAGACGAGATCATCCTGATTGATGCCACCGTTGGTCGCGTCAAGAATCCAACGAAAGAGCCGCCCAAAAACAGTATAAATGCCCTCACCGAGATTACCCGGTTGGTTTAGCGCGGCGATCAGCAAGACGAAACATGCGCCGTAAATGCCGCTGATCATCAATCCGAGCAGTTCGTTGTACTGGCTGCGCGCCAGCACGAAGCCAAACAGCACGCTCAGAATAGTCGTCGGCATCAAGGTCGAGATTTCGAGGGGCCAGCCAGCCGCATTGAGCGCGAGCACGGGCATCGCTAGCAGCACGACGGCGATAATCAGCGCCGTTAGGTCGCCCGGCGCGAAAATGCTGTGCCACAGAGTTGTAATCCGCCGCATCCAGCGCGGCGGGTGAAGATCGAGCGTCGTCATACCAATAAACTCACAAAAAGACAGAGGAACAGCGCCGCCGTTCCCCCTCCACCGCGTTTCATTGTAGTAGGCGTTGACGGGGCTGACAACCCACGCCTCACCCATGATGTCGGGTTGAGGCTGTGATGTCGGTATTATCTCGCCTACAATAACGCTGTGTTCAAGCTGGCTGTGTGATCGCGCCCCGACTTGATCGGGGTGAGGAAAGTCCGCCCTCCACAGGGTACGGTGCCGGTGAAATACCGGGCGGGGTGACCCGACGGCAAAGTGCCACAGAGAAGTGTATTGCGAGGCTGAGCGCTTGCGTTCAGCCCGTGAGGGTGAAACGGTGGTGCAAGAGACCACCAGCGTGGGCAGTAATGTCTGCGGCTAGGCAAACCCCACCGGGAGCAAGGTCAAGCAGGCGCAATGAGGCGACCCGTCTCGCGCCGGGTAGACTGCACGACGCGCGGAGCAATCCGCGAACGAGAGAGATGATCACGCCTCTCCTTCGGGAGAGAGACAGAAGGCGGCTTATAGGTCGGCTTGAACACACTGTGGTTTATAGGCTCTAACACACGGATAACGCAAATAGGAAACGATTATGACATCACCTGAAGAAACGCCCATTGTCCCGCCAGAAGGCGCACAGACCTCACCCGACGATCAGCCGGACGAAAAGAATCAGCCCACTGAAGTAGCGCCTGACGCGAAAGAAATAGCCCGCCGTCGCAGCAAAGAAGACCTTGCCAGTAAGCGCCGTAGGCTGCACCGGTCGGGCGGCAAGCGTTAAGCGCGCGGCACGGATAAATCATTCGAAGTCAATAGCATCGATAGGCTTAAAAGACTCCGGCGATTGCGACGATTGCTCATGCACTGCTTTGAAGCGCAATCTCTCCCTGATAGGTTGATTTTGCCCGGAAGTGTCTGCGGCACTTGAGCAATTCGTCGGAGCAATGTACCATTTACGGGCGCAGCGCTTACTTACCGTAGATGTGCATCGTTTATGAGTTCTGAAATCACCAACACCGAAAAAATCCGCCTTCTCCCGTGGAACATTACGCTCAATGCTTTCAACAGCGTCTTTGCGCAGTTGACGTTTTTTGGTTCGGCGTTTGTCTTGTTTCTGGAAGGACTCGGCGCAAGTAATTCGCAGATTGGCTTGCTGCTCTCGATGATGCCATTCTTCGGCATTGTCGCGATCTTCGTCGCACCGGCTGCCGCGCGCTTCGGCTATAAGCGCACCTTTATCACCTTCTTCGGCATCCGCAAACTTGTGACCGCCTTCCTGCTGCTGACGCCTTGGGTGCTTATGCAGTTCGGCAAGGAAGCGGCGATCACGCTGGTGGCGCTGGTCGTGATGGGCTTTGCCCTTTGTCGTGCGCTGGCTGAAGTCGGCAGCTATCCATGGTCGCAGGAATACATCCCGAACTCGATTCGCGGTAAGCACAGCGCCGTCAATGACATGGTATCGCGCATCGTCAGCACCTTGACGATTGCCTTCGTTGGTTTCGTCTTGGGCTTGGGGCTGGGGCTTGACCGCTACATGCTCCTGTTCGCCATCGCCGTGATCTTCGGTCTGCTGGCGGTCTGGTCTGCAACGCACTTACCCGGCGGCGAGCCAACCGCTGCGACTGGAACGTCGCAGCGGGACATGCTGCGCGTCTTCCGTGACCGAAATTTCAACCTGTACCTGATCGGGATCGGGGTCGTGACACTGGCAAGTGCGCCGCTCGGCTTTTTGCCGCTGTTCATGCAAAAACAGATCGGCTTGAGCGATAGCGCGGTCGTCTGGT
>JBBSNT010000069.1:0-14516 GCA_038260485.1 Aggregatilineales bacterium | reverse complement strand
TAGCTGCGGGTTTAAACCCGCAGCGACTCTATGTCCGCGCCTCGCACATCGCCTGTGCTTCTCCGCCCACCGCGATCACGCCGATCACCTCGAACTCGGTCGCGTCAGCGAAGCCGTTAACCACAAACCGATCCGCTCGCTGGATGTCCGTGTCCGCCACCGTCGCGTGACCGCGCATGCCAAACACGACCGCCCGCTGCACACCCGGCGTGACGTTCAAGCCGCGCCGCACGTCCAAATCCTCGCGTGCCGTGTCGCCCATCTCGATCCGCACCGTCTGCGCCGCCAGCATCGCACCCTCCCGCCGGATCACAATCACGCTCGGCTGATCCTGAATCCGCGTCCACATATCCGCCGCCCGCGCCGCGTCGTCCTTGCGCCACCGCGCGAAATCAGGCATCAGGGTACTCCCCGACGGGATATTCCTCGATCCGCGTCCAGCCGCGCCGCAGACCACCCCACGCAATCGCCGCGTCCAGCGCCAACCGAAGCGCTGAAAGCGCCTCGCCCTCGTAGATCGCCCGCAGCCGCAGCAGGTGATCAAAGACCTGCGCGTGCCGTTCGCTGCTCGCGTTCTGCGTCGAGTCAGCCCGCTTCGCCGCCGCCGCCAGCAGTTGCTGAATCGCCACCACCCGCGCCCCCGCATGGATCGCCGCCGCGTTATTGCCGTAAAGCGCCGTTGCCCGCGCGAACACGTCGTCGATCTCGGCGTCGGTCAGCACATCTTCGTCTGCGTCCAAATCCGCCCGCAGCCGCTCCCGCTCAATCGTCGTCGCCATGTAGTCTCCTCTTGATATGCCCTCCCCGCTACCCTTCGGTTAGCCACCCTCCCCTGAATTCAGGGGAGGGAGCAAACACGTCCGTTTCAAGCAGCACTCCTAGCGCCGCCTTTGGGTGTGAGTCCGTAGGGGGGCAGGTTTCAAACCTGCCCCTACTTTGCGTCTTTGCGCCTTCGCGTTGACGCTTTTATCTTTTACTCAGTCCTCAGCACTCGGTACTAGCTCGTCGGCAGCGTGATTTCTTCCGTGCTCGCCAGCGGATTCGCATACACGCCAAAGTACGAGTCCAGCACCGCGTTCTCCAGAATGAAGCGCGACAGATCGCCGTTCCCCGACTGGCTTTCCAGCGGCTGCTTCTCGTAGCTCTGGTGATCCTGTTCCTTGAAGCCCAAGTTGATCAGGTAGGCTTTGCCCGCCGTCACGCCGCTGTAGCTGACGGTTTTCTTGCCCCGCGTCCCGCTCCAACCGTCGTAGGCGATGATGTTCTGCACGCGCCCGACCGCGCTCGACTGAATCGCCAAGCCTTCTTGCGGCACGCGCAGCAAAGCCCGTTCCATCGTGAACAGGTTCGCGCTGCTCACCAGCAGCGCATACGGTCCCCGACGCGGATTGGTCGAGTCGGTCATCGCGTTCGTGACGGCGTTCTCGACCGTCCGCAAGTAGTTCTCCGCCAGCGTCGCTCCATCACTTGCGGCTGCCGTCTGGTTCGCCGCGCCGTAGCTCGCGTCGAGAAACGGTGACAGATGGACGTGGTTCTTCAGCGCATTGAACGCCGCGCCCGCCTGTCGCTCGATGATCGGCAGATTCCACAATTCGTTGTAGACCACCAAATCCTTGCTATATTCCAAGCCCACAGCATAGTGGCGAATCGGCACGGTGAAGTTGCTCTGCCCGACGGTGATGAACTTGACCTCGCCGCCTTCGGTCACTTCGTCGAAGATCACGCCCGCCGGTCCCAGCTTGTAGATCGAGACGTTGCGCGGCAGCGACGGGTCGCTGATCTCGTTGTAGATCGGCGGGTACAGTAGCGGCTCGGCGTCGTATCCCGCCGACACTTCATAGCGCTGGCGCTCAAACCACTGCGCCGCGAAATCGCCCGTCCCGATAGACTACTTACTAAACATTACGAGATGAGCGGCGTTTTCTCTTTCGACGTTCAACAACGCCTACGATCTGCTTGTCAAGGATGATAAGCTGACGGTTTCCAAAAAGGCGGTATAACATTTGATTGATATACCGATCTGGCTGTTGCCAAAAAGCGTCTAGCGATATTTCCCGAATTTCGGCAATTGTCGTTGTTCCTATGATGCTCTCTTGCGTAGCTGATGCAGCTTTCCGTTCCAGTTGTGAGAGTTGCTTATGAAGGATTTCAGACCTAGATGCTAGATCGCTCACCTGCTTACGGTAGAAGCTTTGAGCGGCTTCAGGAGCGGCGGATTGCTCATAAATGAGCGTTCCTATCCGTTCTTCCAGATCGGACAATTCAGCCTGTACAGCCGCAACTTGCTTCTGTGCATCGATAGCGGGTGACGTGGGTTCACCAAATATATCTGAAGATGCGCCGTCAAGCAGTTCGCGCAAACGAGCGTCAAGATAGGCTTGAATCTCTTTGAAGGGTACATACCCTTTCTGATGACAAAATAGCTCGTTACGCGGCTTCTGATACGCCATATTACAGCGCAAACCAAGCTGACAGATCGGTTTGCCCCGATGCTGATAACGAGAATAGGTACTCATTCCCGATCCGCACTCACCACAAACGAAAAGCCCCGTAAAACGATGCGTTCGTCGTGGGCTTGCCTTGCCCTGTATAGTTTCTTGACGCCGCTTAATCTCTGCTTTTACGCGCTCCGCAAGCTCACCCGTGTATACGGATGGAACGGTATTGCGATAGACGACAATATCATCGGGTACAGGTTCGCTTTCGTCGTAAATCCACATGCCGCTATGCCGCGTTATTTTCGACCGTCGCCGCCTGAAGCCTTGCGCGGTATGTCCCCAAAACATCGGGTTCGTGATCAGGGTATACATGTAATACATGTTATAGGGGCGTCCGTCGTCATCGACGTGACCATAACGGGTATAGAGTTCGTTTTCAACCTTCTTCCACGCTACACCTTCAAGGACAGTTTCAGCGAGATCATCCCATAGGCGGCGTTTTCCCTCGTTCACTTCGAGGCGTAAAGCTTTACCGTTCTCATCACGAATTAGCTTATGGGATAGGGGAACTTTTGGCGAAACGGGTAAGCCGTTCTTAGCACGTTCCGCCATGCCGTTTTTCTGATGTTTGACCAGCCGATCAATGTCCCCAGAAGCCTTATAACCCGCCATGCTGATCCACATGCGGAAATTATTCTGATCGACCCAGCCATCAGCCATAGAATATAACCGGGCGCTTAGCTGGATCGTCCGCTCAACGATGTAAGCCATAAGCGATTGCGTCCGTGCTAGGCGTTCGCCGTCTCTCAGAATTAGCAAATCAAAGTCTTGTTCGTTCCAATGTTGGCTTAATTTATTGAATGCCTCTATGCCTTCTGCGCTTGCATGGGCAGCTAAGTCGTGAAAGTCGATATAACTGCGTGAATGTCCCGGCACACGCAGAACGTCGATAATCTCCCATCCATGCTGAACGCAAAGAGCGCGGGCGTCTGCTTCCTGCTTAGGGAGAGAGAACTTATCACCTTCAGCTTGCGCGCCAGTTGAGACGGCGCACCAAATGATCGCTCGTAAGGGAGTTGAACGTGTTGTAGAATCCGAAGTAGACATGGAAAGCTTACCCTTTCTGTGTTTAGAGGCGGCGCGGGTGTTGCAAGCACCTTAGCGCCGTTTCGCTAAGTAGATGTGAATACCAACTTAGCGTACAACGCCGTTACTGTCAACATCGCCCCAAACCTGTGGAAAATCAGTTCAATACAACTAAGTACCAAGCAGGTCAAACACGCTTAATTCGCCCATTTCCGGCAATCTCGATTAGGCGATATAGCTCTCCCTGTACTCCTGCCCCTTGAGATACTTAAGCTGCTCCTCGGCACGGGCTTTGTAAGCCGGGTCTCGATACCGACCAATCTTGCTTTTGTTCGCCTTAACTCGTGTTGCCAACGTTCCGCCTTCGAACTGCCCACGCTTCCCATAAACCGTATCAATGAATTTGCCCTCGGATAGCGGGTTGAGTGTGCGCTTGTCCACTGGTGAGACCGGAACATTCGCCAGCCGCGCCGCCGTCAACACAAGTCGCGCCCGCGTTTGGTATTCGCGGTTCGTGGCGTTAACGGCGGCACGTGATCCAGCAATTCCGGTTGCTTCTTTCGCGTATTTGACAAAGGTTTCTTTATCGAGTTCGCGCGCACTAACGACTTCAGTCTGCAAGGACTTTAATTCGCGCTGAACAGCGGCACGATCTATTTCAGCTTCGTCGCGCTCATTGAACGTAAGCAGTCGTTGTTCATAGGTGAAGAACGATGATGCACCACCAAAATCGCGGACGATCCGTTCGACAAATTCATCATGTGTGCTGATCTTGCGAACGTCGTGTTTATCGTTGAGCAGCTTATACTTGCGGTAAATACGCCTACGCCGACCCCGTCCCATAGCGCCCCCTCACTCTATCGCTGTCCTCATTCAGCCAGACCCATCCGCGCTGTTTGCAAAGCTCGCTGGCGCGTTTCCCGCCACCATAGACCACGAACAACACATCGTCACTGCCGCGCCGCGCTACTGCCCATCCAAACGCCATTTCGACGTGTTCTAAGTCTTTAGCATAGGCACGCACGGCATAGGCACGCCAGCCTTCCGGCACACCGTAGAGATTGACTTCCGCGAATTCCTGATCGACGTTGAGATCAACCAGCAGCCGAATGCCTGCCTGTTGCCAGCGCCGGGAAATCGAACGCTTTTGAAAAGTGCGATACAGCACTAGCGCGCGGGACATACTGGGGGAGGTGGAGAAATTTACTTCAACCGCTGCCGCTGCTCGCGCTGAGATAACTGGCGTCGAGTCTTTGACGAGCGCCGAGAATTTCGAGTCGTCAGTGTAGAAGTGAACGAGTGAGCCGGACAAGTCAGTTGATCGCGCAGCCGCTCCCCACTTCACAGCGAGATAGAGTTGGTCAACCTGCAACGCCGTATCGAGAGTGGGAATGCCCCAATAGTTCGCTGTGGAAGTGCCGGAAATGGGCGGATTGAGCGAACTATCGTCACGTTCGACAAGGACTTCCAGCAGGGCGCGATACTCTTTCAGATCGATACCAAAGACCTTGACCCGGTTGATCTCCTGCTCCGCCTCGTCTAGCAGGACGCCAATCACCGACTCATCGTAGGGTCGCGTGATCAAGGCACGATCAACGCCGCCAGCCAGTACCAGCGCCCAACGCTGCTCGTCTGCCTCATCGAGCTTCACCAACCAAACCGGAACGCGCCAATCGCCCAGTAGTCCCTGCGGTAGCGGATCTCCTGCCGCGTGCATCTGACGTAAGGCTTCCAGTTCACCGGGAGGATTGAGGATGTGACCGTTGCGCCGATTTACGACCAGCGGACGCACGACGCCGAGCGTTCGATACACAGCCATCCATGCCTGTACGCGGGCGTCGTGCCAGCGCAGCCCTTGCGCGTAGGTTTGGATCGACTGAAGCGGCGCGTAGCGTAGTTCCATCGGTGATGGTTCGCTGTTGCCAGTGTTGCCAGTGTTGCCAGTCATGTGCATACCCTCACTTCTGCACAGTTGCCGAATCGCTGGCAACCCCGGCAACAGCGGCAACCTGATCAAGTGCCTGTTGTCCGTGTTCGGTCACTTCGCGCCCGGACGCTGTGTTCGCAACATAGCCGCGCTTGACCAACTTACCCACAATCTTGCTGATCGTTCCCCGGTTATCCACCTCAACCGTGTTGGCGATGGTATCCAAGGTCGCGTTGGGTTCGACGGCAAGCGTTTCCAGCACGCGGCGCTGAAGATCGGTCAAATCTTCGCCGCGCACGACTTTTTCAGCGGGCAGCAGGACGACGCTCGTCACGTCCTCACCGAGATTATTCTTGTAGCCAAGTGGGATCACAAGCGGGGCAAGGTAATAACTCTCGAAGGGCTTCGTGTCTTTGGTCTTCTGTGATTGCACACAAACCAGATCATCCTCAAGGTTGAGGCGCAGAACGGTGTCACAAGCATTGCGTAAGACCTTGTTTCCGCGTTCCCTTTTGCCCTCTGCGTTGGTGTGATGCACCACGACAATCACAGCGTTCAAGACCTTGCTCATCTGTTTGCAGCCGTTGACGATAGTCAGCATATCGCGGGTAGCGTTCTCGTCTGCTACGCCGCTGCACATGGCTAAGGTATCGACCACGATCATGTGGGGCTGATAGGCTTCAATCAGGCGCGTGAAATCGGTGCTTTCTTCTACGTCGAACAAATCAACTTGTCCCAAAACGAAGTTGATCGAGGTCGGTTTTCGCTTGTGATGTTGTATGTAGGCTTCCACGCGCGGACGGTAGCCTTGCTCACCTTCGGCGGCGATGTAGAGCACACCAGTGCCAGCGCACGCCAGATTCAGCGCGTGATCGAGCATGAAGAAGGATTTGAACGTCCCGGATGATCCGTAAACCATCGTCAAGCCGCGCGCCGGGATTTGCCCCGGCACAAGCCAATCAATCGGCGGCAGCTTCAGCACGTCGTCAAGTGTCGCAAACAGCCACTTTGAATTGTCGGTTGTCGGTGGCAGCAGCGGCAGCTTAAGCAGTTCCGAAGCGACATCCGGTGCATAGATCATGCAGAAATCGGCAAGGTCGCCGCTTGCGCCTAACGCGAGATCAACCGCCCGCGTGTCGAATCCTTCAGCCTGAAGCTGCCGCTCCAAGCCGTGCGCGGCAGCGCGTCCGGCTTTGTCACAGTCCAGCGCGATCAGGATGCGAGGGTCTGGCAGCTCGGTCAGGAAGCCCTTCAGTTGTTGCAGCAGGTCGGGCGGAATTTCGCCTTTTTCGCCGCCGGTCATGGCAAGTGCCGCGATCCCGTACTTCCGTGCGGCAATCGTGCTGATCTCGCCGTTGCAGATGACTAAGGGCGACCCTGCGATCAGCATCTGTTTGAGACTATCGACCATGCCGTACCAGCAGCGCGCATACCCCGGGACGCTCTTGTATACAGCCTTACCCTTTGCGCCATCAAGAAAGCGGTAGCGCAGCCCGGTCTGGGTCTGAATTTCCAGCGCTGAGCGTCCATCAATCACGGTTTCGCGCCAGCCCCAAGCGCGCAGATCATCCCCGGTTAAGCCATGTGCGCGTGCGTAGTCTTCCTGTCCGTCGTAGGGACGTTTCGTGCTCAACACCGGGATCACGGCGGGCAAGGCAACGCCGAGATGTTTCGCCAGTTGATAGAGCGAACCGCTTTGCGGGTCTGCCGCCGGGTGAAAGTCGTAGAACGCCCCGTGTTCAGGGGAATTGATCGCCAGCGTGAAAGTCATCGAATCAGCGCCGGGGCGAAACGGTGAATTGCAGCGATACTTACTGTCACCCTCTTTGCGTAAGTTAAAGGAGTACAGCACGTTGAGTACGTTGTCGGCAGTGGTCATGATGCAACGCCCTCGCGTGCTGGCAGGTGCAACGAAGTATCTGCTAGCAACCGCAGCAGGTCGCGCAACGCATCATCTCGATGCTCACCAGCAAAAAGTGAATCCAATTGTTCTGGCGTTAGTGGCGTAGTGGGATCAGATGGTAGTGCAACAAAGGTATGGTCTGCGATTGCGGGTAGTGCATGGGTGAGGTGTTGTTTTTCCACGTTCGGCGTAGCCTTCCAAGATGCACATAGAAAGCAGTCGCCTATGAGTATCGTGGCGTGATAAAATACTCATAGTTGCACAGGCTTTCTCATGGCTTAACAGGACAAGAAGCTTGTGTAGCTCAACGGGATCGCGCGTCGGCAAACGCGGCGTATCCCCCCTACGCCCCCGCAGTTAACACATCCGTGAGGAAGTGCTAACCGGGGGCGCAACTTTTCGCCCACTAGTCCGGGCGACCGACGCTCCGGTACTCGCTGGTCGCTACAGTCTGCACCGGGAATGCACGGTCAATAGCGTACCATGCACTCATGTGAATGACGCTCGCCAGTTATGCATTTTTTTGTCCGTATTTCGGGAAATCACTCGTGCATATCGAAAAATTCGTCTAGCGCCAAGCGCGCTTTTTTCTTGTTGCCGGGTGGGATCAGCCCAAACTCAAGAATGCGTCCGTGTTCGTCTTGTCGAATCATGGGAGTACCGCGCAACATTAATTCAGCAGTTATCAGCGAAATCGTCTCTTGTGATACGTGGTAAGCATAGGTGTCGCGGGAATTCGCTTGCAAACGGCGCAAGCGTCCTAAATCATCTAACCTTGCACATACACGTTCAACGGTACGTTTTCCTACTGCCAACTCATCGGCAAGTTCTTCCTCAGTAATTTGCCAGTTGATATGGTCGAAGGGAATAGAAGGATTTTCTAGCCAGCATGTAATTTCGATGTTCCAGAAAAATATTATGATCTTTAGCTCTAGCTCCAGCGTATCAATACGCTCATCACGTTCTTGCATTGTGCACTCCCGGCTTGCGCGCTTGTTACACAGCGACGTGGCGCGCTATTTGACTTGTCGAACCACAAGTTTTTTCAGTTGATCAGGATTGATGTACCGATCATACGGGCGATAGCCTCAGCACCAGCGCGGCGACTACTGCCCACGCACTGACTACCATCAGCACCAGCATCACCAGCGCCAGCATTTGCAGCGTGCTCATGCCCCGCCACCAGCGCGGCGCTGCGCGTTCAGGGATGTACAGCCGCGCATCCGCATGAGCAACTGCCAGACGCTTTGCAGTGAGCGCGCTGGAGCTTCCCGGCTCGGCACGTGCGCTTAGCGCCGCCGCTCGTGCTTCGCCGCGCAGCTTGAGTATTTCCAGCGATCCCGGATCGTCGATGAAGATGAGCGCGTACATGATCTTGGGCGGAATTTGGTAGATGTACTCGCCGCCAGCGCCGTACTGCAATTCTTGACCATCCGCGCCGCGCATGGTCATGGTCGGCAAGGCGTGATAGTCCTCGCTCATCAGGTGACGTTCGAGCAGCTTGTTTAACTTCTGCACGTCGTAAGGGACAAGCCGAGACTTGTGCATCACAGCGGCAATGTCTGCCCGATTGACATAACCACGAAACTCGAATCTACTCGCAGGATCAGCCCGAATCGTTTGCGCTTGGCGTACAGCGTCCAACATGCGCCGGGTCGCTGGCGATAGGGCGGGCAGCGTGCGCCGCACCGCGCCGACGATCTCCATTTGCTCTGTATTGCCATCGGGTTGAGTAAACTTGAACGGCTTGAAAGCTGTATCGCTTATCAGCCCGTGTAAACGATCTCCTATACCCCCCAACGTGCGCGCGGGTGCGCGTGCAGTCACCATTGTTTTGTATCCTTTCCAGCGTCTTCGCCCTTGTGATTTCCACTGCTCGAACAGCCGTATTACATCATACCCCAAAGTCTAGCACAAGGGTTCTCATCATCACCGCGTCAATGAGCGAGCGATTGACACTATTAGGTGCATCACTTTCACATCATTGGTGCAATGAATTGCACGCCTGATTGAGGAAATACAAAACCTGCACGTCTCACAAGGAGAATTGCCGGAAACGAGACTATTCGTTGTATCGTGGATGCCAGCAGTGCGGCGTGATGTGAGTAGGAGCGATTTACAAGGTATTCCTATAAGTATTCGGATTGTTCTAGGTAATCAATCATTTGACGCAAGATTTCAGGTGCGCGCACATCCTCATCAGGCGGAACATCCAAGCTATAGCGATAGTTCCGCGAAACCGCGCCCAATATTGCCGCCCAAAATTCTTCTGGGTTCAGTTCGCCATCGTCCTTTTCCCAAAATGTCACGGGAGCTTCTTCAATGATCAATATGAGCGCATCTTTGAGCAAATGTGAACTAAACGGTGTTTCAACAGCCGCGTCCGACTCTGCTTCAAGATGAACTTCAATACCATCACGATTGCTTTCCAGCTTGAGGAAACTCATTTAGATAATCCCTTTCTGCTTGTTATGTTGTTACTCTATGCCCTTTTACACGCTGATCGTGTCATACACCGCCAGCAGCGCAGCGCGCCGAGCGCGCCCAGCGTCGGTGTCAGGGAACACGAGCGGGAACGTGCCGAGGATGTGATCGAACTCGTCGCGCGTCAGCCCGTAGAGGTGGGCGACCAGCGCGTCGATCTCGTCGCGTAGCTGCTGGCGCTCGGCGGGATCGGTCGCGCCGCTTGCTTCGTTCCAGTCGCTCCCCGTGACCTCGCGCCACAGATCGGCAAACTCGCTGCGCGTGCAGGTCAGCCGCGCGGCACGCGGGACAATCGCATCGAAGGTGGGATCCCCGGGATTGAGGCGAGGTAGTGGCAAAGACTTCATTAAAAACAGCGTGACATGCTTTCCGCCTTTAAACCTCACCAGCCAATCAATACAAAAGCTATTCAAGACAGCGACAACATAAAGAGTAGATAAAACATCAGGTGTAATTCCCGTCCACAGCGTATGACCAGCAAACGTATTAGGTGGGAGAATTGTTGAAATACACGTTCGCGCGTTGGAGATATTAGATACTTCACGAAATGCAAAACGATAACCTCTAAACCAATTTCGTTGAAGTGCTGTACTACCCTTTGTTTCATCAATCCAGTAAGTCGGAGCAGCGTAAAAGCCGTCAAACTGCCAGATCATTTTGCCTTCATATAGCGGCAGTCCTAATTCGGTAGTGTTGAATAGATCACGATCATTCGTCATGTGGAAATCTTGTGCAAACTCGATATTCCACGCGAGATTGCTCTCTTCTCCAATTAACAGATGATCAGCATAGATTTTCTCAGCAAGTAGATAATCTTGCCGATCCTGAAATTCCATAACGCTCATGCTATCAGGGCTAAATTTTCGGAGTATGTCTCTGTGCATAAAAAATAAATTGTCAAGGTTAGAAACAAAAGCATTAAAACTGTCAGGAGCAATAGCTACACGTGGGTTAAACCGAAACGCTGCCCAAAAGCCGTCGCGCTGCTCACCCTTCTGAGCACCAAGCAGGGCAAATTTAAAGTCGTGATGCACACCGGAGAAGAAATAGCGCTCGTTGCTGAAGCTGAAAATATACTGGATATTACCTTCGTTGAGCAGCATCTCGCGCAGGGCTTTCGTGCCAAGGTCGGTATAAATCCCCGATGGGACGACGTAACCGATCCGTCCGTTTGCTTGCAACAGCCCGTAGACCCGCTCCAAAAACAGCTTGTGCGTGGCGGTGTCGCCGCGCCCCTGCCGCGTGTAATCCGGCGACTGGCGTACGTAAGCAGCGGTCTGCTCAATGGCGGTCGATTGTGCTGCAAAGTCAGCCGGGCGGCGTGGGTCTTCGGCTTCGAGTTCCGCGATCCGCGCTTCAACCTGTGCGCGGGTCATGTGGCTTTCGATTCGGTCGTCAAACTGCGCGTAGAACTCGCGCAGGTCAGGCTTGACGATCTCCCAAGGCGGATTGCCGACAATGATCGTAAAGCCGGGGTTATCCTTCGGAGTGCCGTCGGCGCTGTAGAACACTTCGGGGAACCCGACGCCCCAGTGAAACGGGCGGACGCGCTCTAGGTCACTGAAATGTGGCGCAACATCGGCATCGAACACCGCTTCGAGCGCGGCAGTTTCAGCCGCAAGATCGCGCACAATCGCGTCGTGTTCCTCACCGCCCGGCGTCCGTACCAGCCGAGCGCGCAGGTCACGCAGCCGTACCAGCGCGGGCGCGTGGTCAGCCATACGCGCATCGTCCGCGCGCACACCGATCAAGCCATTGCCGACCTTCACATTTTGGTTGAGGATCAGCGGCAGTCGCTTCTCACGGTGGCGGCGCTCCATCGCCCGCATCATCAAGTTGACAACGGCAATTTCCGCCGCTTGCGGGTCAAGATCGACGCCATAGAGATGCGTTTCCAGAATCAGCCGGGGATAGTCGCGGATGCGCTCCATTTCCGCCGTGTACTGCGTCAGTTGGATCGTTAAATCCATCGGGCTGGTAATGCCTTCAGCAACCAGTTCGCGCCGTCGTGCTTCAGCATCACGTTCCAGCCGAACGGCTTCGCCCTCGTAGAAGTCCGCCAGCACGTTATAGGCGTAGATCAAAAACGAACCACTGCCGCACGCGCTGTCCAGCACGTGCAAATCACGGATGTCGTTTGCGGTCTTGCGCGTCTCCCCTTCGAGCGGTTCGCCGTCCGGCTTGCCGTTCGCCGTGCCGTAGAGGTAGCGCCCCAAACTGTGATCGACAATGTAGCGGACGATCACCTGCGGCGTGTAGTAACTGCCCTGCTTTTTGCGCGTTTCGAGGTTGTCGCGGGTCGTCACCGTCCCATCGACGACCGCCAGCGCCTTGCCGAGATACTGCTCGTAGGTGTTGCCCAGAATGTCGGCGGGCATAGCACGGTAGCGCGCCTCGTAGAGCTTCTCAATCAGTGGCAGCAGCGCCTCGTCACTGAATGACGCCTGATCGACCAGCCCATAGGCAAACAGCGCTGAATTGTGCTGCTCGTCAAAGCGCCGAAAAAAGCGATCAATGAATTCGTCCATCGAGAACGTGTAAGGATTATCACGGCGCATCTCGTAGAGATTCCGCAGCGTCCCCGGCGGAATGACAAGGTGATCCTCGGCAAAACGAATCACGACCATGCGATCAAGAAAGCGCTGTACCACTGCGCGCAGTTGCGGCAAATTGATGCTGCTATTGTCGCTGAATGCCCACTGATTCACGTCGCGCCGGGTCACAATGTCGCGCGCCAGCCGTTCGCGCCAGTCGTTGATAAAAGCGAGGTAATCGGTATCGACTTCCTCGCGGTGGCGCTGGTTGCTCAGCACATCGAGGCTACCGTTGATCACGCGATCATAGGCAAGCTGCCACAGCAGATCAAAATCGTGCAGATACGCGCCGGGGTTCTCAAACGACAGCACCAGCCAGTCACGCCGCGCGTTGAACAGCCGGAAATGCTCAAAGTTCGTCAGGATCGACCACGTGCCGCCGTTGGCAAAGGCGTAGTTGATCGCCTGTTGTTCTTCCTGCGTGCGGTCTACTGCCATGCCCGGCAGCGCCAACTGCCCCGGCGTGATTGTCCCCGCGATGGTCTGCCGTGCTTGCGCTAATTCTTTGATCACCCCGAATTTTTTGGCTTCAACGAAGATCGTGCCGCCGCTTTCGGGGATCAATGTCATATCAGGTCGCCCGGCTTGCGTGTGCAGTTCGTACTTGTAGCGCGCCGGATTTTCGATCTCCCAACCAAGCACATCCCGAAATAGCAGATCAATGAACTGGCGAACAACACTTGCCTCGCTCATCTGCGCGCGGTCTTCAGGACTCATTCGGTTGAATTTTTCGATCAGCGCTTCAAGGTTACGACGTGCTTCAGCTTCGGTCGGCATTTCTTACTCGCTTCGGTAGCTCGTTAACAGGTGTATTCTAGCACGCACGAAGAAACGTCACCTCACATATTCAATTGTAATGTTTAGTACTTAGTTTATCCCGACGAACTCGACTACCGTTCGTCCCGGCGATTGCTCCACGAAATGCAAATGCTCCGCCAGCCGGAAACCCGCCTTGCCCTTGGCGGCCGGCTGCACACTCGCCAATGATTCTTTCGTCAAAATATTGATCATTCGTTCGCTCCTATGCGTGCTTATCTCTTTCAACCTTCGTTTGTAGGGGTGGACGGCTGTCCGCCCCCTTCGCGCCTTTGCGTTCGCGAAACAAGGTTTCGCGCTGCGTCTTTGCGTTGAATCTTTTCTTCGCCTTACCCGCCGATCAGCACACCCGTCACGACGTTGTTCCCGTCCTTCGCCGCCGTCGCCTTGAGCAGCGCCACCCGGTTCGATCCGGTCGCCGTGTAGTACGCCGTGTCGTCCGGGATATGTCCGGTCAGGTCGGTCACGTCCACGTAAACCGTCGCGCCCTTGCTCACCGACAACCCCGACGGCACACTGAACTGATACTCACGCCGATCCACCGCCAAACTAACCACGTCGCCGCTTTCGCCCGCCTCGTTGCTGATCCCCAGCCATCCCTCGACGTAGACAACCTGATTCTTTTCCACCGACGCGCTCAGCGTCACGTTGACGCTCTTGCCGTCGCTCTCCAGATACGTGTTTTCACCCGCCATATGTCGCGCTCTCCTCTAGGATCACAAAGGGCGCGTGCTTGGCTAACCAAGTCGTGCGCCCTGCTTTGCTTTTCTCTGTGTTCTCTGCGTACTCTGTGGTTAAATGCTTTAACTTTTGACTCAGCACTCAGTACGCGCTACTCGGCACTTCTTTTAGAACTCGAAGAACCCCGCCGCCTCGCCTTCCCGCGCCACCGGACGCCGCTGCGCCGATCCCATCGCCTCGACCAGACTCCCCCGTAGCACCGTCTGCACCGCCGCGCTCTCGATCACCGCGCCCACCGCCGCCTCAATCGCCTCTCGCAGAGGCAGCCCGGTCTGCGGATCGTTCGCCCCAAGCCGCGCACGCACCAGTTCCTCGACCAACCCCTGAGCAGCAGGGACGCGCACCGCCCGTCCCACCGCCGCACGGATCGCCATCTCCCGCAGTTCGTCACGCAGCGCCTCGCGCTCCGCGACCAGCCCCTTGACCTGTTCGACCACGTCCCCCGCGCCGAGCAACTCCACAAGCGCCGCTGCCTCGCCATCCTGTACGGGCGGACGGCTTTCCGCCTCCGTGCGAAACTTCGTTTC
>JBBSNT010000068.1:0-14552 GCA_038260485.1 Aggregatilineales bacterium | reverse complement strand
TTGATCACGTGCTGGCGAGCCAAGCACTCAAGGACTTGACGGGCGCGCCGTTCTGGATCAGCGACGAGGCGGCGGATTATCTACTTGGCGTGCCGCAGACGGGCGTGCTGTTCACGGGCGAACGATTTCCGAAACCCGCCGAGCCGGATCGACTGCTGACGAACGACACGGAAACGCTGACGCTCGGCGCGATCACGCTGGAGACACTGTATACACCCGGTCACGCGCCGGGACACCTGAGCTTCTACCTGCGCGATCAAGGGGTCGTGTTCAGCGGCGACTCGCTGTTCGCTGGAACGGTCGGACGAACAGATTTAATGGGCGGCGATCACGACCTGCTGATGCAATCGATCCGCGAAAAATTGATGACTCTGCCCGACGAAACGACGGTACTTTCCGGTCACGGACAGCCGACGACGATTGGCAGAGAACGCGCCACTAACCCTTTCCTACTCAACGAATAGACCAACCCTCATGCCGCACAAACACATCCTGCTGATCTTCATCGACGGCATCGGCTTAGGCGACGACGACCCGACGATCAACCCGTTCGCCGCCGCCAATATGCCGACACTCACAGCACTGACCAACGGCAAGCGCTGGCTGCGCGGGATCGGTCAGGAGCAAGGCGAGCGCGCGATCCTCGTGCCGACCGACCCGCGTATGGACATGGCGGGGCGACCGCAGAGTGCTAGCGGTCAGGCGGCGATCTTGACGGGCAAGAATATCCCGCAGTTGATCGGTGAACATTATGGGCCGCGCCCGAACCCACCGATCCGCGAAATCATCAAGCAGGATAACTTCTTTAAGCAGGTGATCGCCCACAAGATGAACGCTGCCCTGCTCGAAGCGTACCCGCCGCGCTTTCACGCCGTGATCCAGAGCGGCAAGCGGCTGCCGTCGAGCTATCAGCAAGCCGCGCTCGAAGCGGGGCTATCGCTGTTTAGCCAGGACGCGCTCTACAGCGGCGATGCACTCTCTGGCGACTGGACGAACGAGGGCTGGCGCAGCGAACTCGGCTACACCGACACGCCGGTCTATACGCCTGAAGAAGGCGGCAAGAAGATGGTCGAACTCTCACGGCGCTACGAATTCGCGTTCTTCTCGCATTGGATGACCGACGTGATCGGGCATCGCGGCGCAATCGAGGACGGGGTTAAAGCGCTGGAACGCTTCGACGCGGTGATGGCGGGCGCGCTGGCTGAATGGGACGACAACGAAGGCTTGATGATCGTCACGAGCGATCACGGTAACATGGAAGACCTGAGCCACACCAAGCACACCGAAAACGACGTGCCGACGCTGATCATCGGCAATGGCAAAGAGATTTTCGCGGCAAGTTTGCAGACGCTGGCGGACATCACGCCGCACATGGCGGCATTTCTGTTCGGTGAGGAATAGCGCGAAAATTGTTTACGAATCGGTAAAATGGCGGTGACATCCCGGTTGTAACATCAACTCATCAGCCTGAAGTACGGGAGCTGCGGTTCGGTGGGCTGGTCGTGTTCGGGCTGGTGATCGTGCTGGCGGCGGTGCGGTTCGCGGTCAGGATGATCGAGGTTGTGCAGGCGGGCATGAAACCCGCTCCTACCCTCTGTATTTTTCATTGAGCGAAATGGGCGCGGTGAGCATCACACCGCCAACGCCAAGCGACCATGAGAAGGGACTGATCGAACGATCAGTCCCTTCTCACTTTTTAAAGTTATACTCGATCTATCTTTTACTGTTAACGCTAGGAACTAAGATGGTTGTCGATTCGCAAGCTCTGCGCGACACGCTCCGGTTTTGGAGCAGCGGCGTCGCGGTTGTCACGACGGTGGTGACGAACAGCGCCGAAGCGCAGGGTCGCAAGTACGCCGGAATGACGGTCAGCACTTTCAATTCGCTCTCGCTTGAACCGCCGCAAATCCTCGTCTGCCTCTCCAAAACCAGCCTGACGACCGACTTAATCCTAGCGTCGCGCCTGCTCGCCGTGTCGATTTTGAGCAGCGAGCAAGCCCACTTGAGCGACCGTTTCTCTGGAAGAGTCGAACTCGCCGCTGGCGAAGATCGCTTTGACGGCGTGGCGATCACGACTGCCACGACGGGCGCGCCGATCCTGCAAGAAGCGCTGGCGTGGATCGACTGCCGTGTGACAACCGTTCACGATGGCAGCACGCATTGGATCGTGATCGCTGAAGCCGTCGCCACTGATCACAAAGACGCGAACGCCGCCCCGCTAATCCACTTCAACCGTAGTTATCATATGCTGACGCCAGAAGGCGAGCGATCTTAGCCGCTGGTATCGATGAGTTCAATTTCGAGGTGGCTGGCACGGACAATCACGCGCATCGGGGCGTCGAAACCCTCGTAGAGCAGCGCCTCGAAGCTAAACGGATGACGCATGGTGAAGATCACCCTCCCAGACGGGGCGGGCTGCGTGCCGATAATCGGGTACTGATAGTGGGTATTGAGCAGCACATAGCGCTGGCTGGATGCGGGCGAATCCTCGGCGGGATTGCCGGTCAGCAGCGTTGAGCGGTCGCTGAAGCTGCCGATCTCGGCACGGGCGCGCTGTTCAGCGGCGCGCGGCACGTCGATGAACAGCGGCTGCACGAAATTAGGCATGGCAACCAGCGCCGCCGCAGCGATGATCCAGCGGCGGCTGACGCGCGGCAAATGGTCGATACCGTAAGCGGCGGCAAGCGCGATGAACGGCACCATCTGGCGAGCGGTGCGCCCGTAGACGACGAATTTCTGCAAGACGACGCTGCCTAAGACCAGCAGGAGATAAATCCCCGCGATAGTCAGCAGCCAGTAGAGGGCGCGACGCTGATCGGGCTGAGGCTTACGCACGAACGCGATCAACGCCGCCGCTAGCCCGATCAGCCAGATGAGCGCGAGCAGATGCTCCGATGACCAGAAATACTCGAACGGCAGTGACCAACCCTCGCTAAACGCGCCCTGCACCACCGTATCGCCAAACTGCATCAAGCCGCTGAAATAACTGCCGCCCGTCAACAGCATCAGGATCACGGGGATGGTCAAAAAACCGAGCGCCGAATAGACGACACGGACGGTCACGCGACGCGGACGGAGCAGCAGCGGCAGCACGATCACCGCGCCGCCGAGAATCCAGTGGGCGTTGTAGATCAAGAAGGTGCTGAAGCCGAGCAAGCCGACATAGAAGGCTCGACGCTTGATGTGATCACCGCGCAAGCCGACGTAAAGCGCTAACAGCGCCGTGAACATACTAGCATCGTAGGGCAAGACGTAGGGCGACCAGTAGTAGAGGCAGTTGGTGAGCGCGCAGAGCAGCGCCGCGATCAGCGCTTCGCGGTCAGACGCGCCGACGCGCAGGGCGATTTTATGGACGAGGACGATACAGCCAAGCGACGCGAGGCTGAGGATGAGCGCGGGAACGGCGAATAAGGTATCGAGCGGCTGCCCACTGGTTTGCGCGGCGAAACGATGAAAAGCGGCGGGGACGAAGCTGATCAGCGTGAAGCCGAGATGATCGTAGGTCGTTAGCAGCGCGCCGAAATCGTGCGAGTTCATCAGGTCAAGCGCGCGCAAATAGCGCACGTCATCGGGCGTGTTCTGGACACCGCGCGAGATCAAGACGACGCGGAAAAGCAGACTCGCGAGAATGATGCAGATGAGCGCTTTGTTTTTCAGAAGTCGATCCCCTACGAGCAGATTATGACGCCCATTACCATTGTAGCCAAAAAGTAGCACTGAACAGCCTTGTGATCTTGCACTCTGGTGCACACAGCGTTTCCCTTGACGTACACCCCTCGCTCCACTACAATGATCGCTGCTGTTGAGGGTGGATCACACGATGTTTGAACAACTGACCAATCGTCTCCAAGAAGTTTTCGACGGCTTAGGGCGCGTCGGCAAGCTGACGGAAAAAGACGTCGATGCTGCAATGCGACAGGTACGGCTGGCGCTGCTCGAAGCAGACGTCTCGCTGCCGGTCGTCAAGGATTTCGTGCGTCGCGTCAAAGAACGCGCGATTGGCGCGGACGTTGGCAAGAGCCTGAAACCCGGTCAGCAGGTTGTCAAAATCGTTCACGAGGAACTGCTGGAAACGCTCGGTGAAGGCGCGAAGCTGAACTTCTCTGGCAGCACCAAGCCGCACGTGATCATGCTGGTGGGTTTGCAGGGGTCGGGCAAGACGACGACCGGCGCAAAACTGGCATTGACGCTGCGCCGCGAAGGGCGCTCGCCGTTCCTGATCGCCGCCGACACCTACCGTCCCGCCGCCGTTGACCAGTTGGTCACGCTGGCGAAGCAGATTCAAGTGCCCTATTTCGAAGAAGGCACGAAGGTGAAACCGCCGGACATCGCCGTTCACGGTCTGAAGATCGCTAAAGAGCAAAACGCCGCTGTCGTGATCATCGACACGGCGGGTCGTCTGCAAATCGACGAGTCGCTCATGAACGAGCTTGAGGAGATCAAGCGGCGCACCAACCCAGTGGAAATCCTGCTGGTGGCGGACTCGATGACGGGGCAAGAAGCCGTCAATATCGCGCAGGGCTTCAACGAACGACTCGGCATCACGGGCTTGATTTTGACGAAAGTCGATGGGGATGCGCGCGGTGGCGCGGCGCTTTCGATGCGCGCGGTCACGGGCGTGCCGATCAAGTTCCTCGGCACGGGCGAGAAAATCGACGCCTTCGAGCCATTCTACCCGGACAGGCTGGCACAGCGCATTCTCGGTATGGGCGACGTCATGTCGCTGATCGAGAAAGCCGAAGCCGAGTTCGACGAAGAAGAAGCGGAAAAGCTGCAAAAGAAGCTGATGCAGAATCAGTTCACGCTGCAAGACTTTCTCGATCAACTGCGGAAAATTCGCCGCATGGGGTCGATCACGCAGCTATTGGACATGGTTCCCGGCATGAGCCGCTTCCGCGACCAGATTGACCAGCAAGACATGGAAAAACGGATCAGCCGCGTCGAGGCGATTATCAACTCGATGACGACAAAAGAACGGCAAAATCCCAAAATCCTCAACGCCAGCCGCCGTAAGCGTATCGCGGTCGGCAGCGGTGTCGAGGTTCGAGACGTCAATGAAGTCTTGAAGCAGTTCCAAGATATGCAAAAACTCATGAGTCAGATGCGTAAAGGGAAAATGCCGGGCATGCCCGGTGGTCTGCCTCCCGGTCTGATGCGCTAGGGCATTGCTGCGCAATGCCATCTGGCAATCGGCAATCCTGCGGATTGCGTTCGATTGCCAGATGGCTTGCACAATGTATCCCTACCGCAACTGAGTGCTTTTTTCTCAGTGGCTTCCCACGCCTAAGCGGGCGTGCATGGGAGCGTATATCATCAAGGAGTTATACCTAAATGGTTCGTATTCGTTTACGTCGTGTCGGCTTGAAGAATCAAGCCAGCTACCGGATCGTCATCACTGATCAACATGCCGCTCGTGATGGTGGATTCATCGAAGCAATCGGTTACTACAACCCACGCACGCGCCCGTCGACCGACGTTATCGACGAAGCCCGTGTCCTTTACTGGCTGAGCGTTGGCGCACAGCCGAGCGAAGGTCTGATTCCTCTGCTGCGTCGGACGGGCACGCTTGAGCGCTTCGCACGGCTCAAGAAGGGTGAATCGCTGGAAGCGCTCGTCGCTGAAGCGGATGCCGCCAAAGCTGCGGCAGCGCCGGTTGACCCACGCACAACCTATCCTGCTCCGGCAGATGGTGAAGGCAAGTTCAAGCCCAAGGCGTAGTCAGCCGCACGTCAAAACATTAACCACAGAGAGCACAGTGTGCCCTCTGTGGTTCGGCTTTTGAGAGGACAAACTTTCATGGAAGAATTAATTGAGTACGTTGCTAAAAGTTTGGTGGACGACCCGACGCAAGTCAAAGTAAGACGTAAAGATACGGGATCGTCTATTATTTTGGAACTGCGCGTCGCCCAACATGACACGGGACGCATTATTGGCAAAAGCGGGCGCGTCGCTAACGCTCTAAGGACTCTGCTGCGTGCGGCGGAGAATCCTAGCGCGAAGCGGATTATCCTCAAGATCAGCTAACTCAAAGTCAACCTGTGAAACCATCCTATTTACTGCTCGGCGAGATTTTACGACCACACGGCGTACGCGGCGAACTGCGAATGCGCGTGCTGACAGACTATCCCCAACGGATCGCCGAGTTGGAGACGGTCTACCTCGCCGACACGACCGAGCCGACGACTCCGAAAGCGTATCACGTGCAGGGGATGCGCATGAACGGCGATTACGTCTTGCTCAAGTTGCGCGAAATTCCCGACCGCACCGAGGCGGAATGGCTGCGCGGCTTGTTCGTGCTGGTGGATATGGAACACGCTATACCTCTGGAAGAAGGCGAGTTTTACCTGTATCAACTGCTCGGCTTGAACGTGCAAACCGATGACGGTGAAGCGCTGGGAAAACTGGTGGACGTTCTAGAAACGGGCGCAAACGACGTTTACGTGGTGAACAGCCCGCAGTATGGCGAAGTCCTGATCCCCGTAATCGACCAGATCATCATCAGCACGAACATTGAAGCGGGTCTCGTGGTGGTGCATCTTCCTGAAGGACTGCTGCCGGGTTCGACCGAAAACGACAGCGAATAAACCGTCAACCGCTCAAAAACTGCACAGCCTACCCACAAAAGCCCGTCATCAGCGGGTCGCCTCACCCCTTGACAGCATCTTGAGCATTGGGATATGCTGGCGCAATATTGCTCAAGTTTCCCGGTCACCGGCGTGAACGACCCTAAGTATTGGCTCGGCTTTAGCCTCGTGCCGGGAATTGGACCGAAGCGACTGCTCATACTCACGCAGTCTTTCGGTGATCTCGGCAGAGCATGGCACGCCAGCGAAGCACAGCTTCACGGGGCACGGCTCGACCGAGAAACGACGGCAGCCCTCCTGCGAACGCGCGCTCAAATTGATTTAGCAGCGGAACTCGCAAAAATCGAACAGGCAGGCGCGCGGCTGGTGACACCCGAAGACGTGGAATACCCTGCTCTGCTTAAGACTTCGGCTGATCCGCCGCTGGCACTGTACGTTAAAGGCACGCTGACCCCAGAAGACGATCTCGCGCT
The DNA here is from genome assembly GCA_038260485.1 of Aggregatilineales bacterium. GTDB lineage: Bacteria > Chloroflexota > Anaerolineae > Aggregatilineales > Phototrophicaceae > Flexifilum. The sequence continues at coordinate 7,495 of JBBSNT010000068.1, read as the reverse complement.
CGCTATTGTCGGGACACGACGAGCGACAACCTACGGGCGAGACAGTGCAACTTTTTTCGCGCGAGCACTGGCGCAGCAGCGCGTCACGATTATCAGCGGGCTGGCACACGGCATTGATGCTGCCGCGCATCGCGGCGCACTTGAGGTGGGTGGGCGAACACTCGCCGTCTTAGGCTGCGGCGTTGATCGGATTTATCCGGTTGATCACGCCGCGTTAGCGCAGCAGATCATCCAGAATGGGGCGCTGATCAGCGAATTCCCACTGGGCAGCAGCCCGGAAGCGCGGCATTTTCCACGCCGCAACCGCGTCATCAGCGGGCTTTCGCTGGGCGTGTTGGTCGCTGAAGCCCCGGAACGCAGCGGCGCGTTGATCACCGCAGATTTTGCCGGTGAGCAAGGGCGCGACGTCTTCGCCGTACCGGGCAGCATCTTCAACCCCGCCGCAACTGGCACAAACCGTCTGATTCAGGACGGCGCAAAATTGGTGATGACTGTCGAGGACATTCTCGACGAGTTGAATATCGCTCATCGCAACGTCGAAGCGCGAGTGCTAACGGAACGGATAGCCCCTGCCGGACAGCAAGAACGCGCGTTACTGGGATTTCTGCACCCGGAACCCCTGCACATCGACGAACTGGTGCGACGCAGCGGTTTTCCCGCTGCCGCCGTAATGAGCACGCTCACGCTGCTCGAACTTCAGGGTTACGTCGAAGAAGATGGTCGGGGCAGCTATCGATTGGTGAGATTCTAGAGTAAGCTGAGGTTTAGCCGTGGATCATTTCTATGCTGTCATTTTGGCTGGCGGTGGCGGTACACGTTTGTGGCCGATGAGCCGTGAAGAAGTGCCGAAGCAACTGCTGTCACTGGTCGAAGAATCCTCCATGTTCCGGGTCAGCGTCGAGCGGCTCGCGCCGCTGTTCGCGCCAGAGCAGATTTTCGTCGTGACTGGCAGCAAATATGTCGAAGCCATGCACGCAGACGCGCCGCAAATCCCGCTGGAAAACTTCATCACCGAACCCTACGGCAGGAACACCGCTCCAGCGGCAGCGCTGGCGGTAACCGTGATCCATAAGCGCGATCCAGAGGCAACGATTGCCCTGCTGACGGCTGACCATCATATCGCCTACAAGGAGCGATTTTGCCAAGTCTTGAGCGCGGCGAACCAACTGGCGCAAGACAATTACATCGTCACACTTGGTATTTCACCGTCGATCCCCGCAACGGGCTTCGGCTACATCCGGCGCGGCGCGAAAGTCAGCGTGATTGACGGATTCACCTGTTATAAATCGCGTGAATTCACGGAGAAGCCGGATACTCAAACCGCTGTCCGTTTCATTCGCAGCGGCGAGTATAGTTGGAATTCGGGAATGTTCATCTGGCGAACCAGCCGGGCGCTTGAAGAATTCGCGCTGCATCAGCCCGAAATTCACGCTTTGATGCTGGAATTGATGCCTTCCATCGATACGCCAGACTACGAAACACGGCTGACGGAAGTATGGGAACAGATGCCCAAACTGCCGATTGATACTGCGGTGATGGAAAAGACCGAGCGGATCGCGGTGATCCCGGTGGACATTGGTTGGAGCGATGTTGGCAGTTGGGATGCCCTGTTCGACGTACTCAACCTCGATACGGATGGAAATGGTTTCAAAGGTAGCTCGCCCAACCGTCTCGTAATTGACACAAAGAACACACTGGTTTACAGTGACAAGCTAACTGTGACGATTGGCGTTGAAGACCTCGTGATCGTCGATACCCAAGATGTGCTCATGATATGTAAGAAGGATCGCACGCAGGATGTCAAGAAAGTTGTTGACATGCTGCGCGATATGAAGAACGAAAACTATCTCTAGACGAATTAACTAGGAATTGGCATGACACTTGAAGCATACTGCGTAAAATGCAAGACCAAACGCGAAATCGCAAATCCGCAGCCAACCTTCACGTCACGCGGTACGCCGGGTATTAAAGGATCGTGCCCCGTGTGTGGAACGACGCTGTTCCGAATGGGTGCGACCGAAGCTCACGCCAACCTACCGAAACCCGAAATACTGCCCGCCGCCAAGCCAAAAGCGAAGGCAAAAGCCAAGACGACACGCGCTGCAAAAAGCACATCGAAAAGCGCCAAAACCACGCGCAAAAGCGCGGCGAAGCGAACCACAAAGGGCGTTAAAGCCCCAAGTAAATCGATTGGCAAGCTCGTGATCGTTGAATCGCCAGCGAAGGCGCGCAGTGTCGGGCAGTTTCTCGGCAGCGGCTATACCGTCAAGGCATCGAAGGGGCACGTCCGCGATCTGCTGGTTTCGCAGATTTCGGTCGACGTGGAGAACAATTTCGAGCCGAAATACCGTGTCCCGAACGATAAACGAGACACGGTTAAAGACATCAAGAATGCGGTGGAGCGGGCGAAAGAGGTCTATCTCGCGACCGATCCTGACCGCGAAGGCGAAGCGATTGCGTGGCATTTGATGGCGGCGACCGACCTCGATAACCAGCCGAACACGAAAGTGCAGCGAGTGGTCTTTCACGAGATCACCAAACCGGCGATTCAAGAGGCGTTCAGCCACCCGCGCGACATCGACATGAGCCTCGTCAATGCGCAGCAGGCACGGCGTATCCTTGACCGCTTGGTCGGCTACAGCGTGACTGAACTGCTGTGGGAAAAAGTGCGTAATCGCCTTTCGGCGGGGCGCGTGCAGAGTATCGCCGTGCGCTTGATCGTTGACCGCGAGCGCGAAGTCGAGGCATTCGTCCAGCAGGAATATTGGACGCTCGATGCCAAACTGCGTAAACAGCAGCACAACGGCAAGGACACGCATAAATCCTTCAACGCGCGCTTGCTCAAAATTGGCAACAGCGACGTGAGTTTCGGCTCAGAGAGGGACGTTCAGCCGCATCTTGACATCCTACAACGGAGTACCTTCAGCGTCGCGGACATCAAGCGCGGCGAGCGCGTGCGCCGACCGTCTGCGCCGTTCACGACCAGCACGCTTCAGCAGGAAGCATCGCGGCGGCTCGGCTTCACGGCAAAACGAACGATGGCGATTGCTCAGCAGTTGTACGAAGGCATCGACGTGGGCACGGAAGGCTCGGTCGGGTTGATCACCTACATGCGAACCGACAGCACGTCGGTTTCGGAGCAGGCGCAGAAAGAAGCGCGTGATTACATCAGCGGGCGTTTCGGCAAGGAATACATGCCCAAACGTGCGCCGATCTACAAAACGAAAGCAAAGGGTGCGCAGGAAGCCCACGAGGCAATCCGCCCGACAGGTGTGAGCCGCGCTCCAGACGAGATCAAGAAAGCCCTGTCACACGATCAGCTTCGCCTGTATACGTTGGTCTGGCAGCGCTTCGTTGCCAGCCAAATGGAAAACGCCGTCTACTATACACTGCGCGTAGACATCGACGCAGGTTTGTCGGCAGACAACCGACCCTATCACCTGCGCGTGAGCGGCAGCACGATCAAGTTCAGCGGCTTTCTGGCACTCTACGAGGATGCACGCGACGAGGACGCCGCCGCCGATGACGACGAGGGACGTATCCTGCCGGATATGACGGTCGATGAACTGCTCGACCTACTGGAACTGCTGCCCGAACAACACTTTACGCAGCCGCCGCCGCGCTATACCGAAGCGAGCATCGTGCGGACGCTGGAAGAATACGGCATTGGTCGTCCAAGCACGTACGCTCCAACGGTCGCCGTCATTCAAGACCGCGAGTACGTCGCCAAGCAGGACAAACGCTTGATCCCGACGGATACCGGCAAGATCGTCAACGACCTGCTGGTGCAGTATTTCCCGGAGATCATGGACTACCAGTTCACTGCCAAGATGGAAGATGAACTGGACGACATCTCTGAGGGCAAGCGCGAGTGGCGTCCGATGCTGCGGTCGTTCTACGATCCGTTCGCGCGAGAACTCAAGACGGCGCACGCGGTCATTCCGTCGATGAACGTCGAGGAAGAAATCGGGCGCGAATGCCCGGTCTGCGGTAATCAACTGGTGATCAAGTATGGACGCTTCGGCAAATTCATCGGCTGCTCGGATTATCCGAACTGCCGCCACACGGAACCGTTCTTGGAGCGGATCGGCGTCTCGTGCCCGTTGTGCGGCACGGAGCATGGGGGCGAGATCATCGAGCGACGGACACGGCGCGGGCGCATGTTCTTCGGCTGCTCACGCTATCCTGAGTGCGAATTTACCAGTTGGAAGCGTCCGCTGCCCCAGCCTTGCCCTGACTGCGGCGGGCTGCTGGTCGAAGCCGGACGGAACAAGGCAGAATGCACGGTGTGCAAGCACACCTTCGAGATCGACAAGCTGCCATCAGCGGCTGAAGAAAGTATCGAGCCAGTTTAAAGCGATACGTCCCTTATAAAGCTTCACGAGGCAGGTTAATCCCCCTGCCTCGTTTGCATTTTCTAACAAATAGGGATAGCCTAAATCTATTATTGTCGCCCTGACGCGATTTCCGCTACAATCTTAAAGTGTCGGCGTCGGACGAAAGGTCGCATCGTTATGCAATTCCTCAAAGATACATACAACGGGATATTCGTCGTTCTGCTCAAGCCTTACTTGCCTAGCAGGAAAACGCTTGCGGTGTTGATCGGCGGCTTGTTAATCGGTCTATTCTGGGCTTACGTCCTTGCACCGACCGTCTACTACGACTCTGACCCACGCACCCTGCATCAAAGCTGGCAGGACGAATGGGTCAAGCTGCTGTCCGACCGTTACGCACAAGAAACAAACGCCGACATCAGTTCAAATATCATCGATCTGCTCGCGCGCGTCGATGATCCGCTCGGTATTGTGGATCGACTCAGTGCTGAACCGGGCGAAGAAGCCAACCAAGCGAAACTCCAAGCGATTCGCCCGCTCGCGGAACAAGCCGAACCACTGGCGGTCGCCGCGCCAGAACCGAACCCAATCAGCAATATTCTGCCCTTCATCATCGCGCCTATCATCGTGGTGATCGTCGGCAGTATCGTCGCCATCATCTGGGGTATGTTCATCTACCCGAACTTGATCGAGCCGCTGGTAAGGCGGCAGCGCGGCGAACAGGTCAGCGCAGCGGTCGTTCAAGAGCGTAAAGCGCGCGTCGAAGCCGCCAAGCTGATGGAAACGAAGAAAACAGACTTCACCGGCACCAGCGACCTCGGGCCGCCGCTGATGCAGAAGATGTCCACCTTTACGCAGGGCTACGGCACTTACGACGAATCGTACACCATTGAAGACGAACAAGAACGTTTCCTCGGTGAATGCGGCGCATTGATCTCTGAAACGATTGGTACGGGTGATCCAGCACGCGCGGCAGCGATTGAAGTCTGGTTGTTCGACAAAGACGACTTTGTGCGCACGGTGACGAAGGTGTTCGTTTCGGAATACGCCTTCAACGATCCGGCGCTGCGTTCGAAACTCGAAGCAAAGGGCGACCTTGTGCTGGCGCAGCCCGGCGCGTCGGTGACGATGGAAACCAACACGCTGCGTCTACAAGCGCGGATTGTCGATATGCAGTACGGGACGGGTCCGCTGCCGCCCAACAGTTACTTAGAGAAAATGACGATTGAACTCGCGGCGTGGCGCAAAGAAGCAAGCGGCGTCCCTGCCAGCGTGCCGAGCGCTCAACCGCAGGCGCAGACCGTCGTCATGCCGCAGCAGGCATCGTTCCAACCGCGCCCGCAGCAGTCGAGCTATCAGCCGCCCGCGCAAACCCCTGTCCAACAGCCTGCCCAGCCGCAAATTAGACCGCAGCAAACACCGACGCAGATGCCGGCGTATCAACCACCGCCACAGCCAACGCAACCCCAACAACCGCTGCCAGCCTATCAGCCGCCACCGTCAGGGGGCTACAGCGTGACCCCTGCCCCACTGCGACCGTCTAGCCCTACGCCGCCGCCTGCCCCGCCGCCCGCTCAGAACCCTGACGACGATCCATTCGGGGGTACGGGCGACTTCACACCCATCACTTAATCCGCGTGAAGGCAGATTTCTTCGCGCAAGAAAAACGGGACACTCCATCAAGTGTCCCGTTTTTGATTCACAGGCGCAAAAGGCAGACAAAGGTTGCACGGTCTAGCCCCTAAGTCATAGACCGCTGCTGCGCTAGTTAATCTTCTTGATCTTGAAGACGATTTGACCGCTTGGCGTTTGGACGCGGACTTTTTCGCCCTTCTTCGCACCAATCAGCGCCGACCCGATCGGGCTGAGGTTGGAAATTTTCCCCTCGCTGGGGTTCGCTTCAGCAGCGCCGACAATCGCGTAGACTTCCTCGTCGTCCGTGCCGTCCTCGACGATGGTGACGTGACAGCCGACCGTCACCACATCGGTCGTGCCTGTGTTCGAGATAATGACCGCCGCGCGCAGCACATTCTCCAAATAATTGATGCGTCCTTCAATGAACGCCTGCTGCTCTTTAGCGTCGTGGTAGTCGGCATTTTCTTTAAGGTCACCCTGCGCGACCGCCTCGGTCAGCTTATGCGCGAGTTCAGGGCGGCGCACGTTGATCAGCCTATCAAGCTCGCGCTTGAGTTCTTCTGCACCTTCGGCAGTCAGGTAGCTTGTCTCTGGCATAATCTATGTTCCTCTTTCACTAGGCTGCTCGTCTACCACTTAGACGCGCGAGTTGTGTATCCGTTTGTAACATCGCGTTCCGCAGTGGTGAAGCCAATCATGAGCAGCATTGTCTTCTCCGAGAGCGCATCGTGATCGCTTGCTTTTCAGTCAACATCAATTATAGCGCCGTCCCAACCTCAAGGGATGATGTGAAGCACAGATTGACTCAATATGAATCATAGTTTGGGTTAAACGAGCGGCAATCTACCTGCCAGTATATTGATTAATATTCGAAAATCAAGATTCGACCAGCACAATTTGCAGAGGTAGCGTATAATAAAAACCGTAATCTACAAGCGCTCCGCAATAGTACATAGGGATAAACCATGAACCGAAACCGTAGACCTCTCCTCTGGGCAATGATTGCGCTGATCAGCGTGCTGCTGATGCTGCAAGGCGTTGTCGCGCAAAATGCCAGCGCACAAGACTTTCCCCTCTTTCGGATTGGCGTATTGGACAACGAACGCGGTGCGCTGAGCAACGGCGCGCGCCTCGCCGTGCGCACGATCAATGATGCTGGAGGTATTCGCGGCGCAGATGGGACGGTGTTCCAACTCGACCTTGTGATCGAGCCATCGAACGCCACACTCGACCCCGCAACAGCTATCGAGAACATGCGCGACGCCGACGTCGTCGCCGTGATTGGACCTGAAACCAATGAAGAAGTCCTGAACGGGCTAAACACGTTGCAGCTGTTGGGCGTGCCGATCTTGACGCCGACGACGGGCGATACCGTGCTTGCGACCGATTCGACGGGGCTGCTGTTCCGGTCGCGCGCGGCGGATGCCGTGCAGGGACAAGCGCTCGCCAGCTACTTGATTGGCGATTATCAACTGCAAGACATCGCAACGGTGCAGCTCGATACGTCGAGCAGCGCCAGCATTCTC